>JBARKH010000295.1:0-2676 GCA_049801295.1 Allostellaceae bacterium | reverse complement strand
CGATACGACCGCCGCGACCGGCCATGCCCCCGACGCCGCCGCGACCAGCGTCGCCGCCGCCCCGGTGCTGGCGCCGAAATAGCCGATCGGCAGGGCTGCGGTGTCGCGGTCCCGGATGACCCAGGCGGTTGCCATCGACAGCCGCTCGGCGAGCAGCGGGATGTCAAAGACATTGGCGCGGTCCTGCGCCTCCTCTTCGGTCAAGAGATCGAACAGCAGGGTGGCAAAACCCAAGTCGCGCAAGGCGCGGGCGACAAAGTTGTTGCGCGGGCTGAGCAGGCCGCTGCCGCTGCCATGGGCGAACAGCACGATCCCGGCGCTGGCGTCCGGTAATCCGAGCATCCCGTCGAGCGCGACCGGTCCGATCGTTATGTCTCGGGTTCGCTCCCGCCGTGCGGGCGCTGATGATGTCATTGGATGCCTTCGGCCTGTGCCTTGGGCCACAGCTGGCGCACCTTCTCCGGCATTGCATCGAGAACGCGCGCGATCTGCCCCGGCGCGATCCGTCGATTGATGACGCGCAGCACCGCTCCTGCAACGGCCTCGACATCCTCCAGCTCCTCGTGCCCGAGCAGTTCGCCACCGATCGAGTCAAAGAAATCCTTGGCATGCGCCGCCTTCAGCCCGGCGGCAGACGGATGCCAGCCATCGTAATAGATCCCGCGCACCAGCATCGGCAATTCGGCGCCGAGATGCGCAACCAATTCGGCGGGAAGGCGGTCCCGGACCGCGTGCAGGGTCGCGCGCAATGCCGAATAGGCGGCGCGCTCGTTATCGAAGCCGAGTTCTTGGCCGATCTCGTGCAGCCATTCATGCGTTCGTTGCAGCGAGGTCTCGAGAACGGCGGCCTTGGTCATGACGCCCTCCAACCGTGGAACTCGGTTTGCTATGGCAGCAGACCCTAGGCCAACGTGGACCTTGTATAATTGATGTAGGTCAAGGGCTGGACAGAGATCCACCGGACAATGGCTCCGACTGTGACCGACGCCAGGCATTCCGTTGGAGGGGATCATGCGGCCGCGCGAACCCGAGACACCTGCCGGCCGTTCGGTTCTGCTGTTTCTGTGCGGCGACGTCATGCTCGGGCGCGGCATCGACCAGATCCTGCCGTATCCCGGCGACCCCTGTCTGCACGAAGC
Organism: Allostellaceae bacterium; assembly: GCA_049801295.1. GTDB lineage: Bacteria > Pseudomonadota > Alphaproteobacteria > ATCC43930 > CGMCC-115725 > DATARH01. The sequence continues at coordinate 1,537 of JBARKH010000295.1, read as the reverse complement.
CCATATGCGTTCGGCGCTGGAATACGTCCGGCTTGCGGAAACCGCGAACGGAGTGGTCCCCCGCACGGTCCCGTTCGATTACGTCTGGGGCGATGCGCTACCCGAGCTGGCGCGCGCCCAGCCGCAAGCGCGGATCGTCAACCTCGAAACCAGCGTCACCAAATCCGGCGCGCACCTGGCGAAGGGCATCAATTACAAAATGAGCCCCGAAAATATCGGCGTCCTGACCGCCGCGGCGATCGATTGCTGCGTGTTGGCCAACAACCATGTGCTCGATTTTGGCCGCGACGGGCTGATCGAGACACTGGACACGCTGCGTAGGGCGGGCATCAAAACCGCGGGCGCGGGATGCGATCTGGTGGAGGCGCAGGCCCCCGCCATCATTGGCCTGAAAGGCGGCGCTCGGGTACAGGTTTTTGCCCTCGGCCATCGGAGCAGCGGTATTCCCCGAGACTGGGCCGCTCGGGTCGACATCCCAGGCGTCGATCTCATCGCGGATTTCTCGGACCGAACGTTGACCGGCCTCGCCGAGCGGGCGCGATCGGCGCGCCAGGCTGGCGATCTACTGATCGCGTCGCTCCATTGGGGCAGCAACTGGGGTTACGAAATCGGGCATGCTGAACGCAGTTTCGCCCGCGGGCTCGTCGATCTCGGTTTCGACGTGGTCCATGGGCACTCCTCGCACCACCCGAAGGCAATCGAGGTCTACCGCGACCGACTGATCCTGTATGGCTGCGGTGATTTTGTGAACGATTACGAAGGTATATCCGGGCATGCGGAGTACCGTGGAGATCTGAGCCTGATGTACTTGCCGCGATTATGCACCGCCACGGGCCGGCTGATCGATCTCCGATTGGTGCCGTTCAAAATCGCTCGGCTTGAGCTGAAGCGCGCTTCCATTGCCGACGCGGCATGGCTGCAGGAAAGGCTCGACGTGCAGAGCCGGCCTCTCGGTGTCGGTTTGGCGCTGGACAATGACGGCGCGTTGTCGGTGTATTGGCGATAAGCGCGACTACCCGATGACCGGTCAGAAAGCCGCGCTATCGGGATGTCCATCTTTCCAAGGCAGATTTTGGTCGGACGCCGGTTGATCCGAAGCGATCACCGTAGCCTATGCTCGATGCGGTCTGCCCCTGCATCGAGGTCCTCCGCCGTGCGCAGCCGGGCGGAGGCGCCGCAGCATGCGGTTGGCGTGAACCTCGGACATACCCTGCGCATCGGCCAACTCCACCTGGGTGACGGGGAGCATGTAGCGATGGTCGACCGTCTCGCCGACCAACCGCAGACGCTCGAAAATTTCGCAAAACAGATGCGCAATTCGCGCATGGGCGTCGCGCCGGCCGATCCCGATGTCCATCGCATGCGCTTCCGGCGCCCTCCGGGCTCGGATGCGAGTTCCGATTTGATCCCGCCGTTGCGAGCCTTTTCCCGGGTCGGATTGAACTGGCATCATCGCCTCCCATCAGACGACTTCGACCGGCCGACATGATCGTCCGGTTTTCCGGCGAAGCACCTTGATTCAGGTCAAAGGCTTTGG
>JBARKH010000294.1:0-3280 GCA_049801295.1 Allostellaceae bacterium | reverse complement strand
GCAAAGCGCCGCTCGGGCGCGAGTGCGGCGAGCGCGCGGCGCATTTCCGAGAGCGCCCAGGCGAGATTGACCGCGGTCGGGCGGGTCGCGGCGAGGGTCTGGGCGGCCTCTTCGATGGCACGGTCGGAAGGGTCGTCGGCCATCGCCAGCGCCATCCCATAGGCCGCCGTCGCGCCAATGAGCGGGGCGCCACGCACCTGCATCTCGCGGATTGCCCGCACCGCGTCGTCGAGCCGCGTGAGATGCGCGATGACAAGTTCGTGCGGCAGCCGGGTCTGGTCGATGATCTCGACGGTTCGCCCATCCGCGGCGAGCCAGATCGTACGCATCGTCCGGCCGGCGACCTTCATCGGTTAAGCACCCGCCCGGCGACCGCGTCGAGCCGGGCGAGGAGGGCGGGGTCGCGGCGTTCGGGGGCAGTGACCAGCGCATTTTCGAGCGCGTGGTCGCAGCCCTGACGACAGGGCCCCTCATGCCCCGACAAGAGCGGCACGACCTCGCGAATGAGCGCGCGGGCATGAGCGGCATTGGCGTTCAAGACCGAGAGGATCATCTCGACCGATACCGTGGCGTGATCGGGGTGCCAGCAATCGTAATCGGTCACCATGGCGACGGTCGCGTAGCATATCTCGGCCTCGCGGGCGAGCTTGGCCTCGGGCATGTTGGTCATCCCGATCACGTCGTAACGCCAGCTGCGGTAAAGTTCGCTCTCGGCCGAGGTCGAGAATTGCGGGCCCTCCATCACCAGATAGGTGCCGCCGCGCTTGATGGTGATCCCGGCGCGCGGGGCCGCGGCGGCAACGGCATCGCCGATCCGTGCGCAAACCGGGCGCGCCATCGACACATGAGCGACGCAGCCCGGTCCGAAAAAGCTTTTTTCCCGGGCGAAGGTGCGGTCGACGAACTGGTCGATGACGACGAAATCGCCGGGCGCGAGATCCTCGCGCAGGCTGCCGACCGCCGACAGCGAGAGGATGTCGGTGACGCCGCTGCGCTTCAAGGCGTCGATATTGGCGCGGAAATTGATCGCCGATGGCGGCATTTCATGGCCGCGCCCGTGCCGCGGCAGGAAGATGACCCGCTGTCCGTCGAGCGTCCCGAAGCAGAGTTCGTCCGAGGCCGTGCCGAAGGGGCTCTCGACCCGGCGCCACACCACATCGGCGAGGCCGTCGATCTGATAAAGACCGCTGCCGCCGATAATGCCGATGACCCGGCCGGTCATTGGCGGCCCGCTGGGTGGCTCACCCTATCCCCTGCCGCACCCGGAACGTGGCCTCGGTCTGGCGTTTGACGTCGTCCAATGACACCTCGGGCGCGATCTCGATGAGCTCCATCCCGCCGCCCTTCTTGTCGATCGCGAAGACGGCGAGATCGGTGATCACGATGTCGACGACGCCGGCGCCGGTCAGCGGCAGCGTGCAGCGGTGCAACAGCTTCGCCTCGCCCTTGGCGGTGTGCTCCATCAGGACGACGACGCGCTTCACCCCGGCGACCAGATCCATTGCGCCACCCATGCCCTTGACCATGCGGCCGGGGATCATCCAGTTCGCGAGATCGCCGTTCTCGGCAACCTGCATCGCGCCGAGGATGGAGAGGTCGATATGGCCGCCGCGAATCATCCCGAAGGATTGCGCGCTGTCGAAAAAGCTCGTGGTCGGCAGTTCGGTCACGGTCTGCTTGCCGGCGTTGATCAGGTCGGGGTCCTCCTCACCCTCGAACGGGAAGGGGCCCATTCCCATCATGCCGTTCTCGCTTTGAAGCTGCACGGCGCCGGGCGGGATGAAATTCGAGACCAGCGTCGGGATGCCGATCCCGAGATTGACGTAAAACCCGTCCTTCAATTCGGCGGCGGCGCGCCGCGCCATGTCGTCGCGTGACCAGGGCATAAGGTGCACTCCTTTATCAACGCCACTCTATCTCGTCGTTCCCGCGCAAGCGGAAATCCAGGGCGACCACACCGTCCTTTGCCTCTGGATGCCCGCTTTCGCGGGCACGACGAAAAGAAATCTGGCGACGTTCAACTCCTCAACCGCGCTTCCTCACCGTGCGCTGCTCGATGCGCTTCTCATAAGATGGGTAGTGCACGATGCGCTGCACGAAAATGCCGGGCGTGTGGATGGCGTCGGGATCGATTTCGCCCGGTTCGACCAGGTGCTCGACTTCCGCGACCGTCACCTTGCCGGCGGTCGCCATCACCGGATTGAAATTGCGCGCGGTCTTGCGGTAGACGAGGTTGCCCTCGCGATCGCCTTTCCAGGCATGGACGAGCGCGACATCGGCGACGAGACCCTGTTCCATCAGATACCGCTCGCCGGCGAATTCGCGCACTTCCTTGCCCTCGGCGACGAGCGTCCCGACCCCGGTCTTCGTAAAAAACGCCGGGATGCCGGCGCCGCCGGCGCGGATGCGCTCGGCCAGCGTCCCCTGCGGGTTGAATTCGAGTTCGAGTTCGCCCTTCAAATAGAGATCGGCGAAGAGCTTGTTCTCGCCGACATAGGACGAGATCATCTTGGCGATCTGGCGGGTTTCGAGGAGGAGCCCAAGACCGGCGCCGTCGATCCCGGCATTGTTAGACACGACCGTGAGGCCCTTCACCCCCGAATTGCGCAGCGCCAGGATCAGCTTCTCCGGGATGCCGCAAAGGCCAAAGCCGCCGGCCATCACCATCATCCCGTCGTGGAGGAGGCCGGCGAGCGCCGCCTCGGCATCGGGGTAGACCTTGTTGGCCATCGGAGGCTCCTCGGCAGTCAGGCCCGGTGATAGTGCCGGCGTGGCCCGGCTGTCAATTTTCGCGCTCTCAACGCCTCGCGAGGACCGCACGAAAACGCCAGGGCCCATTGTCCGGCCCCGCCGCGGCGCGGAACCAAAAAAGAGGCCGCCATCCGGCGGCCTCAAGGTAGGGGGAGGATGCCCTTGCGGGCGGCGCAACCAAGCGCCTGTCCCCACAAAATACCCGACGACCCTCACCAAACCGTTAAACACCAGCAGCCGCAATCGGCGCTCTCGGGCTATTCGTAGAAAACCCTTGCATCGCCATGGGGCTCGGCTTGAAATTGAGGTGAGGCTGGGGTGCTGCCCGGCGGCGCGGGGTTGTCCGTACCGCCAGGAGCTGAGATCACACCCACTGAACCTGGCCGGGCATGCCCGGTGAAGGGAGTCCGTCATTAGCGCGCCCGTTGTTGTCCCACCGCATCCTCCGAAGACGATCGTCGTCGGCGCCGGCGTCATCGGTCTCGGCATCGCCTGGCGGCTCGCACAGGCGGGCTGCGCGGTGAGCGTC
>JBARKH010000293.1:0-1664 GCA_049801295.1 Allostellaceae bacterium | reverse complement strand
CCGTGGCGCAGCACCGCCGCGCCGAAGGAATCCGCCACTATGAGGCCACATTCTTCGGGGATGAGAAGAGTGGGAAACTCGTTCGGGACAGCGAAGTAGAGGCGATCGGCGAACTCCCGATAGAAGGCCCATTTCCGGTCCGCGCGGAAATCGGCCACCGAACTCTTGATCTCGACTATCATCAATTCGCCGGTCCTGCCGAGCGAGATGATGTCGGCGCGGCGTCGGTTGGCGAGCGGGAATTCAAGGAGGCTCGCGTAGCCGAGCTGCTCGAGCGCGCGGCAGATGCCCCTCGCCAGCACAAGAGCGGTGGCGGGTTGGACGGCGCTCATGGCGCGGTTTGCCGGTCCGCCGGGCGCGCGCGGATCAACCCGCGCCGCGAGCCGAAGGGGCTGCGAGGAGGCTGAGTATGGTGTCGTCTGGGCGAGGATTCCTGCGAGAGGCGTGGAGCCTCGCTTGGCCGTACTGGGCATCGGATGAAAAATGGGCGGCCTCGGGGCTGCTCGCCGCCGTGGTCGTGCTGAACCTGATCGCGGTGTGGATCAACGTGCGCCTCAATCTGTGGAACCGGGATTTCTACGACGCTCTCCAACAGTACGATTGGGGGGTATTCTGGTGGCAATTCGCGGTTTTTGGCATGATTGCCGTAGCCTGGATCACGGTTGCCGTCTACTCGCTTTATCTGCGGCAGATCCTTCACATCCGTTGGCGGCGCTGGCTGACCGAGCACTTCCTCAAGCATTGGCTCAGTGCCCAGGCCTACTACCGCATCCAGCTCGACCAGTCGGCGACCGACAACCCCGACCAGCGTATCGCCGACGATCTCGACCGCTTCGCCACAATCTCGCTCGCGCTGTCGCTGGGCCTGCTCAGCTCGGCGGTGACCCTGGTGTCGTTCCTGTTCATCCTTTGGAATTTGTCGGGCTCGCTGACGATCCCGCTGTGGGGCGGTTCTCACATCGAGATCCCGGGCTATCTGGTGTTCGCGGCCTTCTTTTATGCGGTCGTCGGCACCTGGTTGACGCACCGCATCGGCCGCCCGCTCGCCGCCTTGGTGTTCAACCAGCAGCGCTACGAGGCCGATTTCCGCTTCAGCCTCGTGCGCTTGCGCGAGCATGCCGAAAGCGTCGCGTTCTATGGTGGCGAGGAGCGTGAGTACGGCGTGTTCGACGGCCGCTTCTCCCGCGTCGTGGCGAATTGGTGGGACATCATCCGCCGCCGCAAGAAGCTGTCATGGTTCACCACCGGATACGGGCAGGTCGCGATCGTCTTTCCGTTTCTGGTCTCCGCGCCGCGCTATTTCGCCAAGGAGATCCAGCTCGGCGGCTTGATGCAGATCGCCTCGGCCTTCGGGCAGGTCCAGGAGTCGCTCTCGTTTATCGTCAGCAGTTACACGGAAATCGCCGAATATCAATCGGTTGTCGAGCGGTTGCACGGGTTTCGCGCCAGGGTCGAGGCGATCGTCACCGAGCGGCGGCAGGCTCAGCCGATCGACATCGAGCGCGGCGGCGATGGCGTCCATGTCGCCGGGCTCGATCTTCACCTGCCAGGGGGCGATCTGTTGCGTGAGGACATCGCGCTGGCGGCGCGGCCGGGCGAGCCGGTGCTGGTGACCGGGCCGTCGGGCTCGGGCAAGAGCACGCTGTTGCGCGCCATCGCGGGCC
>JBARKH010000292.1:0-4179 GCA_049801295.1 Allostellaceae bacterium | reverse complement strand
GCCCGGGCGCGCGGCGTCAGCCGGACCGCGACCCGCACGCCGTCGGCCGCGGTGGCGATTGGCAGGCTATCCAAGGTAGTAAAGTAGCTCCCCTCGTATCAGCTCGAGGAGGAAAATGAGGATGATCGGGGAAATATCGATACCGCCGAAATTCGGCAGAAAGGCGCGGATTGGGCGCAACGCCGGTTCGGTGATCCGGTAGAGGAAATCGCCGATCACCGAAACGGCGCGGTTGTAGCGATTTACGACGCCGAAGGCGAGCAGCCAGCTCAGCACCGCCTGCGCGACTAGCAGGATTTCGTAGATCCAGATCAGCTCACTCAGTAAATGGATTAGAGGGGGCATCCTGGCCGTTCTTGCGAGTTTTGAGGCGCAGGGACGGTAGCCGCAGCCTGCCCTAACCGCAAACGATATCGGGCTTGGGCCATGCTTGACAGACGAAGGAGTGAACCCCATAGATGGGAGCCCAGAACCGATATCGGGGCCGTAGCTCAGCTGGGAGAGCGTCGCGTTCGCAATGCGAAGGTCAGGGGTTCGATCCCCCTCGGCTCCACCATTCCAACATCCTGTCCGAGCGCACCCCGCTTCCTCATGACACGGCGGATCAGGTGGCGCCTAGATGACGCCACCAGTGATAGGTTGCGGCGAGCGCGAGGAGGCCGAGCGTACCGGTGATCGCGGTCGCCCACGGAGCGCCGATCGCGTCGGCTGCGACGCCGAGCGAGAAAAAGCCGATCGGGCCGGCGCCGATACACACCGACAAGACTCCATACATCCGGCTGCGCATCTCGGCCGGAGCCGCAAGGTAGATCAGCGTCGCCTGCATCACGCTGAAGCCGGCGTTGGACACGCCGGTGAACATCAGCGCGGCGCCGGCGAGCGGCACGCTGGGGACGAGCGCGAAGACGATCAGCAGCACCAGATAGGTCACGACACCGCCGAGATATAGTCGCGCGTAATGCACCGGCCGGGCATAGAGGGCGATCGCGACCGAGCCGCAGAGCGCGCCGATACCGTCCATGCTTGCGAGGACGCCGATGCCCTTTGCCCCGAGGTGGAGACTGTCCTGCCCAATGACCGGGATCATCGCGGTGAACGGCCAGCCGAACACATTGTAGATGACCGTAATCGTCAGGATGGCGATCAGCTTTCGGTCGCGCCGCACCAAGAGGAGGCCCTCGACGATGCGCGCGATTATGGTACCGACGGGGGCGCCGGGGGCCAGGCTGTCGCGATGGCGCACCAATAGCGCCGCTACGAGTGCGATCGCATAGCAGGCGACGCTTACTGTCAAAGCGCCGGAAATGCCGGTCCCGGCGAGCAAGAGGCCGCCGATTGTCGGGCCGAGCATGCGGCTGGCATTGTTGGCGCCGATATCAACGGACATCGCCGCACTCATCCGCTCATGCCCGACAACATCGCCGATCATGACCCGCCGAACCGGGTTGTCGGCCGCCCAGGCGATGCCGTTGCAGAAGCTGGCGACCGCGAGGTGCCAGACCTCAAGGCGTCCGGCATGGGCGAGCAAGGCGACACAGAGGGAAGTGATCAGCATCAGGATGACGACGCCGATCAGCGCGCTGCGCCGCTCCAGCCGTTCGGCGAGCGCGCCGATGATGGCTCCGAAGAGCGCCATCGGCAGCGTGCGCAATAGCGTCATCAGCGCCACCGCGAACGCGGATCCCGTGTGCTGATAGACAAAGACGCCGACGACCACCATCTCCAGCCAACGCACCGCGCTGATGACGAGGCCGACCGCCCACAGCCGGCGAAAATCGGGAATCGCCAGCACTCCGCGGCGCGGCGCCCCGCCGGATGTGAGGGATTGGACCGCACCGGCACGGCCGCGCACGGTGCCGAGAGCGGCAAGTAGTATTCGATCGAGGCGCATGTCTCGGAACGGGTCCAGGCGTGCCGGTGGGTGTTGTTGGTTGGCGGCGGGCCGGCGTAATCTACAGGCAGCGGCCCCGCCGGGGTCGGCCTTTCGCGGGTCGCGGCTCCCAAATTTTCGCAGGCCGGCGCGTTTCCCGCACGCAAGGGATGGCAGAGCCAATGGATCTCGGATTGAAGGGCAAGAAGGCGATCGTTACCGGCGGCACCCGCGGCATCGGCCATGCCGTCGCGACATTGCTCGCCGCGGAAGGCTGCGACGTCGCGATCTGCGCGCGCCATAAGGGGCCGGTCGACGAAGTGGTCAGGGCGTTGGCGCGCTCCGGCGTCAAGGCGACCGGGGGCGCCGTCGATGTCGCCGATCTGGCGGCGCTGCGCAGCTGGATCGGCGAGGCGGCGGAGGAACTCGGCGGGCTCGATATCTTTGTCGCCAACGTCAGCGCGCTCGCGCAGGGCATGGACGAGGCATCGTGGCGCAAGGGCTTCGAGATCGACGTCATGGGCACGGTCTTCGGCATCGAAGCCGCGCTGCCGATCCTCGAGCGGTCGCAGGCGGGTTCGATCGTCGTCGTCGGCAGCACCGCGATGGCCGAAGTCTACGGCCCGACGCGGTCCTACGCGGCGGTCAAGGCGACGCTGGTGCCCTATGTGAAGGGCCTCGCCCGCAATCTCGCCGCCAAGAACGTCAGGGCCAATATGGTCTCGCCCGGCAATGTCTATTTCAAGGGCGGGGTGTGGAACATCGTCGAGGAGCGCAACCCGGAGATGTTCGCCACGATGCTGGCGAAGAACCCAACGGGGCGCATGGGGAAGCCCGAGGAGGTGGCGGACGCCGTCGTCTTTCTGGCGAGCCCGCGGGCCAGTTTCATCACCGGCACCAATCTCATTATCGACGGCGCGCTGACCCAGCGCGTGCAGTTCTGAGCCGAGCCGCCGGGCCGGGCGCTCCGCCGGCGGTTCAGTGGGGAACGCAGTTGAATAGCGCGGCGCCGCCGCCGACATCGACAAGGCGCGGGACGCGCTCGAACTGAGCACAGTGCTGGCGGGCCAGCGGCAACGCATCCGCAATATCGCCCGTATAGGCGACCTCCACCGAATTCGCATCGCCCTCGCTGATGAACGGCTGCGGCCCGGTGCAGCCGGTGAGGGCGGCGCCTGCCGCAAGCGCCACAGCAACGGCGGCGAACGATCTGGTCATCTTCCCGATCACCTCGTGCGGGGCCGCACTGTGCCGATTTTCGCGGTCCCTGTCGATTGCCGGGCGACGTCGCGAACCTTCGCGCCCCTTTCGCACCGCAGCGCTCTTCCCTAAGATCGCGCGCCTTAGAAAGAGGAGTTGGGGCGGTGAGCCTGCGCACTCCGTATCTGTTGTTTATCGGCGACGCGCCCGACCAGCTCGCCGCCAAGACCGCGGCCGGCATCGCCTTCTGGCGTCCGGAAATCTCGCTCGGACAGCTCCGCCTGCCCGGCTGCAAGGCCGATCTTCGCATCCCCGACATGACAATCGAGGAGGCCGCCGCCGCGGGGGTCAAGACCGTCATCGTCGGCACCACCAACCGCGGCGGTGTGCTGGGCGAGGGCTGGGAGGGGCTCCTGGTGCGCTCGCTCGAGCTCGGCATGGATCTGGCGAGCGGCCTCCACCACCGGCTAACCGACATCCCGGCGTTGCGCGAGACCGCGTCCCGGCTTGGCCGCCAGATCGCCGATGTGCGTCACCCAACGCAGGAATTCGCGGTCGGCAATGGCTTGAAGCGTCCGGGGAAGCGTCTGCTGACGGTCGGCACCGATTGCTCGATCGGCAAGATGTTCACCGCGCTCGCGCTCGAAAAGGAGATGCGGGCGCGCGGGATGAACGCCGATTTCCGCGCCACCGGCCAAACCGGCATCTTCATCGCCGGCGACGGCGTGTCGATCGATGCGGTCGTCTCCGATTTCGTGTCGGGCGCGGTCGAATGGCTCTGCGCGGCCAACGACCCCGACCATTGGGATGTGATCGAAGGCCAGGGCTCGCTATTTCATGCGTCCTACGCCGGGGTCACCCTCAGCCTCATTCACGGCGCCCAGCCGGATGCGCTGGTGATGTGTCACGAGCCGACCCGCGCCCATATGCGCGGGCTGCCCCACTACAAGCTGCCCGATCTGAAGCTGTGCATCGACGCTAATGTCGAGGCGGCGCGCTTGACCAACCCCGCGGCGCGCTGCGTCGGGGTCAGCATCAATACCGCGGCGCTCGACGCCGCGGCGGCGCGCGACACTCTGCGGCGGACCGAGGACGGGCTGGGGCTGCCC
>JBARKH010000291.1:0-17281 GCA_049801295.1 Allostellaceae bacterium | reverse complement strand
GCGCAGTGCATGGCGCTCCTCGATTGCGGCGAGGATGCCGGCGCGGTGATGGCGGCGATCCGGGCCGGGATCGACGGCATTGTCTTCACCGGCCGCGGCGATGTCGCCGAGCGCCTCGCCGACATCGCAGCGCAGGCGAGAGTGACGCTGGTGACGGCGCGGCCGGTCCCCGCGCTTAACCTCGCCGCCGAATTCTTCGCCACGCCCGAATTCTTGCGCCGGCGCGTTGCCGATGCCCTCGCCTCGCTCCCGCCGGTTTGATAGAGTTGGGGGCCTCGCACGGCCCGCCAATTTCGCTACCATGCCGCCGAACGCACGGCTTTCACTCGGGAGTGATGATGATGGCCAATGACCAGATGATGGCCCAAATGTCCAAGAAGGGCGGCTTTATCGCCGCCCTCGACCAGAGCGGCGGGTCGTCGCCGGGAGCGCTGCGCCTCTACGGCATCCCGGACACCGCTTACAGCGGCGAGACCGAGATGTTCCGGCTGATCCACCAGATGCGGGTGCGCATCATGACCGCCCCGGCCTTTACCGGCGACAAGGTCATCGGCACGATTCTGTTCGAAGGCACGATGGATGGCGAGGTGCGCGGCAAGCCGACCGCGGCCTATCTCTGGGAAGAGCGGCAGATCGTGCCGTTTGTCAAAGTCGACCGCGGTCTTGAACCCGAAAAAGACGGTGTTCAGCTGATGCGGCCGATGCCGCAGCTCGATCAGCTGTGCGACCGCGCGGTCAAGCTCGGCGTCTATGGCACCAAGATGCGCTCGGTGATCAATCTCGCGTCAAAAGAAGGGATCTCCGCGATCGCCGCGCAGCAGTTCGAGGTCGGCGAACGCATCGCCCAACACGGGCTGATGCCGATTCTCGAGCCCGAGGTCTCGATCAAAAGCCCGGACAAGAAGGGCGCCGAGGCGATCCTGCTCGACGAGCTGAAAAAGCGGAGCGACGCGCTGCCGGCCGGCCGGCAGGTCATGTTCAAGCTGACCCTGCCCGACGTCGCCGACCTCTATAAGCCCCTGGTCAATCATCCGCGTGTCGCCCGGGTCGTCGCCCTCTCCGGTGGCTATACCCGCGCCGATGCCTGCCGGCGGCTCGCCGCCAATCACGGCCTGATCGCGAGCTTCTCGCGCGCGCTTGTCCAGGACCTTCGCGTCTCGATGAGCGACGCCGAATTCGAGGTGGCCCTTGCCCAATCGATCGCCGAAATCCACCGCGCCTCCACCGTCAAGGCCTGACTAATGCCGACCTCCGTGCTCGTGCGGTTGATGCTGTGCTCCGGCGGAGAGCGTAATTTCTCATAGCCGGTTGCCGTCTATCATACGAAAGGTACTGGGGCCGATGCCGAGGCGCTCGACATGCTGGACCGCATCATCAAGATCTATCACGGAAAGGATTGACCATTCGGACCGATGACACGCCGGCAACCACCCGGCTTTACCTGATTACTCCGCCGGCGTTCGACCCCGACCGCTTTGCCAGGGACCTCGAGGAAGCGCTCGCCGGGGGCGATGTCGCCTGTTTGCAGCTGCGGCTGAAGGACGTCGACGATGCCACGGTGCGCCGCGCCGCGCGGGTGCTGCAGCCGATCGCGCAGGAGCGCGGCGTCGCGTTTATCATGAACGATCGCCCCGACCTCGCCGCCGAACTCGATTGCGACGGGGTGCATGTCGGCGAAGAGGACGCGCCGTACGGCGAGGCGCGCCGGCTCCTCGGACCCGAGCGCATCGTCGGGGTCACCTGCGGCGACAGCCGGGATCGTGCGATAACCGCCGCCGAAGCCGGTGCCGATTACGTCGCGTTCGGCGCGTTCTTTCCCAGCAACACCAAGGCCGCCAAGCACCGCGCCAGCCCCGAGGTGCTGCGCGACTGGTCGGAGACGACGGTCGTCCCGTGCTGCGCGATCGGCGGGATCACCCAGGAAAATTGTCCCCCGCTCATCGAAGCGGGCGCCGATTTCCTCGCCGTCATCGGCGCGATCTGGTCATATCCGTCGGGGCCGCGCGCGGCGGTGCGGGATTTCAATGCCCTATTCGCCCGCTATGGGCGAGCCTACATTTCGGCAGCACATTAAGCGGTCCGGATGCACCAGCGAGACGCGATCAGCGAGCAACCGCCGGCAATTGTCGTCATCGATGACGACGCATCGATGCGCCGGGCGCTCGACAATCTGTTCAAATCGGTCGGGTTTGCGGTCGAGCTCTTCGCATCGCCTCAGGAATTCCTGCAAAGCAGCCGCGCCGACCGCCCCGGCTGCATCGTGCTCGATGTCCGCTTTCCCGGGCGCAGCGGTCTCGACATGCAGCGTGACCTGGCGGAGGTCAACGCCCGGCTTCCGATCATCTTCATCACCGGCTATGGCGACGTGTCGATGTCGGTGCGCGCGATGAAGGCGGGCGCGGTCGAGTTTCTCACCAAGCCGTTCCGCGATCAGGACCTGCTCGACGCGGTCGGGGCGGCGCTCGAGGAAGACCGCACCCGCCGCGCCGGTGAGATGCGATTGGCCGAGTTGCGCGCCCGATCGGACACGCTGACGGCGCGGGAGCGCCAGGTCATGTCGCTGGTCGTCGCCGGCCGGCTGAACAAGCAGATTGCCGGCGAGCTTGGGGTCAGTGAAATGACCGTGAAGATGCATCGCCGGCAGGTGATGCGAAAGATGCAGGCGGCCGGTGTCGCGCAACTGGTGCGTCTCGCCGACCAACTCGGCATCATCGCCCCGCAGAAATCCTGACGCGCCGGCAACCGGCTGGGGGACCGCTGAGCCGGGCCGGACGAGGGGTGGGCCAGAGCAAACGCCAGAATCGTTCCCGCCTCACCTGGCGAACCATAAATCACCGACAGATCTCGCCAAAGTCTCAGCGTTCTCGCGTTAAGCATATTTGTTGTGAATTCAGCGCAGCACCAGCGCCTGAACACCCGTTCCGGGGCGTGCCACCCCTTGCGTCGCCGATACCCGACAATTTATCATAAGAGGCCGTCAAGAAACAAAGCCGCTAGAGATCTGGGGTTTTGGGGGGCCGGCAGTTAGCGTGCCGTTGTTTTGGGGGAGACCGCATGCCAAGAACCTTGACCAGCACGTTCACGGCCAACTCGACATGCGTCACCAAACGCGACGGGCCGTTCGGCGCCTACGGGGTCACCTGGACCAACAGCAACCGTGAATCCGTCGAGAGCATCGGCGGCCGGGGCATCGGTAGCACGCTGCCGACCGGAGAAACCCCGTGCCAGTGATCAACGGCTCGACGATCACCGGGACGATCATCACCCAGACCGTTACGCTTGGCTCGGTCAGCAGCTTCCCGACCTACGCCTCGCCGCTGACGATCACCTCGACCGGCGCGGTCGAGGTCAACTCGACGATCGCCGGCGTCGCGGGAATTCTCGGCCCCGTCGGCACCGCCTGGACGGTGGCCAATCTGGGGACCGTGGAGAGCGTTGGCAGCCAGGGGCTCGGCATCGACCTGCAGTCGGGCGGGCTCGTCACCAACGGCAGCACCAGCGTCGCGACCGCTACGATCATCGGCAGCAATAATGGCATCAACATCGGCGGCGCCTCCGGTACGGTCGTTAATTACGGGACAATTCTCTCTACCGCCACCGGCGCCAACGGCAACGGTATTTACCTAAGCGCCGGCGGTACCGTCACAAATCTCGGCGTCATCCACGGCAACAGCCACGGCGTGCTGATCGCGAGCAGTGCGGGCACCGTCGTAAATTCCGGCAGCATCTCGACGACAGTCGCGCTCCATGCCGGCGGTGCGATCACCAACACCGTCACTGGCGACATCGACAGCGTGCAGTTCGCCGTCGTCATCAGTGGGTCCGCCGGTACGCTCAGCAACGCCGGCACGATCGTCGTGACCTCGGCAACCGTCGGTGAGGCGGTCTATCTGGGCGCCGGCGGAACGATCACCAATCAGGTCGGCGGGACGATCTCCGCGGTCCGCAATGATGTCGTGCTGCTCAATGTCGCCGGGAGGGTCGAGAATTACGGACTGATCGAGAGCACCGGCACGGCCGCCTCCACCCGTACCGTCGATCTCGAAGCCGGCGGTACGGTCACGAATCACGGCACCATCATCGGCGCCAGTTCCGCCTCGCTCGGCCTCGGCGTCTTCCTCGGGGCCGGCGGGAGAGTCACGAACGCGGCGAGCGCGTCGATCGCCGGGTACGGCGGCGTCGGGATCTTCGGGGCCGCCGGCACGCTCACCAATCACGGCACGATCCAGAGCACCGGCACCGGTTTCGGCGCCCAGGCGGTCGATCTGCTGACCGGCGGCATGGTCAAGAACTACGGAACGTTGCTCGGCACAAACACGGGTGCCTCCGGGATCAACGCCGGTTCCGGGCCGAGCCATATTTTCAACGCCGTCGGCGCGCTGATCGAGGGCTGGCTCAACGGCATCGACCAGTTCAGCGGTGTTGGCACGGTCGCCAACAGCGGCACGATCAAAGGCTCCGGAGGAAGCGGGATCGGGGTTCATTTCAGTGCCGGTGGGTCGATCAGCAACACCTCCACCGGGCAGATAACCGGCGTCTTTCGCGGCGTCGAGGTCGACGCCGCGCTTGGCACGGTCAGCAATGCCGGAACGATCGCCGCCAGCTCCTTCAGCGGGATTGCCCTATTCGCCGGCGGAACCATTGCCAACACATCGGCGAGCGCGCTGATCTCCGGCGTGCCCGACGCCGCCTACATCAGCGGTACCATCGGTACCGTCAGCAATCTCGGCACGATCAAGAGCACCGGCGCGACAAGCACCGCCGTCCACCTCGCCGCTGGCGGCAGTGTCACCAATGCAGGCAATGGGCTCATCTCGGCCGGCGCCGACGGCTTGGTGATCGACGGCGCGATCGGCACCGTTGTCAACTCCGGAACCGTCGAGGGTCCCAATTTAGGTGTGTGGCTAGAGGCCGGGGGCACCGTTACCAATTCCGGGAGCATCGCGGGCACCGGCACGGGAGGCGACGGCGTCACTTTCGGCTATGCCGGCGCCGGGGTCGGGACCCTCGTCAACACCGGCACGATCACGGCGAGTGATCTTGGTGTATGGCTCTCCGGCGGCGGCCGCGTCACCAACGGCGGAAGCAGCGCGACTGCGGCATCGATCGCTGGGGTCTCCGACGGCGTCAAAATCAGCGGCACCACCGGTACGGTCATCAACCACGGCACAATAACGGCCACAGGTACATTCGGCGCCAGCGTATATCTGGCGGACGGGGGCCGCGTCACCAACGGCGCCAGCGGCGCGACAAGCGCGCTGATCGACGGAAATTCGAATGGGGTTGCGATTTTCTTCGCCCCCGGCAGCGTCACCAATTTCGCCACGATCGAGAGCATCGGGAGCGCCGGCTACGGTGTTGTCCTCAGCAATGGCGGCACGGTCGCGAATTTCGGCACGATACTGGAAGCCGGGACAAACGGAGCCGGCGTCCGATTGGGTGCCGGCGGCAGCGTCGCCAATTCCGGCACGGCGGCTCTGATCAAGGGATACAAAGGTGTCTACATCGTCACTGGAGTCGGCACAGTCACCACGAGCGGCACCATTACCGCTACCGGTACCGCCGGCAATGGGGTGTCGTTGTTCGCCGGCCGCGTTACCAACGGCACCACCGGCGCGACCGGCGCGGTCATTTCCGGCAGCCATTTTGGGGTAGGGATCCAGAACAGCGCCGGGACGGTCGTCAATTTCGGCTCGATCACATCAAGCGCGGACACCGGCATCTGGCTCCACGCCGGCACCATCACCAATGGCCCCAGCGGT
This sequence comes from Allostellaceae bacterium, assembly GCA_049801295.1. Taxonomy (GTDB): domain Bacteria; phylum Pseudomonadota; class Alphaproteobacteria; order ATCC43930; family CGMCC-115725; genus DATARH01. The sequence goes on along the minus strand of JBARKH010000291.1, from coordinate 11,519 downwards.
GCGACGCACGCGTTGATCTCGGGGCCCTTCGACGGAGTGTTCGTCGCCGTTGGGAAAGGCACGGTGAACAATTACGGCACGGTGGTGGGCGGCAATTCGAACGACGGCGTGTGCCTCTATGCGGGCGGCTTCGTCGCCAACGGACGGAACGGGGCGACCACGGCGCTGATCTCTGGCTATGCGTGGGGCGTCGAGGTCCAGAACAGCGCCGGCACCGTCCTCAATTTCGGGACGGTCGAGAGTACCGGAACGTCCGGCTTCACTAGCGGCGTCTTCCTCAAAGCCGGTGGCACGGTGACCGACGCCGGCACGATCCGAGGCTCGAGCGGCACCGCGATCAGCTTCGGCGGCACCGCGGCCAACCGCCTCATCCTCGACCCGGGCTATCATCTCGGCGGCAAGGTCGTCGGCAGCGCCAGCGCCGGCGCGACCAACACGCTGGAACTGGGCTCCGCGGCCAGCGCCGGCACGGTGACTTCGGTAATCGCCACCGAGTTTGTCCGGTTCGGCGCGGTCAAGGTCGATGCCGGCGCGCGCTGGGTGTTCGCCAGCAACAACACGATCGGCGCCGGACACAGGCTGACCGTCGCGGGCACGTTGACCGATCTGGGCACCTTGACCAATGCCGGGGTGATCGCCGGCAGCGGTAAGCTGATCGTCGATCCGGCGACGCTCTTTAACAGCGGCTCGATCGGGATGACCGTGACCCTGGCGGGCGGCGGCGTTCTCACCAACAAGACCACCGGCCAGATCACGGCTGCGGGAAACGCGGTCCACGGCATCGGCGGCGCCGTGACGGTGGTCAACGCCGGCACCGTAATCGGCACCGGCGGCATCGGGATCGAGCTGCTGGCCGGTGGCACCATTGTTGATTCCGGCGCGATCAGCGGTGGCAGCGGCACCGCGATCAGCTTTGGCGGGGCCGGCGCAAACCGTCTCGTCCTCGACCCGGGCTATCATCTCGGCGGCGAGGCGGTCGGCAGCACCACTGCCGGCGCGACCAACACGCTCGAACTCGGCTCAACCGCGAGCGTCGGCACCGTATCGGGTGTCGCCAGCAGCTTTGTCCATTTCGGCACCGTCACGGTCGATGCCGGGGCGCAATGGGTGCTCGGCGGCAACAACACGATCGGCAGCGCGGGCACGCTCAAGAATTCCGGTACGCTGACCCTCGCCGGCACGCTGGTCGATCTCGGCACCTTGACCAATGCGGGGGTGATCACCGGGGCCGGCGCGCTGATTATCGATCCGGCGACCCTTTTCAACAGCGGCTTGATCGGGATGACGGTCACCCTGGCGGGCGGCGGCTATCTCGGCAACAAGACCGCCGGCAGGATCACGGCTGCGGGAAACGGGGTTATCGGCATCAGCGGCGCCGCGACCGTGGTGAACCAGGGCCAGATCACCGGCACGTCCGGCACCGGCGTTCGGCTTACGGCCGGCGGACGCGTCACCAACCAGAATTCGGGTTGGATCACCGGCGGCGAGGGCGGAGTCTACATTCTGGGTGGCGCCGGCACCCTCAGCAACTCCGGCACGATCGCGAGCAGCAGCACCTCTTGGGACGGCGTCTATCTCAATGCCGGCGGCCGCGTCAGCAATTCCGGCATCGTGAGTGGCATCGATGGGGTGGATCTGCGCAGCTCCGGCACGGTGACGAATTCCGGCACCATTACCGGCGGCGGATCGGGCGATTTTGGTGGCGTATTTCTCGGTTTCAACTACTCCGCGGGCGCGTTCCGGGTGAATAATACCGGAAGCATTATCAGCACCGCCGCCGGAGTCCTGATGCACGGAGCCGGCACCATCACCAACGGCAGCATCGGGGCGACCGGAGCCACAATCAGCGGGAGCATCGGCGCTCAGATCACCGGTAACGGGGTCGCCACGATCGTTAATTTCGGCACCATCACCGGCACCGGGGGCATCGCGGTCTGCCTGGGCACCGGCAATGACCGAGTCGTCATCGAAAAGGGTTCGGTACTGAACGGCGCGGTGTCGGGTTTCCATATCGGCGACACCTTCGATCTGCCGTTTATGTCGTTCAGAAACACCGGCACCGCCACGCTCGGGGTCAATAACGTGCTGCGGGTCATCGAGAACGGCGGCACGTTTAACATCAAGCTCGATCCCAGCCAGAATTTCGCCGGCGATTTCTTCCACCTCACCGGCGACGGCAACGGTGGCACCCTCATCACCGAAAACCTCACTCCGCCGGCGCCCTATACGATCTCGCCGAACCCGGCGAGCGTCCTCGATAATGCCGGTCACCTGACGTTTACGATCAAGCGCACGGATGCGAGCGGACCGGCGGTGGTTTATGCCAGCGTCGTTCAGGATCAGGGATTCACCAATAACGGCGATTACACGTTCGTCAACGATATGGAGGTGAATTTTGCCGCCGGTGTCGCGAGCGTGCAGGTCTCGGTGGGGATTATCGATACCGGCGCGGCAAGCGGCAGCGAGGTGTTCCGGTTCATTATCCAGCAGCACAGGACCGACCCGGTCTCGACTTTCCTGGCCAGCGACAAATTCACGATCACCAACACCACCGCGGCGGCAGCAGCAGCCTTGCCGCGCCTGATGTTTGGCGATATCGCTCCGGCCAGCCCAATCTCCAGTGCGGCAAACTCCGGCGGCCCGTCCAACTATCTGCCGGGGGCAATCGCCGCCAACGAGCAACTCCATGCCGGTGGTCCGCTGCTGTTCGCAACCGGCCATTCCGGCGGGTCGCTTTTCTCGCTGGCGGGCGACGCCAACCACGGTTCCTTGCTGCCCACGTTACGCTAGCGGGGTGGCCGGGGGCGGGGCAAAACGCCGATTCCAGGCGAATCGCGATTGTGCGCAATCCGCGGCATCCCATATAAGCGGCACAGCACAACAGGCGTTGCGTCGAACGCCCTCGGGCGCTCGTTGGCCTGTCGGCTCGGGGGTCGGCTGCCTTCAAGGAGAACCTGAGTGAAATTCCGGCCTCTGCACGACCGGGTGGTGATCCGCCGCGTCGGTGAAATCGAGAAAACCGCCGGCGGCATCCTGATCCCTGATACCGCACGCGAAAAGCCGAGCGAAGGCGAAGTCGTCGCCGTCGGGCCGGGGATCCGCGGCGAGGATGGAAAGATCCAAGCGCTCGATGTCAAGGCCGGCGATCGGGTGTTATTCGGCAAATGGTCAGGTAACGAGGTCAAGCTCGATGGCGAGGACCTCATCATCATGAAAGAATCCGATATAATGGGCGTTATTGCCCGCTGAAGGGGAAAGTAATCATGGCTGCAAAAGACATTCGCCATAGTAGCGACGCGCGCGAGCGCATGCTGCGCGGCATCGATACGCTCGCCAACGCGGTCCGCGTCACGCTCGGACCCAAGGGCCGCAACGTGGTGCTCGATAAATCCTACGGCGCGCCGCGGATCACCAAGGACGGAGTGACGGTTGCCAAGGAGATCGAGCTCAGCGACAAGTTCGAGAACATGGGCGCCCAGATGGTCAAGGAGGTCGCCAGTAAAACCAGCACGGAAGCCGGCGACGGCACCACGACCGCGACCATCCTGGCGCACGCGCTGGTGAAGGAGGGCGTGCGCGCGGTCGCCGCCGGGATGAACCCGATGGATCTGCGGCGCGGTATCGACCTCGCGGTCGACGCAGTCGTCGCCGATATCGCCAAGCGCGCGAAGAAGGTCTCGACCAATGACGAGATCGCCCAGGTCGGCACGATCTCGGCCAATGGCGACAAGGAAATCGGCCGCATGCTGGCCGAGGCGATGAAAAAGGTCGGCAACGAGGGCGTCATCACGGTCGAGGAGGCCAAATCGTTCGAAACCGAGCTCGACATCGTCGAAGGGATGCAGTTCGACCGCGGCTATCTCTCACCCTATTTCGTCACCAACCCGGAGAAGATGCTGGCCGAACTCGACGACCCATACATCCTCTTGCATGAGAGCAAGCTCTCCAGCCTGCAGACGCTGCTGCCGATCCTTGAAGCGGTGGTGCAGAGCTCGAGACCGCTGTTGATCGTCGCCGAGGATATCGAAGGCGAGGCTCTCGCCACGCTTGTCGTCAACAAGCTGCGCGGCGGGCTCAAGGTCGCGGCGGTCAAGGCACCCGGCTTCGGTGATCGCAGGAAGGCGATGCTCGAGGACCTGGCGATCGTGACCGGCGGTCAGGTGATCAGCGAAGACCTCGGCATCAAGCTTGAGAACGTGACGATCGACATGCTCGGGCGCGCCAAGCGGGTGCGTATAGAAAAGGAGAATACGACGGTCATTGACGGCGCCGGCACCAAGGAAGCGATCCTCGCCCGCGTCGGCCAGATCAAGGCGCAGATCGAGGAGACGACCTCGGACTACGACAAGGAGAAGTTGCAGGAGCGGCTTGCAAAGCTAGCCGGCGGCGTCGCGGTGATCCGCGTCGGCGGCGGCAGCGAGGTCGAGGTCAAGGAGCGCAAGGACCGCGTCGACGACGCGATGCACGCGACCAAGGCCGCGGTCGAGGAAGGAATCGTCGCCGGCGGCGGCGTTGCGCTGCTCTATTCGTCCAAGGTCCTCGACGGGCTGACCCCGGCCAACAGCGACCAGAAGTTCGGCATCCAGATTGTCCGCAAGGCGCTCCAGGCGCCGGCCCGGCAGATCGCCGAGAACGCCGGGACCGACGGATCGGTCGTCGTCGGCAAGCTGGCTGACAAGGCCGACCCGAATTACGGCTATGACGCTCAGGCGGGCGACTACAAGGACATGGTCAAAGCCGGCATCGTCGACCCGGCCAAGGTGGTTCGGGTGGCGTTGCAGGACGCCGCCTCGGTCGCCGGCCTCTTGATCACTACCGAGGCGATGGTGACCGACCGGCCGGAACCGAAACCGAACGGCATGCCGCACGACCACGACGGCGGAATGGGCGGCATGGGGTTCTAGCCGAACGCCGCTTTTGGCCTGCTTCCCGCCCATGCCGACCGGCATGGGCGGCGGCCTGCCAGTCATCTAGATAGGATAGGCCGCGATGCAGGTTTTTGTTCGGGACAACGATATCAACTCGGCCCTGCGGGTGCTGAAAAAGAAGATGCAGCGCGAGGGCACGTTTCGCGAGATGAAGCGGCGCCGGGCTTATGAAAAGCCGTCGGAGCGCCGCGCTCGCGAACAGGCCGAGGCGGTGCGCCGGCATCGCAAGATGCTGCGCAAGCGCCTCGAGCGGGAAGGCTATTGAGGGGTTACTCGGGCGCGGGCTCATCACCGTCGTGCGGCGTTGCGGCGACCTCCGGCTGCTGCGACGCGGCGCGTTCCTGTCGCGCCTTGACCTTCTCTTCCCGCTTGGCCTTCTTGGCGCGGTCGCGCTCGGCCCGGCCAAAACGGTAATTGGGTTTCCCTCGCATCCCTGCCCCCCGATCTTTAACGGCTGATCATGATGGACGCCTCGCCGCTCCCGCAGGAATAGCACGGCGTGATCGACCCGGAAGGTAATAGGATGGCCCGACCAGCCCAACGTTCAAGTCACCATCTGCCACGCTGCAACGATTGCCGTGCCGATCGGGAGGCTTTTCCCGGATTCTTCGGGTTATGGCGTCGGGGGCGCGTTATGGGTTCAAAGAATATTCCGCGAGGGCGATAGAGTACGATGGAGCAGCCGCTGACCATGCCGTCCTTGCCGGCGGAATATTATCGTCACCACGCTGCGCGGGTGCACCAACTGGCGAGCGAGGCGATGGCCGCCGGGATTAGAGAACATGTAGATGACGTGGCTCTGCAATACGACCGCCTGGCAGAGCGGGTCGAGAGCACACCGCGTAGCGGGCGCGGCTAGGGGTGACCCCGAGGCGCTCCCCGATTGCGATACCGTCCCGCCCTGCGCTATTGACGGCTCGCCCGCACCACGAGGATCTCCCAGGAGGACCTAGGCATGCCACAGGCTGGGCCGCTTTCCGGCATCACCATCATCGATCTCTCGCGCATCCTCGCCGGCCCCTATTGCACGCTGCTCCTCGCGGAATTGGGCGCCCGCGTGATCAAGGTCGAAGCCCCTAAATCCGGCGACGATGCTCGCCAATACGGCCCGTTCAAGGGTGGCAAATCGACCTATTTCGCCAGCGTCAACCGCGGCAAGGAATCGATCGTTCTCGACCTCAAGGCCCCCGCCGACCGTGACATCTTCGAGCGCCTCCTGGACAAGGGCGATGCGCTGGTCGAGAACTTTCGGCCCGGCACGATGGAAAAGCTCGGCTATGGCTGGGACAGCCTGCACCAGCGCTACCCGCGCCTGATTTATGCCGCTGCCTCGGGATTCGGCCACACCGGCCCCTATTCGCACTATCCCTCCTACGACATGGTGGTGCAGGGTTTGGGCGGGATCATGAGCATCACCGGCATCCCGGACGGGCCCCTGGTGCGGGTCGGCACCTCGGTCGGCGACCTCGCCGGCGGCCTCTATACCGCGATCGCACTCAACGCTGCCTTCCTGCATCGCGAGCGCACGGGCGAGGCGACCAAGGTCGATGTCGCCCTCTTCGACTGCCAGCTGGCGCTCCTTGAGAACGCCATCATGCGCTATACGACAACCGGCGAGATCCCGGGGCCGATGGGGGCGCGCCATCCCTCGATCACGCCGTTCGAGGCTTTCGCGACAAGTGACGGCCATATCATCATCGCCGCCGGGAATGACAGCCTCTACGCCAAGCTCACCCAGGCACTGAACCGGCCGGACCTCGCCGACAACCCGCTGTTCACGACCAACCCCTTGCGCAACCAGCACCAGGAAGCGCTTAAGGCTGAGATCGAGGGGGTGCTGCGGCGCGGCACGACAGAGCATTGGCTCGCCGTCCTCGAAAAATCGGGGATACCGTGCGGACCGGTCAACAATGTCGCGCAGGCGCTCGCGCACCCGCAGACCTCGGCGCGCAACATGCTGGTCGCGGTCGACGACAAGGTGACCGGGCCCCTCCAGCTCGCCGGCAACCCAATGAAATTCTCCGCCTTCGCCGACCCACCGACCCGCGACGCCGCCCCCGACCTCGACGCCGATCGCGAGGCGATTCTGCGCGAACTGGGGTTGTGAGCTAACCGCCATTCGACCGCCGACCGCTTCAACCGTTACACCGGTCATCCCGGCGAAGGCCCGGATCCACGCATCGGAGCCTGAGACGGCTGAACATTGGGTCTCGGCCTGCGCCGGGATGACGCCATCGTGCTGATCCGCCGCATTGTCGTCGGTGCCCTCGTGCTGCTGCTCGTCCTCAGCGGCGGCATCTTCCTCTATCTCCGCTCGTCGCTGCCGCAGGTCGCCGGCCGCATCGTCGTGGAGGGCCTCAAGGGCGAGGTGACAATTGCCCGCGACGGCGACGGCATTCCGCTGATCACCGCTTCCGATGACGAGGATGCCGCCTTCGGGCTGGGGTATGCCCATGCCCAGGATCGGCTCTTCCAGATGGAGCTGATGCGGCGCAACGGCGCCGGTCGGCTCGCGGAGATTTTCGGCGCGCAAGCGGTGGGGATCGACCGGCTGATGCGGACCCTCGGAATTTACCGTCTGGCCGAAGCGGAATTCGCCTCGCTATCCGAGCCGGTCCGGCGCGGGCTCGAGGCCTACGCTGCCGGGGTCAACGCCTTTCTCGCCACCCGCCCCGGTGCGTTGCCGCCCGAATTCCTGCTGCTCCGCTTCGCGCCGGAGCCGTGGCGCCCGGCTGACGGCCTCGTTTGGGGCAAGCTGATGGATCTGCTGCTCGCCGGGAATTATCGCGGCGAATTGCTGCGCGCGCGCCTTCTGCGGACGGTGTCGCCCGAGGACCTCGCGTTCCTCTACCCCGAATACCCGGACGATGCGCCGACCACCTTGGCGGGGCTGGCGACGATCTATCGCCAGCTCCCGCTCGACCGCCTCTACGCGGCATTGCCGCCGGGGGTCGGCCCGATCTACGCCTCCAACAACTGGGTCGTCGACGGCGCGCACAGCGCGAGCGGCAAGCCGCTCGTCGCCAACGACCCGCATCTTGGCCTCAGCGCACCGGGCTTCTGGTATCTGGCGCGACTAAAGACCCCGGCGCGTGATATCGCCGGCGGCACCGTCGCCGGCGCGCCGTTTGTCGTCGCTGGCCACAACGACCGGGTCGCCTGGGGCTTCACGACGACCGGCGGCGATGTCGAAGACCTCTTTATCGAGAAGATCGATCCCGCCGACCCCGGCCGTTATCTGACGCCCGGAGGCAGCGAAGCCTTCCTGAGCCGGCGGGAGACGATCGCGGTCAAGGGCGCGGCACCGGTCAGCCTGAATATCCGCACGACCCGCCACGGCCCGGTATTGTCCGACGCCCTGCCCTCCGGTTCGGCCGATGAGGGCTATGTCCTATCGCTGGCGGCGACGTTTCTCACCGCCGACGACGGCACGGCCGAAGCGCTCTGGGGGATTGACCGCGCCGCCGATTGGGACGGGTTCCGCACGGCGCTGCAATCCTGGGTCGGCCCGCAGCAGAACATCGTTTACGGCGATCGCGCCGGCGCCATCGGGTTTATCGCGCCCGGCCGCATCCCGATCCGCAAAAAGGGAAATGGCTGGCTCCCAGTACCGGGCTGGAGCGGAGAGTACGACTGGACCGGGGTGATCCCGTTTGCCGAACTGCCGCAGGCAGCGAACCCCGCTTCGGGGCGGTTTGTCAGCGCCAATAACAAAATCGTGCCCGAGACCTATCCCTATTTCCTGTCGCGCGACTGGGATCTGCCGAACCGCGCCCAGCGCATCACCGAGTTGCTCGCCGCGACGCCGCTGCAGTCTCCCGCTGCGAGCGCCGCCGTCGAGGCCGATACGCTGTCAATCGCTGCGCGCCGGCTCGTGCCGCTGATGACCAGGATTGTGCCGGGGAGCCGAATGGCGCGCGAGGCGATCGAACGCCTGGCTGGCTGGGATTTCCATATGGACCCCGACAAGGTCGAGCCGTTGCTGTTTACGGCGTGGCTGCGGGAATTTGCCCATGATGTGTTTCTGCGCCATCTGGGCGAGGCGGCGGCCGACTATTGGGATCTCAAGCCACGGGTCATCGAAGCGGTGCTGACCGTACATCCGGGGTGGTGCGGTGGCCCGAAGGAGAAGGTCGGGAGCTGCGATGCGCTGCTGGTGAGCGCGCTCGATGCCGCGCTCACCGCCCTCGGCCGGACCTATGGTCCGGAGATGCTGCAATGGCAATGGGGACGCGCCCATATCGCCCGGCTCGAGAACCCGGTCTTCGGGCGGATCGCGCTGTTGCGCGATTGGATACAGCTCAGCGTGCCAACGCCGGGGGGCTTCGATACAGTCAACCGCGGCTCGACCACGATCCGCGACGCGGCAGATCCCTACGCGCAACGCTTTGGTGCGGGACTGCGCATCATCACCGATCTCGCTTCCCCCGCCGACGCGCGTATGATCGCGGTCCCCGGTCAGTCGGGTAACCCGCTTTCGCCGCATTTCTCGGACCTGTTGCAGCGCTGGCGGCAGTTCGACTGGCTCGTACCCGGCCGCGCGGCACCCATTTCTACGTTGACCCTGGCGCCACGCTGAAATTGGAACCACCGAAATGAACGAACTGCCGGTGACGATTGAGGATGTACGCCGCGCCCAGACGGCGATCTCCGGAGCGGTGGCGCGCACCCCCACGATCCGCGCCGCTTCGCTATCGGAGTTGGCCGGGTGCGAGGTTTTTCTCAAGCTCGAGACGCTGCACCCGACCGGTGCCTTCAAGGAGCGCGGCGCGCTCAACAAGCTGTTGAGCCTCACCCCGGCCGAGCGCCGTATCGGGGTTGTCGCGATGTCGGCCGGCAACCACGCCCAGGGCGTCGCCTACCACGCCCGCCGGCTCGGCATCCCGGCAACGATCGTGATGCCGGGAGGGACCCCGTTCACCAAGATCGACCGCACCGAAGCGCTTGGCGCCAGGGTGGTCCTCAAGGGGCAAAGCCTCGTCGACGCGCGGCGCGGCGCCGATGCTCTCGCCGAGGAGCGCGGCTTTGTCCCGATACACCCCTATGACGATCTGGCGGTGATCGCGGGACAGGGCACGATCGCGCTCGAAATGCTCGCCGATTGCCCGGACCTCGACACAATCTTCGTGCCGATCGGCGGCGGCGGGCTCATCTCCGGCATCGCAGTGGCGGCGAAGGCGCTATTCCCGGACATCGAGATCATCGGCGTGCAGTCGGCGCTCTACCCCTCGATGTACCAGATCCTGCGTGGCGAGGAACCGGGCTTGCCGGTCGAGGCGACGACCCTCGCGGAAGGCATCGCGGTCAAGGAGCCGGGCGAGATCACCCGCCGCATCGTCGCCGCACTGGTCGATGCGGTGCGCCTCGTGGGCGAGCGCCAGCTCGAGAGCGCCGTTGAATTGTTGATCGAGCGGCAGAAGCTGATTGTCGAAGGCGCTGGGGCCGCGGGCGTCGCCGCGCTCCTGGCCGAGCCCGAGCGCTTTCGCGGACACCGCGTCGGGGTCGTTCTGACCGGCGGCAATATCGACGCGCGCCTCCTCGCTTCGTTATTGATGCGGGGCCTGGTGCGCGGCGGCCGGTTAGTGCGGCTGCGTGCGCAATTACCCGACCTGCCCGGCGTCTTGTCCCAGGTCTCTGGCGTCATCGGCGGGCTCGGCGGCAATATCGTCGAAGTGCACCATCAGCGCCTCTTTCACGACACCTCGGTCAAACGCGCCGAACTCGATGTGGTGGTCGAAACCCAAAACCGGCGGCATGTCGATACGCTGATCGACGCTCTCGTTGCCGCCGGCTTCCCGACCCAGCTCCTTTCGGCCAGCGAGGGCGGCGACGGCTGACCCAGCCGCCCGTTCGCCCCGATCAGCTGATCGAGGCGGCGCGGAGCCACGCCACGGGGCGGTCAGCGCCGGCCGAACAGGCGTTCGATATCGCTGAGCGCGAGGGTGACGAAGGTCGGGCGGCCGTGATTGCACTGGCCGCTGTTGGGGGTGACCTCCATCTGGCGCAGGAGCGCGTCCATCTCCGCCGGGGCGAGTCGGCGCCCGGCGCGCACGCTTGAATGGCACGCCAAGGTGCCGCAGACGCTCTCGACCCGTTCCTGCAGGGCGAGCGCATCGCCCCATTCGGCGAGTTCGTCGGCGAGATCGCAGACCATCGCCCGAATATCGAGCCCGGCGACTACGGCCGGCACCTCGCGCACGATAACCGCACCCGCACCAAAGGGTTCGAGGACGAGGCCGAATTGGGCGAGTTCGTCGGCGCGCGCGGCGAGGCGGGCGGCGAGCGCGGGATCGAGTTCGACGATCTCTGGCAAGAGCAGCGTCTGGCGCGCCACGCCATGCTGGGCCATCGCCTCCTTCATCTTTTCATAGACGAGGCGCTCATGGGCAGCGTGCTGGTCAACCAGGACGATGCCGGTCGCGGTCTCGGCGAGGATGTAGGTCCCGTGCAACTGGGCGCGCGCGGTGCCGAGCAGTGAATCGGGGAGCGCATCGGGCGCCGGCTCGGCGGCGGCCAGGCTCTCCCCGCCGGGGGCAAGAAAGGCGTTGGCGGTCTCGGCCAGTTCGCGCGAGGGGGCGCTCGGCGGAAAGC
>JBARKH010000290.1:0-4047 GCA_049801295.1 Allostellaceae bacterium | reverse complement strand
CCCCTTGGCCCGCTGCCGGCGCCGACCCCGCGTTTTGTGGACGATAGGCGCTGACCAGCGCATAGACCCCGCTGCCCCAGGCGGCATCGACAGGGATCTCGACCGTCGCCCCCTCGAGCGGCAGCTTCACTGAGCGCAGCGCGAGGATACGATCCGACGCGATCGCCAGCTCCGCTTCGCCCGCGAACGGCGCCTTGATGAGGAGCCGTGCGGTCTCGCCCGGCTGGTAGGTTGCCTTGTCGAGGATCGCGGTCAACTTGTCGGGGACGTCCGGCAAGGCGGCCTCCACCCACCAGCCGACATGAAAGCGCAGGCTCGTTTGCGCGCCGCTCGCGCCGTCCGTGACCTCCCAGCGGTAGCGCCCGGCAGGCAGGGTCCGCGCGAGGGTGGCGAGGCCATCGGCGCCGATATCGAGCTTGCTGGTTTCGAGCGGCTGATCGCGCACCTGCACCCGGTGGCGCCAGCTGCCGTTGACCGAGTACCAGTCGTATTGCCAGCTCTCGCGCAGCAACTCCCAGCGCAGGCCCTTTGCGTCGACGCGCTTACCGTCGCCATCGAGGGCGATGATGTCGAGGCTGGCCGGCTGCCCCTCGGGAATCGCATCTTCGCCAGCGGGCGACCGCAGCCCGATCGCCAGCGGGCGTGTGCGGATCGGCCGGGTCACAGTTTCGTTGATCGGACGTCCGCTCGGTTCGAAGACGCTGACCCGGATGGTCGCCGCCAGCGGCTTCGTCAGATCGGGCAGATCGGTGAGGGCGAGGGTAACGCTCGATCTGCCGGCATCATCGGTTGACGGCGCGTCGAGATCGACGGTCTTGCCCGAAAAGTCCTCGTTGGCGAGGCCAAAATGAAAGCCGGGCTCGCTCGGGTAGGGCTCTTCGTCGAGCGCGATCGTCGCCTCGGCCTCGACCGCGAGCCCGGCACCGGCCGCGCCATAATAGTATTTCGCGGTCACCCCGACGGGAAACGGCACACCCGGCCGGATCGGCTGGTCGGCGGCGGACAGCTCTAATTTGAGCTGTGGCGGGACGAAATCCTCGACGCGAAACTCGGCGCTGCCGATCGCCGGCGCCTTTGGATCGAGCTTCAACTCGACCCGCCAGGTGCCGATGCGCGCATCGCGCGCCAGCTGATAGGTCTCGGCGTAGCCGCCAAGCTTGCCGTCGGTCAGCTGACGGCGGTCGACTTCGACGCCGTCCGGCCGCAACAGGCGCAGGGTCAGCGGCAGGCCGGCGACTGATGCGGCCTTGTCATCGCGCGCGAGAGCAGTCAGATGCACCGCCTCGCCCGGGCGGTAGATGCCGCGATCGGTATAGAGAAAGCCGTCGACCGGCCCCGGCTGCGGGGCGCCGCTGACCCCGCGATCGGAGAGGTCGAAGGCGGCGCGGCCGACCTCGAGGAAATTGAAATCGCCGCCCGGACCATAGGCCATGACCGCGAAGGGCTCGTCGCCTCCGCTGCCGTGCAGGAGCCCGCCGGGGATGCGGGCGAGCCCGTCCTTATCGCTCGTGACCGAAGCAAGCTCGGCGTTGTTGCGCGCATAGAGCTTGAGCGTGACCGCGGCCACTGGCTTCGCGTCACCGAGCGAGCGCACCGCGACCGCCATCCCGTCGCGGCCGCTATAGGTAGTGAGACCCAGATTTGAGACGAGCACCCAATTGGTCGCCGGCTGGCTGCCGTCACCCTGCTTCGTGTCGGGCTTGTCGACGACAGCGAGATAAACCCCGGTTCCCTTGTCGCGCAGGATCTCGCCAAGCGGGATCGCGGTGGCGACCGGGCGGTTGCGCTCGGCGGTGATTGTCATCTCGCCCTGCCAGACGAGACTGCCGCTCTGGTTGATCAATTCGTCGACGCTGTCCGGATCAAAGCTCATCGTCAGCTTTTCGGCGTTGATGCTGGGGACGAGGTTGCGCTCGTTGATCCGCACCAGCCGGAGCTTCACCTTGTCGAGATTGATCGTGGTGACCGGCAGCCCGGCGCTCCCCTCGCGCGGCAGCACATAACCGGTGCCGGCAAAGCTGATCGCTGGCTTCCGGTCGGGGACGACGATGCGGCTCTTCCAGCTCTCGAGCGTCTTTTCCCCGGTGATTGCGGGAAAACCGGGACGCAGCTCGACCTCGTAAGTCTCGCCGTGCTTCAGGCCATCGAGACACAGCACATCGCCGCGGGCGGTGACGATCCCGGTCAGCTCCGGCGTCGTGCGCACATAATCGCCGTAGGAAATATCGGCCCCGGTCGCGATCTTCTCGTTGAAGCGCAGACAGGCGCGTGGCGTATTGCTTTCGGCCGCGATCTCGACCTTGGTCACCCGGAAGGCGACGAGCCGGCGCAACTGCTCGACCCGCTCGGCGATATTGGCGGAGCGGGTCAGCGCGAGCCCGGCCTCGAACACACTGAGCGCCTCTTTCGGTTTGTCGTGGTGGTCAAAGTCGCGGCCGATCAGGAACAGCGCGACGCCCCGCTCCACTGGGTCCGATGATTTGCGATAGGCGTTGTAGGCGCTCGCCGGAAAGTGGTCGTCGCGCGCTTCCGCTTGGGCCTGGGCAAGGCGCAGCCAAACCAGCCCGTCATCGGCGCCATAGGCGATCGCGTGGCTGAGGTCGTCGATTGCTTGGGCGTAGCGGTTGGCGCGGTATTCGGCGTCGGCATCGCGGTGCAGCCGGGGGATCAGCGCCGGCTGTTTCTTGGCAGCGGGAATGCTGTCGATTAGCTCCTGGCGATACGCGGTGGCCGCATCGGCCAGTTCCTTCGACTGGTACTCCTGCGCGGTGGCCGGAGCGGCAAGCAGGACGACGACCAACAGCGAAAGTGCGCGCAGCATTGATTACCCCATCCCCGAATGTCATGGCGAACGCAGCGATCTAATCGCATGCCAGTCCCGCTCGCCTTACCGAGATTGCTTCGTCGCTTCGCTCCTCGCAATGACCGCGTTGATTATGACGCCTTGAGCCAGCCTCGCGACCTGTGCACTGTGCCGCCATCGCCAGACACCCCCACGGAGACGCATCATGAGAATCGGTTTTGTAGGCCTCGGCATCATGGGGCGGCCCATGGCCCACAATCTGATGAAAGGCGGGCACGAGCTCTTCGTCTACGGCAAGCGTACGGTGCCGCCGGAAATCCGCGCAGGCGCGACGATGTGCGACACCCTCAAAGCCGTCGCCGAGCACGCCGAAACCATCATCATCATGGTGCCCGACACACCGGATGTGGAGAACGTGCTGTTCAGCGCCGATGGTGTCGCGGCCGGGCTCAAGCCGGGCAAGACAATCATCGACATGAGCTCGATCTCGCCCATCGAAACCAAGGCGTTCGCCGCCGAGATCGCCAAGAAAGGCTGCGACTATGTCGACGCCCCGGTCTCGGGCGGCGAGGTCGGCGCGAAGGCGGCCTCGTTGACGATTATGGTCGGCGGCACCGAGGCTGCCTTCAACCGGGTCAGGCCCTTGTTCGAGCTGATGGGCAAGAACATCACGCTCGTCGGTGATGTCGGTGCCGGACAAACCACCAAGGTCGCCAATCAGATCATTGTCGCCTTAACCATCGAGGCGGTCGGCGAAGCCTTGTTGTTCGCCTCCAAGGCCGGCGCCGATCCCGCCAAGGTCCGGGAAGCACTGATGGGCGGGTTTGCCTCCTCGCGCATCCTCGAAGTCCACGGCGAGCGGATGATCAAGCGCACCTTCGACCCCGGCTTCCGCATCGAATTGCACCAGAAGGATCTGAGCCTCGCCCTATCGGGCGCCCGAGCGCTCAACCTCTCCTTGCCCAACACGGCCACCACCCAGGAGCTGTTCAACGCCGCCGCCGCCTTGGGAGGCAAGGGTTGGGACCATTCGGGGCTCGTGCGCGTGCTAGAGCACCTCGCCCGGCATCAGGTGGCGAAGGGGTAGGTCCCCTTCCCTCTTCGGGACGCCAATTCACTTAGAACCTGACCCAAAAGGGTGTTGCGTCGCGCCCGATTGCGTGATTCACGGTAACGGGACTCACCGTGATGGTGAACGGCAATGTGGACGGAGGAGCACCGCCGGACTTATCGGCGGGAGGGCG
>JBARKH010000289.1:0-9807 GCA_049801295.1 Allostellaceae bacterium | reverse complement strand
GTCACCCCGGGCAACGCCGCCACCGCGCGCAATGCCTCGCCGCCACGCGCCAGCCGCGTCATGCCTTCGCCCAGCCGGATGAACGAGCGTTTGGCGGCGCCGTACATCGCGGCAAATCGCTCGATGTCAGCTTCGGCAAGACCGGTGATTTCGGCAACCCGCGCCGGCGCAAAGCGCGGCAAAATCTCCGCTTCCAGCCGCTCGAAACCCACGGTGTGCGCGGCGATATAGTCGCGGTCGATGAGCCCGTCGCGCTTGAGGATGTGCATGATCCCAAGCGCCAGCGCGGCGTCGGTGCCGATGCGGATCTGCAGGAATTGGTCGGCGCCCCGCGCGGTGCGGCTGCGGCGCGGGTCGATGACGACGAGCTTCACTCCGCGCTTTTGCGCCGTCTCGACCTTGGCCCAGAAATGGACGTTGGTGGCGACGAGGTCGGCGCCCCACGAGACGATAAGATCGGATTCGTCGACCGCCTCCGGATCGGCCCCGCCGATGGGGCCAACCGTCATGTTCCACGCTTCCTCGCAGCAGGTGTCGCACACCGTCCCGGCGATGAGCCGGCTCGTGCCCAGCGCGTGAAAGAGGCCGAGCACGAGGCCGCGGTTCATCTGTCCCTGATGCGCGCTGTAGGCATAGCCGAGAAGGGCCAAAGGGCCCGACTCGGCGATGATCGAGCGCCAGCGGGAGGTTATCTCGTCGAGCGCCTCCTCCCAGCCGATCGGCGCGAACTTGCCTTCGCCCTTCGCGCCCACCCGGCGCAGCGGCGTTGTCAGCCGCTCCGACGAATGCACCAGCTCGGCGTCGCGGTTGACCTTGGCGCAGGCAAACCCGGCGGTGAAGGGCTGGTCGGGGTCGCCCCTGATGCGCTTGACGCGCCCGCCCTCGACCTCGGCCAACAGCGAGCACATATCCGGGCAATCATGCGCACAAACGACGCGTACGGTTTTCATACGCCGTTTCTGTCATTGCGAGGGCGGCGACGCAATCTCGATCGAGGATTCACCACGGAGACACGTAGGGCACGGAAATATATTCATGCGATGGACCGCGGCCATCCCGGCCCGCCTTGCAGGCGAGACGCCCGCGGTCCCAACAACTCCGTGTCCTCCGTGTCTCCATGGTGAGCTATGATCAGCAAACGCCCGCCAGGAGACATGCCATGACCGATCTCATCGAAAACACCGACAACGGCATCACGACGCTAACCCTCAACCGCCCGGAGCGGCTCAACGCCTTGTCGCCGGCGATGACGGCCGGGCTGACGGAAGCGCTGGAGCGGCTGGCGGGCGACCACAGTGTCGGCGCGATCGTCATCGCGGGGGCGGGGCGCGGCTGGTGCGCCGGGGGCGATGTGAAAACCATGGAAAGCCGCGGCGCCAACCAGAGTTTCGAGGACCGGGTCGAGGGGTTGCGTCACGCGCATCGCCTTCCGCTCCTCTTGCGCCGCATGCCGAAGGTCGTGATCGCGATGATTAACGGCCCGGTCGCCGGCGCCGGGCTCGGCCTCGCGCTCGCCTGCGACTTGCGGATCGCCGGCAAATCGGCGCGCTTCGGCACCGCCTTTGCCCGAATCGGCTATTCGGGCGACTACGGCGGCTCGTGGAGCCTGACCCGCCTCGTCGGCACCGCGAAGGCGCGCGAACTTTATTTCACCGCCGACATCATCGACGCCGACAAGGCGGGCGAACTCGGCATCGTCAACCGCGTGGTCGGCGACGACGAACTCTTATCTGAGACGATGGGGCTGGCGCGGCGCATCGCCGACGGCCCGCGTGTCGCGCTCGGCTATATGAAGCGCAATCTCCTGGCTGCCGAGACCGAGGACTTCCAGACCGTCCTCGATTTCGAAGCCGAGCACCAGGCGCGCTGCGCCTTCACCGAGGACCACAAGGAGGCGGTCGCCGCCTTTGTCGAAAAGCGCCGGCCGGTATTCAAGGGGGTGTGAGGCCATGGCCGGGCTCCATTTCGAGGAATTTGTCGAAGGCCAGGTTTTCGAGCATGCGATGACCCGCACTGTCACCGAGATGGACAACGTGCTGTTCACCTGCCTGACGATGAACCCGCAGCCCCTGCACCTCGATGCCGAATTCGCGAAGACGACCGAGTTCGGCCGCCCCCTCGTCAACAGCATCTTCACCCTCGGCCTCGTCATCGGCATCAGCGTCGGCGATACGACCTTGGGCACTACGGTCGCCAATCTCGGGATGACTGACGTGCGCTTTCCGAAGCCGGTGTTTCACGGCGATACGATCCATGTGAAGACGACGGTGATCGCGACCCGGCGCAGCAAGTCGCGCAGCGACGCCGGGATCGTCGAGTTTGAGCACGAGGGATTGAACCAGCGCGGCGAGACCGTGGCGATCTGCCGCCGCGCCGCGCTGATGAAGGTGAGGCCGGGATAACCACCACTGTCACCCGCGCGATGGCGGGGGTCCGGGGCCAACCGAATGTGGATCCCTGGATTCCCGCGTTCGCGGGAATGACGGACGCAAGAGGAGGCACGCATGCGCTCGCTGCTGTTTGTCCCGGCCGACAGCGAGCGGAAGCTCGCGCGCGGCCTCGAATCGGGCGCCGATGCGCTGATCCTCGACCTCGAGGATTCGGTAGCCGCATCAAACCGCGGAATGGCGCGCGTGCAGGCCCGCGAGTTCCTGGCGGCGCACGGTCCCGAACGGATACGCCGCTATGTGCGGATCAACCCGCTTGTCAGCGGGCTCGCGCTCGACGATCTCGCGGCCACGGTTGCCGGCCGGCCCGACGGCATCCTCTTGCCGAAATGTCTGCCCGAGGATGTCCGCACCGCAGACCATTACCTCTCGGCCTTCGAGGCGGCGGCCGGGGCGCCGCAGGGAGCGATCCGCATTATCGCGATCGCCACCGAGACCCCGGCTGCGGTCTTCGCTCTCGGCGGCTATGCCGGCGTCTCGCCGCGGCTCGAAGCGATCACCTGGGGCGCGGAAGATCTGTCCGCCGTGATCGGCGGCAACAACCGCACGATCGAGGGCGAGTATGACGGCCCGTACAAGCTGGCGCGCTCGCTGTGCCTGCTCGCGGCAGCGGCCGCGCAGGTGGTCGCGATCGACACGATCTACACCGATTTCCGGGACGATACCGGGCTCAAGGCGGAATGCCTGGCGGCGCGGCGTTCGGGCTTTGCCGCCAAGATGGCGATACATCCGGCTCAGCTCGCCGCGATCAACGACGCCTTCTCGGTGAGCCTCGCCGAGCGCGAGTGGGCCGAGCGCGTCATCGCCGCCTTCGCCGCCCAGCCGGACGCCGGCACCCTCGCCCTCGACGGCAAGATGATCGACAAGCCCCACCTCGTGCTCGCCCGCCGCCTCTTGGGGCTCGCGCCGACTTAATCAGGGAGGGCCTGGCAATGGAGTTCGAGGACATCCTCTACGAGAAGCAGGGCGGGATCGCGACGATCACGATCAACCGCCCGAAGGTGCTGAACGCGTTTCGCGCCGAGACTGTCGAAGAGATGCTCGCGGCGATGCGCGATGCCGAGGATGACCGCGAGATCGGCGTCATCGTGCTCGCCGGGGCGGGGGATCGCGCGTTCTGCGCCGGCGGCGACAATTCCTCCCGCGATGGCGGTTACGGCGGGCGCGGCCTGGTCGGGTTGCCGATCGAGGAATTGCACAGCGCGATCCGCGACAGCAGGAAGCCGGTCATTGCCAAGGTGCAGGGCTATGCGATCGGCGGCGGCAACGTGCTGGCGACGGTGTGCGACCTGACGATCGCATCGGGCAAGGCCCAGTTCGGCCAGGTCGGCCCGCGCGTCGGCTCGGTCGACCCGGGCTGGGGTACGGCGTACCTCTCGCGCCTCGTTGGCGAGAAGCGGGCACGCGAGATCTGGTTCCTGTGCCGTCGCTACACCGCCGCTCAAGCCTACGAGATGGGGCTCGTCAACAAGGTCGTGCCGGCCGAGGAGCTCGATGCCGAGGTCGAGGCGTGGTGCCAGGAGATCCTGGCATTGAGCCCAACCGCAATCGCCATCGCCAAGCGCTCGTTCAACGCCGACAGCGAGAATATCCGGGGCATCGGCGCGCTTGGCTTCGAGGCGCTGGCGCTCTACTACAATACCGACGAGGCAAAGGAAGGGACGGCGGCGTTCCTCGAAAAGCGCAGGCCGGATTTTCGCACGAGGCGATCCTAATCATGGCGGCGGCAATGACCGACAACCCGTTTTTCGAAACCTGGGATACGCCGTTCGAGCTGCCGCCGTTCGAGCGGATACGCCCGGAGCATTTCCCGCCGGCGTTCGATCGCGGCATGGCCGAGCATCTAGCCGAGATCGCGGCGATCGCCGGCACCAGCGCGGCGCCCGATTTCGCCAACACGATCGAGGCATTGGAACGCAGCGGCAAGCTCTTACAGCGGGTCAGCCGGGTCTTTCACAACCTCGATTCGAGCGCGACCAATGAGGCGCTTCAGGCGATCGACCGCGACTACGCGCCAAAGCTCGCCGCGCACCAGATGCGCATCGTGCTCGATCCCGGCCTCTTCACCCGGATCGACGCGCTCTACCGCGAGCGCGACCGGCTCGCGCTGCTCCCGGAGCAGCTTCGGGTGCTGGAGCGCCATCATTTGCGCCTGGTGCGCAGCGGCGCGCGGCTCGACCCGGCCCAGAAGAAGCGTATGGCGGCAATCTCTGAGCGGCTGGCGAGTTTGCACACCCACTTCGGCCAGAACGTGCTGCATGACGAGGACGAATGGCGGCTGGTGCTCGACGAGGGCGAACTCGACGGGCTGCCCGATTTCGCCCGCGCCGCCGCGGCGACCGCCGCCGCCGAACGCGGCCTCGACGGGAAATATGTGATCACCCTGGCGCGCGCCTCGGTCGAGCCGTTTCTCAGCTGTTCGGCGCGCCGCGAATTGCGCCGGGCCGCCTATGAGGCGTGGGCAGCGCGCGGCACCCACGCCGGCGCCTATGACAATGCGCCGCTGATCGGCGAGATCATCGCGTTGCGCGCCGAGCAGGCGCGGCTCCTGGGGTATGAGAGCTATGCCGCCTATCGGCTCGACGACACGATGGCGAAAACTCCGGAAGCCGCGGAGGAGCTGCTGCGCCAGGTGTGGGAGCCGGCCAAGCATAAGGCGGGCGAGGAGCGCGCTGACCTCGCCGCCGCGGCGCTCGCCGACGGGCTCAACCAGGCAATCGCGCCGTGGGACTGGCGCTATTACGCCGAGAAGGTCCGCCAGCAGAAATACGCGCTCGATGAAGCCGCGGTGAAACCGTACTTCGTGCTCGACAACATCGTCGCGGCCGCCTTCGACACGGCCGGACGCCTCTTCGGCTTGCGTTTTGTCGAGCGCCCGGACTGCGCCACCTATCACCCCGATGTGCGCGCCTTTGAGGTGCGGGACCAAACCGGCCGGGCGATCGGGCTTTTCCTGCACGACAATTTTGCCCGGGCCGGCAAGCGCTCGGGCGCCTGGATGAGCAGCTATCGCGAGCAGGAAGCC
The DNA here is from genome assembly GCA_049801295.1 of Allostellaceae bacterium. GTDB lineage: Bacteria > Pseudomonadota > Alphaproteobacteria > ATCC43930 > CGMCC-115725 > DATARH01. Next base: position 4,335 of record JBARKH010000289.1, on the reverse strand, counting down.
CTCGACGGCGCGGTGCTGCCGATCATCGTCAACAACAACAATTTTTCGAAGGGCGACCCGACCCTCCTAAGCTTCGACGACGCGCGGACCCTCTTCCACGAGTTCGGCCACGGGCTGCACGGGCTCTTGAGCCGAGTGCGGTATCCCTCGCAATCGGGGACGGCGGTGCGCCGCGACTTTGTCGAGTTTCCCTCGCAGGTTTTCGAGCACTGGCTGGCGGTGCCCGAAACGCTGCGCCGCTACGCCCGCCATTACCGCACCGGCGAGCCCTTGCCCGAAGCGCTCCTCGAACGCCTCCTCGCCGCGCGCAATTTCAACCAGGGCTTCGCCACGGTCGAATACGCGGCCTGCGCGATGCTGGATCTCGACCTCCACGCCCGCCTCGACCCCGCCGGACTCGACATCGCGCAGGCCGAACGGGAATTCCTCGAGAAAATCCACATGCCGCCGGAGATCGGCCTCAGGCACCGCCCGGCGCATTTCCAGCACCTTTTCGCCGGGAACGGCTATGCCGCGGGTTATTACGCCTATCTTTGGGCCGAGGTGCTCGACGCCGACGGGTTTGCCGCCTTCAGCGAGGCCAAGGACCCGTTCGACCCCGCGCTCGCCTCCCGCCTCAAGGCAATCTACAGCGCCGGCGACACCGAAGACCCGATGACGCTCTACCGCGGCTTCCGCGGCCGGGAGCCCGAAATCGCTCCCCTCCTCGCCCAGCGCGGCCTCGCGGGATAGCGCCTTGCGAGCCGCCAGTCGATGACCCTCGCTTCCATGTTTCATCCGGCGGTTGCTGCCTGGTTCGCGAAGAGCTTCGCCGCCCCGACCAGCGCGCAGGTCGAGGCCTGGCCGGCGATCAAGGAAGGCCGCCATGTCCTGATCGCGGCGCCGACCGGGTCGGGGAAGACGCTGGCCGCCTTTCTCGCCGCGATCGACGGGCTCGTGTGCCAGGGCCTCGAGAGCGGGCTCCCGGACCAAACCCAGATCATCTACGTCTCGCCCTTGAAGGCGCTTTCAAACGACATCCAGCGCAATCTCGAACGCCCGCTCTCCGGCATCCGCGAGGAGTTGGCAGGGCTGGGCCTCCCCGACGTCGCCATCCGCACCTGGGTGCGAACCGGCGATACGCCCTCGGGCGAGCGCATCGCCATGCGCCGCTCGCCGCCGCACATCCTCGTCACCACGCCTGAATCGCTCTACATCCTGCTCGGCTCGGAATCCGGCCGGCGGATGTTGGCGCCGGCCCGCACGATCATCGTCGATGAGATCCACGCGGTCGCATCCAACAAGCGCGGCTCGCATCTCAGCCTCTCGCTCGAACGCCTCGATGCTCTATGCGGCCGCCCGCTCCTGCGCATCGGCCTCTCGGCGACCCAGAAACCGATCGAGGCGGTCGCACGCTTCCTTGTCGGCGCGGGTGGCGAGGGCGAGCCCGAACCGGCCTGCCGAATCATCGACACCGGCCACCGCCGGCGCCGCGGCCTCGCGCTCGAACTGCCGTCTTCGCCCCTCGAAGCGGTGATGTCGGGCGAAGTCTGGCAGGAGGTCTACGACCGGCTCGCCGAACTGACCCTAGCGCATCGCACGACGCTCATCTTCGTCAACACCCGCCGCATGGCCGAGCGGGCGACACGCGAACTCTCGACCCGGCTGGGCGACGCGAATGTGGCCGCCCATCACGGCAGTCTCGCCAAGGAGCGCCGGCTCGACGCCGAGCAGCGGCTGAAGGCGGGGGCACTGAAGGCGCTGGTGGCAACCGCCTCATTGGAACTCGGCATCGATATCGGCGACGTTGATCTCGTTTGCCAGCTCGGCTCGCCGCGCTCGATCGCCGCCTTTCTGCAACGGGTCGGGCGCTCGGGCCACGCGGTCGACGGCACCCCCAAGGGCCGCCTCTTCCCGCTGTCGCGCGACGAACTCGTCGAATGCGCCGCGCTCCTCGACAGCGTCGGGCGGGGCGAACTCGACCGGGTGACGATCCCGAAAGAACCGCGCGATGTGCTCGCGCAGCAGATCGTCGCCGAAGTCGCCGCGCAGGAATGGGGCGAAGAAAAGCTTTACGCGCTCATGCGCCGGGCCTCCCCGTATCGGGACCTAGCGCGCGAGGCGTTCGCCGAATTGGTGCAGATGCTCGCCGACGGCTTCAGCACCCGGCGCGGCCGGCGCGGCGCGCTCATTCATTACGACGCCGTCAACCGCATCTTGCGCGGCCGGCGCGGCGCGCGGCTGACCGCGCTGACCTCCGGCGGGACGATCCCCGACACCGCCGATTACCAGGTCGTGCTCGAACCGGAAAACCAGGTGATCGGCACGGTCAACGAGGATTTCGCGGTCGAGAGCCTCAGCGGTGACGTCTTCCAGCTCGGCAACGCCGCCTACCGCATCCGCCGCGTCGAGCGCGGCACGATGCGGGTCGAAGACGCCGAGGGGCAACCGCCCAACATCCCCTTCTGGCTCGGCGAGGCGCCGGGCCGAAGCGACGAGCTGTCGCAATCGGTCTCGCGCCTGCGAGGGGAGATCGAAGCGCGGCTGACTGCGTGCAAGTCCCCACCCCAACCCTCCCCCGCCTGCGGGGGAGCGGGCCTGCAGACGCTCGATCATAACCCTCCCCCGCAAGCGGGGGAGGAAAGGGTGGGGGTAGACCACGCACTGCAGTGGTTGATCGATGAGATCGGCCTCGGCGAAGCGGCTTCCCGCCAGCTTGTCGACTACCTCGCCGCCGGCCATGCCGCCCTCGGCGTGCTGCCGACCCAGGAGACGATCGTTTTCGAGCGCTTTTTCGACGCGGTCGGCGGGATGCAGCTGGTGATCCATTCGCCCTATGGCAGCCGGCTCAACCGCGCCTGGGGCCTGGCGCTCCGCAAGCGCTTTTGCCGCAAGTTCAACTTCGAATTACAGGCGGCGGCGACCGAGGACAACATCGTCCTGTCGCTGACGACGGCGCACAGCTTCGACCTCGCCGAGGTAACTCACTACCTGCACCCGGCGAGCGTCCGCGACGTGCTGATCCAGGCGCTGCTCGATGCGCCGATGTTCATGACGCGATGGCGCTGGGTCGCCGGGGTCGCGCTCGCCTTGCCGCGCTTTCGCGGCGGCAAGAAGGTGCCGGCGCCGCTGGCGCGGATGGACGCCGAGGACCTGATCACCGCGATCTTCCCCGACCAGCTCGCTTGCGCCGAGAACCTGGCTGGTGCGCGCGAGATCCCGGATCACCCGTTGATCGCCCAAACGATCGCCGATTGCCTCACCGAGGTCATGGATGTCGACGGGCTGGAGCGGCTCCTGGCACGGCTCCACTCCGGCGAGCTCCAGGTCGTCGCGCGCGATCTGACCGAGCCTTCGCCCCTGGCGCTCGAAGTCTTGTCGGCGCGGCCCTACGCCTATCTCGACGACGCGCCCTTGGAGGAGCGCCGCACCCAGGCGGTGATGGGCCGGCGCTGGCTGGCGCCCGAAGATGCCGCCGAACTCGGCCGCCTCGATGCCGCCGCGATCGCACGAGTGCAGGACGAAGCCTGGCCCGAGGCAGCCAACCGCGACGAATTGCACGATGCTCTCGCCTGGCTCGGCTTCCTCACCCCGCAGGAGGTGGCGGAGGGAGAAGGCTGGAGCGAGCTTCTCGCCGAACTGGCGCGCGAGAAGCGGGCGACGCGCCTCACCATACCCGTCACCCCCGCGGAAGCGGGGGTCCAGGGCGGTCGCTCAGTCCCTGGCCCTCTGGGTTCCCGCTTTCGCGGGAATGACGATGACGGAGCGAAGTTGTGGGTCGCGGCCGAGCGGCTGCCGCAATTCGCGGCACTTTGGCCGCGGGCCCGGCGCGATCCGCCGATCGCTGCCCCGGCCAGCCACGCCGAACGCGACTGGGCACCCGAGGAGGCGCTCGTCGAGATCCTGCGCGGCCGGCTCGAAGGTCTGGGCCCGGTCACCGAGGCTGCGCTTGCCGTCCCGCTCGGGATGACGCCTGAGGATATCGCCGGCGCGCTGGCGACCTTGCAGGGCGAAGGCTTTGCCCTGCGCGGCCATTTCACCCCGGGGGCAGCGGCCGAGGAATGGTGCGAGCGGCGGCTCCTCGCCCGCATCCACCGCTATACGATCGGCCGGCTGCGCGCCGAGATCGAGCCGGTCGCGGCGAAGGACTTCCTGCGCTTTCTCGCCGACTGGCAGCGCGTGACCGAGAAAACCCGCATGGAGGGCCCCGACGCGCTCGCCGCCGTCCTCGGCCAGCTCGAAGGGTTCGAAGCGCCGGCCGGCGCCTGGGAGACCGAGATCCTGCCGGCCCGGGTCAGCGAATACGACCCCGCCTGGCTCGACGACCATTGCCTCGCCGGGCGCATCGCCTGGACC
>JBARKH010000288.1:0-4235 GCA_049801295.1 Allostellaceae bacterium | reverse complement strand
GGGTCGAGCCGGCGCAGCGCCACCGGCAGGTCGCGATGGTTGACGCGGAGAACGCCGGGCGGCGGCTCGGGCGCGATGTCGGGTGGCGCGGGGCCGATCAGGTCGGCGATTTTGAAGAGCACCGGTGCCGCGGTCACCAGACCGCTGCGGCCCGGCATTGGCGTTCCGTCGGGCCGGCCCGCCCAGACCGCGATCGTCACTTTTGCATCGTAGCCGACCGCCCAGGCGTCGCGGAAACCGTAGGAGGTCCCGGTCTTGAAGGCGAGGTGTCGTCCGTGTCGAACCTCGGCCGGCAGCATCCCGGGCGGGGGCGGCACACGCCCCAGAATGTCGTTGACGTACCAGGCGGCGGCCGGCCCGAAGATCGCCGTCCCACGCGCCGGAGGGTCATCGGCGCGTATGCTCAGCGCGGAAATTTCGCCGTCATGCGAGAGTGCGACATAAAGGGTGGCGAGGTCGCAGAGCGAGATGCCGGCACCGCCCAACGCGACCGCGAGCCCGGGTTCGGCGTCGGGCGTCGGCAGGTGCAGCGGGATCCCCGCGGCAGCGAGGGCGCCGGTAAAGCGGCTCGGCCCTAAGCGATCGAGGACGGCGACGGCGGGCACGTTGAGCGAATATTGCAGCGCCTCGGCGGCGCTCACCTCACCCTGGAAACGCCCGTCGAAATCGGTGGGTGTGTAGTCGCCGAAATGACGTGGTCGATCGTCGAGGACGCTCTGCGGATGAATGATCAGGCGATCGAACGCCATCGCGTAGATGAACGGCTTCAAGGCCGAGCCCGGCGAGCGTATCGCGCGCGCCATGTCGAGCGTGCCGTGCCGCTGGACCGAGGCGAAATCGGCGTTGCCGACATAGGCGATGACCTTGCGCGCGTGGTTGTCAACGACGAGCGCGGCGAGCGTTGCTTGCGGATCGAGCGACGCGGCTTCGCGAGAAAGCAACGCCTCGACCTGGCGCTGCAGCAAGGGATCGATCGTTGTGCGCTCTACCTGCGCCTGCGGGTCGGCGGCGCGCAGCGCCCGCGCCAGATGGGGGGCGTGAAACGGCAGCATCCACCGTCGCCGCGGGATCGGCTCGGCGCGGGCTTCGGCGAGGATGCGTTCCGAGATGACCCCGCTTGCGTTCATCCGCTCCAGCACGGCGTTGCGGGCGCGCCGCGCGGCATCGGGATGGCGGTCGGGCCGCAGATGTTCCGGGGAACGCGGCAGGGCGACGAGGAGCGCCGCCTCGGCGGGCGACAGATGGCTCGGCTCCTTGGCGAAATAGGCCAGGCTCGCTGCCCGTGCCCCTTCGAGATTGCCGCCGAACGGGGCCAAGGTCAGGTAGAGCGAGAGGATATCGTCCTTGGCCAAGCGCCGCTCGAGGCCGAGCGCCTCCGCCATCTCGACGAGCTTTGACGAGAGGGTGCGGGGACGCCGCTCGAGGAGGCGCACCGCTTGCATCGTCAGGGTCGAGGCGCCGGAGACGATACGCCCGCGCCACGCGAGCTGGCCGAGCGCGCGGATGGCGGCGATCGGGTCGACCCCCGGATGCTCGGCGAAGCGACGGTCCTCGGCGGCGATCAGCATGCGGCGGTAAACCGGGTCGATCGCGTCGGCCTCGACCGGGAGGCGCCATTTGTCGTCGGCCGAAAGGAACCCGCGCAGCATTGAGCCGTCGCGCGCCAAGACCAGCATCGACAGGTTGTGGGCGCGCTCAAGGACGGGCGGCGGCAGGGCGAAGTAGCCGGCGGCGAGGCCGGCGAGCGCGATCACGGCGGCGCTTAATGCACGCCAGCGATGGCGCCCGAAGCCTCCACCCGAACCCTCCCTTGCTCGCCGGGGAAGGAGGGGCCCGCCGCGAAGCGGTGGGAGGGTGGGGGCTGCCGACGGGTCCACGGCGCGCGCTGTTACCGCGGCTTTACGCTGAGGGCACCGATCGCGGTGCGGCCGGAGGTTTCGGGCTCGTACATGTCCTCGACGACGAGGGCGGGAATCTTGAACTCGCCCGGAGTGACCGCGCGCACGACATAGGCCAGGGTAAAGTCACTTTTGCCCTGGCCGAGATCGAGCGCAGCGATGTAGCGGTCGTCGCGCTCCTCGGTATAGGCGGTATCGCTGAGATCCTTGAGCCAGGGATAACTATCGGCCGGCTGGCCGCTCATCGTCGCGGTCGCGATTTCAAAGCCAGCCGGTAATAGGTCGACGACCAGGGTCCGTGCGGCGCGCGCCGGATCAGTGCGCTTACCCTTGATGACAACGACGAAGCGATCAGTCTGGCGAACCTTGGTAAGATCGGCCGGCGAGCCGTCGGCATGGAAGATCGTGCGGCTGACCGTGTAGCCGTTGCTGTCCGCCGGCAGATCGGCCTGGGGCACTCCTGTGATCGAGACCGTCCGCCATGCTGGCGCAGTACCGCGATTGGCCACCGACACTGGCGCCGCGCCGCTGCCGAGCATGCGCCGGAGATAGAGCGGATCGCCGCGTTTTTGCGGTGGCCCATCGCCGGTGGCGACACTCATCTCACCGCCGGTTGCGCGCACCGCCGCCTCGGCTGCCATCAACAACCACGCCTCTTCCTGCGTGCTGGTGCGGGCGGCATGGGCGAAGAGCTCGCCGATCCGGTCCATGATTGCGGTGAGGCGCGGCTGCATCACCGGATTTTCGCTGCCAAAGGCGAGGAGCCCGGCGCTGTCGCGCAGATCGCTGCCGTAATCGATGTAGCGCAGGCCGGGGGGCCGCTTCGGCGCCGGCCCGAGCGCCGCCGCATAGGCGGCAGCGGCGCGCGTATTGTCGCCATAAGCCGCAAACGCCGCGGCAAGCTGCGCCTTGGCAAGCGGGGTCGGCAACTCGGCGAGCTGGGTGTCGTTGAAGTAGCGCAAGGCCGGCAGTTCGCCCGCCTTCGCGCGCGCCAGCACATAGTGCGCATAGGCCATCGCGGGTAGGCTCGTCGCGTCGGTGTGCTGCTGCCGGACAAAGTCGCGCAGCCAGCCGAGCGCCGCCCTGAGCGCGTAATCCGGCACCGCCTTCCCGTGCTCCTTGGCGCGCAGGAGGAAGTCCGAGGCATAGGCGTCGAGCCAGGGGACCGTGTCGTCGCTGTCGCTCCACACCCCGAAACTGCCGTCGCCGCGCTGCAGTTCGACGATGTGGCCGATCGCGCGATCGAGCGCTTCAGCGGGCGAGAAGCCGGGATCGGTCCGCCACAGCCCGGCCACCGCATCGACATAAAGGAGCGGTAGCGCCCGGCTCGTCGTCTGCTCGAGGCAGCCATAGGGATAGCGGTCGAGCGCCCGCAGGAGGCCGGGGACGTCCCAATCCGGGCGCGGGCTGACGGTGAGGAGCGCTTCCGCCGTACCGGGCAGGAACTCGTCGGCGGCGCCGTCGTCGAGCGTGACGCTCTGCCCCGGTTCGAGTTTGGCGACAAAGCGGCGCAGCTGGTAGGCCTGCCCCGGCCGCACGCCCAAGGTGAAATCGCGCGCTATCTTGAGATCGTTCGGACCGGTCAGTTCGAGGCGGATAGCGACGTTTCCGATCGTCTTGGCCAGCAGCGGGAAGGTGCCGTTGAACCCGTCGCCGGTGGCGAGCCGGATCGACTGGTCGACCGGCACGGGGAAGCCGCCGGCGCCGTTGGCGGCGAGCGTCAGATGATAGGCGCCGCTAGCGCCTTCGAGATTATTGATGACGAGCCCAATCTGCGCGGTGTCGCCCGGCGCCAAAAAGCGCGGCAATGAAACCAGCGTCACGACAGGATCGCGCACCGTCACCGCACCGCTCGCCGAGCCGAGCTTCTTCGCCGAAAACGCCACCGCCATCAGCCGGAGCTGGCCCTGGAAATCGGGAATGTCGAAGTGAACCTTCGCGGCCCCGTCGGCATCGAGCCGCACGATCCCCGAATAGAGCGCCACGACGCGGCTGCTCTTATCGGGGAGGCCGGCGAACGAGCGCTTGGCGAACTGGTCGCCGCCGCTGCGCAATACGCCGACACCGCGCGCGCCCGGATCGATCAGCCTGCCATAGAGATCGCGCAGCTCGACGCCGAGCTGGCGCTTGCCGAAATAATATTTTTCCGGCGCCGGGCTTTCGAACTCGGTCAGCTTCAAGACCGCCTCGTCGACCGCGGCGAGGGTGAGGTAAGCCCCCTCGCCCGGCGTCGCGCCCGCGACCTTGACGCCAATATCGATGGGGCCGCGCGGCCGCGCGACATCAGGCGCCGTTAGCGCGACCGTAAGCGTGCGCGGACTCGGATCGATGCCGAGC
>JBARKH010000287.1:0-25515 GCA_049801295.1 Allostellaceae bacterium | reverse complement strand
GTGCAGAAGACCGCCGCCCCCTCGCGCGCCAACCCCTCGGCGCCAGCGCCGCCAATGCCGCCGCCTGCCCCGGCGATCAGCGCGACCTTGCCCGCGACCCGGTTCATGCCTGCCTCCCCGCCCGTCTCTTCCCACTATAGCGTCGCGGCGCCGAGGGGCGACAGCGATGTCATCCGAATAGCCTCTATTAAACTGATAATTTTCGTATTTTAAAACCATTGGGAAAGTCGGAAGTGTATAATGTAGTCTGCGGTCGTCCCGATGGAGCCGCTGATGCACATCCACGTCATCCACGAGAACACGGCCTGGCTCGAGCCGCTGGCGCGCGCACTCGGCGCCGAGCATTTGCCGTGGCGCAGCTGGTTTCTCGATTCCGGCGTCTTCGATCTATCGGCGCCGCCGCCCGCGGGCATCTTCTATAACCGAATGAGCGCCTCCTCGCACACCCGTGACCACCGCTATGCCGCCGAGCTGACGGCTTCGGTCTTGGCCTGGCTGGCCCGGCATGGGCGGCGGGTCGTCAACGGACCGCGCGCGCTCGATCTCGAAATCAGCAAGGCCCGCCAGTACGCCGCGCTCGAGGCGGCCGGCGTTCAAACCCCCAAGACCGTGCTGGTCGGCGGCGCTGACCGGCTCGTCGCCGCGGCACGCCAGCATTTCGCCGGTTTTCCGGTGATCTTGAAGCCGAACCGCGGCGGCAAGGGGCTTGGGGTGCGCCTGTTCCACAATGCCGAGGCGCTCGCCGCCTATGTCGATGGCGCCGATTACGACCCGCCGGTCGACGGCCTCCATCTGCTGCAGGAATATATCCGCGCGCCGGCTCCGCTGATCACCCGCGCCGAATTCATCGGCGGGCGATTTTTCTATGCGGTCGAGGTCGACACCTCGGAGGGGTTCGAATTGTGCCCGGCGGATCAATGCGCGATCGAGGATGCGTTCTGCCCGGTGGGTGAGGAACCCCGCGCCAAGTTCACGATCATCGCCGACATCGATCCGGCCCTCAAACGGCGCTACGAGGGGTTTCTCGCCGCCAATGACGTCGAGGTCGCCGGGATCGAGTTCATCCGCGACGCAGCCGGCACCTGCCACACCTACGACGTCAACACCAACACCAATTACAATCCCGATGCCGAGGCCCGCGCCGGCCGCTCGGCGATGACCGCGCTCGCCCGCATCCTGGGCGCTGAGTTCGCCCGAGCCTCTCAGGGATTAGCGGCGGCGGAATAACGCCCTAGCCTCAGTCCCTAAGATGCGGCATCACCTCGGCGGCAAAGAGGTCCATGTTGCGGCGGGTCAGCTCGTCCGAGAGGATGCCGAACTGGAGGAGGGCGACGAGGATGCCAAACCCAGTCTTCTCGCGCATCCGCTCGATCCCGGCGAGCACCGTCCTGGGGCTGCCGATGAGGGCCGTGCCGCTCTCGATCAAACCCTCGGCGGTGGCCTTGCCGCCGCCTAGTCCCCGGCGCATGTTGATGAAGTTCTTCATTGACTTCATCGAGGTGTAGCCGGGCGGCATCAGCATCTCGAAGGTCTGCCGCAGGAAATCGTTGAAGAGCGTTTCGACCGCCCGCCCCGCCTCGGCGCGCGCCCGCTCGTCCGTTTCGGCGACATAGATGGGGCACGCCCAGCCGAGCTGGTCGGGCGCCGCCTCATAGCCGTATTGCCGCGCCTGCTCCCGATAGGTGTTGTGGTAGCGCGCGACCAAATCGGCCGAGGAAAACGTCACGAGGAACGGGTATTTGCGCTTCGGATCGGAGGCCCAGGCGACGGTCTCGCTCGACCCCTGCGAGGGGATCCACACCGGCGGATGCGGGGTCTGGTAGGGCCGCGGCCAGAGGTTGACGTAGCGCAGGTTGAAATGGTCACCGTCGAAGGCAAAGGGGCCTGGCTCGGTCCATGCCCGGATAATCAGATCGTGCGCCTCGTGGAAGCGTTCGTGCGAGAAATAGGGGTTGGCGCCCGAGGAGTGGTATTCCGAGCCGATCCCGCGCACGAAGCCGGCAATAATCCGGCCCTTCGACAGATTGTCGAGCATCGCGAACTCTTCGGCGATGTAGACGGGGTTGTTCACCAGCGGCAATGCGCGGCCGAGGATCGCGATTTGTACGCGCTTGGTGCGCTGGATGAGGGCGCTGGCAATGAGGTTGGGCGCCGGCATCAGCCCGTAGGCTGTCTGGTGGTGCTCGTTGACGCCGATCGCGTCGAAGCCGAGCTCCTCGGCATAGACGAGCGCATCGATGTGGCGCTCGTATTCTTCGGCGCCCTTGACCGGGTCGTAGAGCCGGTTGGGTAAGACCACCCAGGGCGAACGGTGCTTTGCCGCCTCTTCAAGATCGAGCGGCCGGTAAGGCATCAGGTGGAAGGAGACGAGTTTCATGACGCCACTCCTTCCAGGAAATCGAGGACATGGCGGGTGACGCGCTCGGCTCGCTCGACATGCGGGAGATGCCCGCACCTCTCGAGCATGACGAGGCGTGCGTCCGGCAAGCGCTCCTGCCAGAGCGCGGCATAGGCCGGGGGCATGATCTTGTCATCCTCGCCCCAGACCACGAGCGCCGGCAGCTTGACGCGGTGCAGCCACTTTTCGAGGTCCGGGTTGAACCAGCGCGGCTGCCAGCCGAATTTCGCCACCGCGAAGCGGTTCTTCAGCATCACATCCATCTGTTCTTCGCTTGGGCTCACCGCCAGGATGCGGTTGGCGAAGGACTGGTCGTGATAGAGGTTGCGCAGCGCCTCCTCGGGCCCCCAGATGAAATTGTCGCCGCACGGCACACCCTTCTTGCGGATACCGGCCGGCGCGAGCTGGACGAGGCTCCGAAAGCGGGCGCGGTCGCGGATCAGGATCTCGGCGGCGAGCCAGCCGCCCAATGAGTTGCCGATCAGGTGGATCCCGCGCCAGCCCGCCTCCTCGATGAGGTCGAGATAGAACATCGCCAGATCCGGCATCGAGGAGATCCACGCCGGATCGTCGGAGCCGCCAAACCCGGGATGCTCGGGGACCAAGACCTCGTAGCACTCGGCGAGCGCATCGAAAAACGGCAGCCATTGCGGGACGCCTCCGGCGCCGTGCAGGAACAAGACCGTGGGTCCCTGCCCGGCATGGTGGAGCCTGACCCTGACGTCGCACACCGTGAGCTCGGTCAATTGCGCCGGCATCCTCCGCTCCCTCCTGAAGACCTTGCCGTCTACAATAGCGAGATCAGCCGCGACGCGCACTTCCGCCATTGCAGATGACGTACGGCCCGCGCTTCGTTTAACATCGCCGGACGGGTCATGGGCGGATGAGGAGGCTCCGATGCTGGCGCTATGGGTGAAGGTCCGGATCAAGCCGGATAGGCGCGCCGATTTCCTCAAGGCGATCGAGGTCGATGCGATCGGCTCGGAACGGGACGAGCCGGGGTGTCTCTGCTTCAACGTGATGCAAGACCGCGAGGACGCCAACGTCTACTATTTCTGCGAAGTCTATCGCGACGAGGCGGCCATCGAGGCGCATCGCGCCGCGCCGCATTACGCGGTCTGGCGCGCGGCCGCCGATACGCTCGACGGCCCGGCGCAGCTGACCCGCTGCACCACCGTCTTCCCCGCCGCCACCGACTACTGGGAGCGCAAACGCGCGCGGTAAACCCAATCACCGTCACCCCCGCGAAAGCGGGGGTCCAGGGCATGCGACGTAGCCTCGCCCCTGGGTTCCCGCTTTCGCGGGAATGACGGTTGGAGCGGCCGCGGATTCCTCAGCGCGCGAGGCCCGGCGCCCCGGCCGGGACGTCGTAGAAGGCGAGGGTCATCGAGACGCTGGTGTAATAGCCCATCAGGGTGATGACGTCGGTGATGCCGACATGCCCCAGGGTCTTGACCGCCCGGTCGTAGAGGCCCTTCGAGGCCCAGCGCGCGTTCGACAGGCAAATCGCCATCTCGTAAACGACCTGTTCGCGCTCGTCGGCGAATGACACCGGCAGGCCGGAGAGCATCGCCTCGACCGTGGCGCCGGGGAGCTCCACTTCCCTGCCGCGCCGTTCATGCGCCGCGGTCGGGTATGCCGAATGCCATTTGCTGTTGATGATGATGACGGCGATCTCGCGCTCGCGCTCGGAGAGCGAGTAGCCACCGGGGTGGAAATGCGCCCCGAGAGGGGCCGACGCCTTTACCAGCTTCGGGTTGTGCACCCAGATCTTCGAGGGGCCGCCGGCAGCGCCCCGCACCTCGACCAGAAACCGATACCCCTCCTGCTGCTCCGGCGTCATCTCGTCATAAGGTATCTCTGCGTAGCGGCCAAAACTCGGCGTTTCGGGCATCTGCTTCCTCCTTCGGGGCGATCTTGAGCGGATAGTCCTTGCCTGACCCACACCCCTCACCCTCCCCGGACTTGATCCGGGGATGCGAGTAAGGCTCGGCAGTGCCTCGCCAACCCTGCACAACCCTCTCCCCCACTGGGGGAGAGGGAAGGGTGAGGGGGTCCGGCGATTAGCCGCGCGCCAGGGCGTACACCTGAGATCCGCCGGGCGGGGGCGGCTGCGGGGTCCAGCTCTCGCCGGCATCGGTGCTGGTCCACACTTCGCCGCCGTTGGTGGCGCACGACATGCGGCTTGGGCAATGCTCGTCGAAGGCGAGCTTGAACATCGTGTGCGGCACCGGCGCGCCGAGTTCGACCTGCGTCCAGCTGTCGCCGCCGTCGCGGCTGCGCAGCAAGATGCCGAGGTCGCTGATGAACCCGGAGCCGGCCGCTACCCATAGGTGGCGCGGGTTGCCCGGCACTTCGCGGATGTCGCGGCAGTAGATCTGCCCCTTCATGTTGAGCGGCTCCAATTTGACGTGGCTCCAGTGGTCGCCGCCATCGGCGCTTCTGAACATGCCGGCGCGGGCGATCCCGAACACCGTGCCGGGCCGCCAGCGGCTGGCCAGCACACCGTGCATATCGACGTAATCGTCGTTGATGTATTGGCCGTGGCTCAGGTTTTCCCAATGCTCGCCACCGTCAGTAGAGCGGATCGTGCCGCCGACCTCGATAGCGCCGTAAAGATGGTCGGGCTCGGCGGCGCTCGCGTCGAGCATCAGGACGCGCTTCGCCGGGTTGGCGCCGGGCGCGGTGGTGATCTCGGGAAAGCGCACGCTGACCGGGAGCCGCGTCCAGTGTTCGCCCCTGTCGTCGCTGCGGTAGATCTCGCAATTCTCGGTGCCGACCAGGATCACGTCGGGGTCGTGCGGGTGGAAGAGGATCGACCAGACGGGCAAACCATGGTCGGGCAATTCGACCTTCTCCCAATGTTCCCCGCTATCGGTGCTGCGATAGGGCCCCGATTGCGTGCCGGCGTAGATGATCTCTGGGGTCTGCGGGTGGACGGCGAGCGCGCGCACTGCGGGCTTATCGGGCAGGCCGCGATGCAGCACCTGCCATTCGCCGCTGCCGTCCTCCATGCGATAGAGGCCGCAATCCACCGGCCGGCCAGGCCCGGTTTCACCCGCCAGACCGAGGTAGAGATAGGAGGGGTGCTTGTTCTTGCTCTTCTTTGCCATCTGACGCCTCCCTCTGTTGGGTTATCGCGGCCGCGTCGCCGCCCGGCGGCAAGCTTGGCGATTCTCGCGGCGTCCGGCAAGCGTTGCCGCGTCGGTTGTCGACAGCGCGGCGGGCGGCTTAGACTTCAACTGGTGCGAATGGATCGGGCGCTATTTGCGAGGTGTGATGGCTGATCGAAAATTCCGGGTCGTTGTCGCCGGCGCCGGCGTGTCTGGCCTCTTCATGGCCGAGACGCTGAAACGCGCGGGGATCGATTTCACGGTCTACGAGAAGGGCGCCGAGGTTGGCGGGACTTGGCGCGACAACACCTTCCCCGGCCTCTTTGTCGATGTGCTGTCGAGGCAATACGAGTTTCCCTTTCAGCCCAATTACGACTGGTCGCGCAAATACGCGCCGGCCGAGGAGATCTGGGCCTACATCAATAAGGTCGCGCACGACCGGGGCCTCAAGAAATTCATCCGCTTCAACGAGGAGATCACGGCGGCGCGGTTCACCGATGGCCGCTGGCACCTGGAAACCGCCAAGGGCGCCACCGATGTCGCCGATGTTTTCGTCTGCGCCACCGGCTTTCTCCATAAGCCGCTCTTCCCCGACATCGAAGGGCGCGAGAGCTTTGCCGGCACCTCGTTCCACTCGGCGCACTGGGATCATGACGTGCCCTATGCCGGCAAGCGCTGGGGCGTCATCGGCAGCGGCGCCAGCGGGGTGCAGATCACCGAGGCCTTGGCCTGGGCGGGGTGCGATGTCACCCAGTTCATCCGCCGCGCGCAATGGGTGCACATCCGCGAAAACCCGCATTCGACGTGGAAGGAGCGGTTATGGCTGCGGCTGCCCTTCGCCTACAAGCGCGAGCAGCTGCGGCTCTGGCAGTTCATCAACGAATTCGACCGCTGGCGCCTCGAGCCGGGGCCGCAGCGCGAGGCGATGGAGCGCGAGTACCGCTCCTTCCTCGACATCGTCAAGGACCCCGAACTGAAAGAGAAGCTGACCCCCGACTATAATCTCGGCTGCACCCGGATCCCGAAATCCGACAAGAACTATTACGAGGCGGTGCAGCTTCCCAACGCGCATATCGTCAAGGGGCAGATCGCTCGCATCGTCCCCGAAGGCGTCGTCATGGCCGACGGAACCCACGTCAATCTCGACGTCCTCGTCCATGCCACCGGCTTCGACCCGCATGCCTATATGCGGCCGATGCAGGTCACCGGCCTCAACGGCACAACGATCGACGAAGCATGGAAGGAGAAGATCTATTCCTATGGCGGGATAGCGCTTCCGGGCTTCCCCAATCTGTTCATGCTCTATGGCCCCTTCGCCCCGGTCAACAACGTGCCGGTCCCCCTAGGGCTCGACCAGGAGATCGCTTGCATCATGCGCCTCATCGCCGAAGCGCGCGCCCGCGGCGCCGCGATTGCGCCGACGGTCGAAGCCACCGAGAAATTCCTCGCCCACCTGGGCGATGCCTTTCCAGGCACGGTCTGGGTCGGCGGCTGCAAGAACTGGTACACCAGCGATCAGGCGGTGCCGGTCCTGTGGCCGTTCCCGCAGGAGGCGCACAAGGCCTTCTTCGACAAGGTGCCGGCCGAGGATTTCCAGTTCATCCCGACCCGGCCGGCAGACTGAGCTCGCGGCTCCGCTGACGAGGGAAGCCTGGTGTGACCATGCGGGCCGAGAGCGGACAGGCCGCGCGCGCCGCGATGTATAGCGCGAACCAGCTGAAGCTCGGGCTCTTTGGCGCGAACTGCTCGTCGGGCCGGGCGGTCACCACGGTCCCGGAACGCTGGTCGGGCAGCTGGCCCGATTGCGTGGCGCTCGCGCAATTGGCTGACGAGGCCGGCATCGAGTTCATGCTGCCGATCGGTCGCTGGAAGGGCTATGGCGGCGACACCGACTATCAGGGCGCGACCTTCGAGACGGTAACCTGGGCCTGCGGCCTCCTCGCCAAGACAAAGCGGCTGACCGTGTTCGGCACGGTCCATGCGCCCCTCATCCCGCCGCTCATCGCCGCCAAGGAATTCGTCACTGCCGACCACATCGGCGAGGGCCGCTTTGGCATGAACTTAGTGTGCGGCTGGAACGAGGGCGAATTCGAGATGTTCGGCGCCACGCTGCGCGATCACGAGACGCGCTACGAATACGCCCAGGAATGGCTCGACGTGATCAAGCTGACCTGGGCGGAGCCCGATGATTTCGACTTCGACGGGCGCTTCATCACGGTGAAACGCGCGCGGGCCAAGCCCAAACCCTATGGCGGAACGCGCCCTTTGATCATGAACGCCGGCGCATCGTCCACGGGCCAGGCTTTCGCGATCCGCAACTGCGACGCGCTGTTCTCGAACATCTCGAACGGCATTTCCTTCGAGGAAACCGCCGGCCACGTGAAAAACGTGCGGGAGCTGGCCCGGGAGCGTGGCCGGGAGATCGACGTCTATACCGTCGGCGTCGTCACCTGCCGCCCCACCGCCCGGGAGGCTGAGGATTATTGGCGCCATTCCATCGTCGACAATGCCGATTGGCGGGCGGTCGACAACATCCTGGCGATGAAGAACATCACGCCGCAAACCCACGGGACTGAGGAGTTCGCGCGGATCCGCAATCACCAGGCAAATGGCATGGGCGGCCTGCCGCTGATCGGCGACCCTGACAAGGTGGCGCAACAGATGGCGCAGCTCGCCGCCGCCGGCCTCACCGGCATCGGTATCTCATTCGTCAACTATCTCGACGAACTGCCCTATTTCTGCGCCGAAATCCTCCCCCGCCTGGCGCGCGTCGGCCTGCGCGAGAAGGCTTGAATTGGTGTTTGCCGATGCCTCCTTATTGACGATGCGCGCAACACCAACACCAACTACAACCGCGAGGCCGAGGCACAGGCCGGCCGCTCGGCGATGACCGCGCTCGCTCGCTTCGTCGGCGCCGAACTCACTTGCTCGCGGCAGAGCCCAGCCGCCGCCGATTGAGGGAGGCGGAGCGTCGCCCAGGGCAACCCCCCGCATCCTCCAATTCGGCGCCAAGGGGAGTTGGTTGATCAGCTTTCGTTGCCACGTACCCCGTTAGGACGCTAAAATCGGTCGGAAGATTGTAATCCGGGACCATCGGATGGCGCGCGCACATTTCACACGCATTCTCGTCATCGTTGGCTGGGCCGTTGGCTTGGTCATCTTGCCGGCGGCCTTGTCCGGGATCGCAAAGGCATGCCTGATTTCTGCGAAATCGGCAGTCGCAGTCGGGGCAACGATCGACGGATGCACCGTCGGTGGCGCAGACGAAGAGAAAATAGCGGATTACGACCAAACGGTCATGGCTAACGACGATCTGGCGAGCTCACAGCCGTCCAGTATTGTTTGGTCCCCGGAAAATTACTTGCAAATCGTTTCGAGCGGTCGCGATCGGTCGAGGGGCCCGAGCGCAGGGGCTGATTTATTGGATCTGGTCGCGGCGGAAATGGCCGCCGAGGCCGGGGCCGGAGGGGCCTCAGTTCAGCACTCGCTCTCCGGCCTTCGCGTCGCATTGGGTGGCTCCCACATCGGACCGGGGAATGATCGGGGCGGTCCATCCGACGATGTATTGTGGGAGATCGCTAAGTACCTCGTTAAGCATTACGACCTTATCAGCCCCGACGGCGACCTCGCCGCGATCATTCGGCTTGGCGCGGAGGCGGTCCATTCTCTCGATCAATACAGCAGCATCAGCCTCGATGGCGATGCTGCCGCCACCGGGCTCGGACCCGGTAACCGTTATCAACCCATCGGCCTTTACGGCAATGGTGCCGATACCGGCCTTCAGCCCGGTGCGCCTTGGCGAGCGGCGAGCGGCGGGTCGTTCCATGAGGTTGGCGGCTTAGCGTCCTATCTCGTGGCGGTGCACAACTTTGTATTTTCCCGCGATGGCGTGATCACTGCGCTGATCATCATGGTCGGGTTCGTCGCCATCGCAGGGTTACAAAGTCTGACGCGGGGATTGCGATAAGGTGCCTCCCGCTCACGTCTGCTTGAAGCAGCGGTAGGGCAGAAGAGCGCAGCGTATTCCGCCATTTCCGAGAAATTTGGCGCAAGATCGGCGGAATGCGCTCCGCTTTCCCGCCCTACGCTATCGCGTCGAGCAGCGCCAGCATCTCCGGCGTCACGTTGTGATGCCTCAATTCTGCTTGAAGCAGCGGTTGGCGTTGTCCCAGAAGAGTTTCTGGCGGCGCTCCGGGGTGATGCTCGACCACTCCATGATTTTGTCGACCGAGTCGGGGAACCAGCTTTCGAAATGCGGGTAGTCGGAGGCGTACATCAGGACGCCGTCGCCCAAGGCCTCCGTCACCATCTGGAACATCGGCTCGTGCTCGTGCGCTTCGATATTGCAGAAGACGCGCCCCGCCTGGAAATGCTCGCTCGGCAGGTGTTTCAAGGGCGCCGTCCGACCGACGTAACTCACCTGCTCGTCCATCCGGCGTACCCAGAAGGGCAGCCAGCCGAAGCCGCATTCGAGGACCGCGAGGCGAAGCCCCGGATGGCGGTCGAGGACGCCGCCCGCCAAAAACCCGGCCATGAAGCGCATCGCGCCCCACGGGTGCGAGCAGAGGCGCGCCAGGTACACATTGTCCCACATGTCGCGGTAGCCCGGGAAATAGGGCGGGTTCCAAGCAAAGCTGTGATGCGCGATCGCCAGATCGTGCTCCTCGACGGCCTGCCAGATCGGTTCGAGGTCGGGGTGGTCGACCGGCCGGTCGTTGTCGAGCAACGGCTGCACCGCGACTGCCCATTTCGAATTGCCCCACTCGCGGATCTCGGGCACCGCTTCTCCGACCTCGCGGGTCGAAGCAACGATCGGACCCTTGAGCCGGTCGGGCGCAACGCTGCAGAAATCTTCCATGTGGCGGTGATAGGCGCGAATGAGCGCGACCTCGATCGAGGTGTCGGGGTGGCCGACCGCCGCGGTCCACGCCGAGGGGATAAGGAAATGCCGGTCGGCGCCCTCGATGTCCATATCGTGGATACGGTTCTTCGCGTTGTCATCCTGGACGCCGGGGCTCGGGCGCAGCCGGCCGCGCCACACCCGCCCGTCGGTTGAGCCGGGTTGCGGCTCCGCTTCGCCGAGCGTGCGCTCGTAGATCTTCTGGTCGAAGCGGTAGATGTGACGCACCCCGCCGCCCTCTTCGCGCGAGCGGATCGCGGCCTTGTAGGGCGCCAGTTCCGGGAGGCGCGGCCGGAAGCCCGGATCGACGTATTTGTCGAGGACCTCGGCGCCGGGATTGATGTGGGTGTCGACATCGTAGACGCGAAATCCGTTTTTCATGCCCCTTTCCCCTCGCACTGCGCCCTCCGCTATCGCACGGCGCTGCCCGCTTTGACCACCGAATTTGCGGCGCTTCGACTCGGATGGCGCCCGCCGCAGGCCGGCTTTCTCCTTCATCGGCCCCTTTGCATTGCCAGGGCGTTCGCCTATCCTGTTGGCCGTGTGCGGGTGTAGCTCAATGGCAGAGCAGAAGCTTCCCAAGCTTACGACGAGGGTTCGATTCCCTTCACCCGCTCCACATTCCTCGGCCGCGGTCGGTACACTATGAGCGAGCGAACGGCGGCGATCGTCGGATACCTCGCGCGCTCGCGCGATGTGGTCGAGGCGGCGATCGGCGACCGGCATCTTATCGAGACGACCCTTGCGGTGGTCGACCGGGTCAGCGCCGCGCTCCAAGCGGGGCACAAGGTGCTGCTCGCCGGCAATGGCGGGAGCGCGGCCGATGCCCAGCACATCGCCGGCGAGCTCTTGTCGCGGTTCAATTACGACCGCGCGCCGGCCGCCGCGATCGCGCTGACCACGGACAGTTCGGTCTTGACCGCGATCGGCAACGATTACGGCTACGACCGCGTGTTCGAGCGCCAGGTGCAGGGACTTGGTCGACCCGGCGACGTCTTCATTGCGATCTCCACCTCCGGGCGCTCGCCGAATATTCTGAAGGCGATCGAAGCGGCGCGCGCCGGCGGCCTATTTGTCATCGGCTTCACCGGGAAAGGCGGCGGCGACATGGCGGCACGCTGCGACCTGTGCCTAGTAGCGCCATCGGACTCGACGCCCTTGAGCCAGCAGCTCCACATCACCCTCGGGCACATCGTCTGTGCGCTGGTCGAGGAGCGGCTGTTCCCCCGGGCGAGTGCGTCGCGGCCGCTCGCGGCCATCGCCGAGTGACCGGCCACTCCCCGATCGCCCGCGCCGGACCTGCCCTCGCGCTATCACCGCGGCGTCCGATCGCGGAATATGGGAGCCCGGCAGCCGTTCTTTCCCGGTCGGGTTCCGGTACGGGCGCGAGGGTTCGTGGCTCCAAATTCTGACGGGCGGTTTGCCGCCTTTCGCGGCGCGCATGTGATGGTCACCGGCGGCGTCGGCCTCATAGGGTCGGCGCTGGCGCGGCGTCTGGCGGGGCTCGGCGCCGAATTGGTGCTCCTCGACAGCATGGTCGCCGAAGCCGGAGCCAATCTCGCCAACATCGCCGATCTCGGCGGGCGGGTGCGGGTCAACATCGCCGATATCCGCGACGCCGCCGCGCTGCGCCACCTGCTTACCGGCCAGGATTTCCTCTTCGACCTCGCCGGCCAGACCAGTCATCTCGATTCGATGAATGCGCCGGAATTCGATCTCGCGGTCAATTGCACGGCGCAATTGCAGCTCCTCGAATTGTGCCGGGCCGTCGCTCCCGGGGTGGCCATCGTCCACGCCGGCACCCGCCAGATCTACGGACGGCCGCGCTATCTGCCGGTCGATGAGGAACACCCGTTGCGCCCGGCCGATGTCAACGGCGTCAACAAGATGGCGGGCGAAGCGTATCACCTCCTCTTTCACGACGTTTATGGCATCAACACCCGCTCCCTGCGGCTGACCAACGTTTATGGGCCGGGCATGCGGATCAAGGACGCGCGGCAGAATTTCCTCGGGATCTGGCTGCGCCGGACGCTCGAAGGGGATGCCTTCGAGGTATGGGGCGGCGAGCAGCGCCGCGAGCTCCTCTATGTCGAGGATGCGGTCGAGGCGTTTTTGGACGCCGCGCTCAGCCGCGACACCGCAGGCCTCGCGCTCAATGTCGGGGGTGGTGAGCCCTATACGCTCATCGCGCTCGCCGAGGCGCTGATCCGCGCCAATGGCGGCGGCTCCTTCGAGCGGCGCGAATTCCCCGAGGATCGAAAGCGCATCGATATCGGCGATTTCGTCACCGACGACCGCCGCTTCCGCCAGCTTACCGGGTGGGCGCCGCAAATTGGTCTCGACGACGGCCTGGCGCGCTCTCTCGACTATTACCGGCGCCATATGGCGAGCTATCTCTGAGCCGGCGATGACAATCCAGCCGGTTCCCCAGACCGATCCGCGCGCCGGTTATTTCGAGCGCAAGGCCGAGATCGATGCAGCGATCACCCGGGTGCTGGCGAGCGGCCAGTACATCATGGGGCGCGAGGTCGAGGCGTTCGAGGCCGCCTTTGCCGCCTGGCTCGGCATCGGCCACGCACTCGGCACCGGCAGCGGCACCGACGCCATCGAGCTGGCGCTGCGCGCCTGCGGCATCGGGCCCGGCGATCTCGTATTCACGGTATCGCATACCGCGGTCGCGACCGTCGCCGCGGTCGAGCGGGCCGGCGCGGTGCCGGTGCTGGTCGATATCGAGCCCGGCGGCTTCACGATGGATCCCGCTTGCCTCGAGGCGGCATTGCGCGACCCGCCGCCCGGCCGCCCAGCCGCGATCCTCCCGGTCCATCTCTACGGCGAGCCGGCCGAGCTGGCCCCACTCCGCGACCTCTCCTCCCGTCATGGCATGCGCGTCATCGAGGATTGTGCGCAGAGCCACGGCGCGGCCTATCGCGGGCGGCCAACCGGGAGCTTTGGCGACATCGCCTGCTTCAGCTTTTATCCGACCAAGAACCTGGGCGCACTGGGCGACGCGGGAATGAATGTGACCGATGACCCAGCGCTCGCCGTCGCGCTGCGCGAGCTGCGCGAATATGGCTGGCGCGAGCGCTATGTCAGCGCCCGCACCGGCATCAACACAAGGCTCGACCCGCTGCAAGCGGCGATCCTCGGGGTCGGCTTGCCGCATCTTGACGACGACAATGCGCGCCGCCAAAGGATTGCGGCGCGCTATGACGAGCGCCTGGCCGGCCTGCCGCTCGCGCTGCCGCGGCGCCGGCCTGAATGCAGCCACGTCTTCCACCAATATGTGATCCGCGCCCCCGAGCGCGACCGTTTGCGCGAGCATCTGCGCGCCGCGCAAATCGGCACCGGGATTCATTACCCGGTCCCGGTGCATCTCCAGCCTGCCTATCGGGGCCGCCTCGGTGAATACCCCGCGGGCCTGCCCGTGACGACCCAGGCCGCGCGCGAGATCCTCAGCCTGCCGATCTATCCGCAACTCGCGGCCGAAGCCGTCGACCGCACGATCGACGAGATCCGCCGTTTTTTTAATAGGCCGAGCCGCTCCCCCTAATATAAATGACAGGCGACGCTGTGGCCCGGCGCGAGTTCCTGATGCACCGGCGCCTCGATCGAGCAGCGCGCCATTGCCTGCGGGCAGCGGGTGTGGAAATGGCAGCCCGCGGGCGGATGGATCGGGTTCGGCACGTCGCCTTTGAGGCGGATGCGCTGGCGCTTCACCGCGGGATCGGGGATCGGCACCGCCGACAGGAGGGCCTGCGTATAGGGGTGCTTGGGCGCGGCGTAGAGGTCGTGCGCCGAGGCGGTCTCGACGATCCGGCCGAGATACATCACGGCGACCCGGGTGCTGATGTGCTCGACGACCGACAAATCATGCGCGATGAAGAGGTAGGTCAGGCCGAATTGCTGCTGGAGGTCTTCGAGGAGATTGATCACCTGCGCCTGGATCGATACGTCGAGCGCCGAGACCGGCTCGTCGCAGACAATCAGCTTTGGTGACACCGCCAGCGCCCGGGCGATCCCGATCCGCTGCCGCTGACCGCCCGAGAACTCGTGCGGATAGCGTCGCATATGGTCGGCGTTGAGGCCGACGGTCTCGAGGAGTTCGACGATCCGCTCCTCGAATTGGCGCCGGCTGTTCGTGAGGCTGTGGATGATCAGCGCCTCCCCGATGATCGCGCCGACCGTCATCCGCGGGTCGAGCGAGGCGTAGGGGTCCTGAAAGATGATCTGCATGTCGCGGCACAGGGCGCGCAGCGCCGCGCCGGAAAGCGCGGTGACGTCCCTGCCGTCGAACCAGATTTCGCCGGCGGTCGGTTCGATGAGGCGCAGGATGCAGCGCCCGGTTGTCGATTTGCCGCAGCCCGATTCACCGACGAGGCCGAGTGTCTCGCCCGCGGCGATCTGGAAGCTGACCTGGTCGACCGCGTGCACCTGTTCGACCGCGCGCCACAGCCGGCGCTTGACCGGGAAGTTCTTGACCAATCCCTCGACCCGTAGCAGCGGGCCGCTCGCGGCCTCGTTCGCTCCGGCCTGGCTGGCGCTCATAAGACGCACGCCACCTTGTGGCCCGGCGCGACCTCGCGCAGCGGCGGGATCGCCCGCGTGCAGACCGGCATCGCAAAGCGGCAGCGCGGCGCGAAACGGCACCCCGGCGGCAGGTCTGTGAGGCTCGGCACGGTTCCGGGGATCGCCTCCAGGCGGGTCTTGGCGCCCACTCTGTCGAGGCGCGGGATCGAGCGAATAAGGCCCTGCGTATAGGGGTGCCGCGGTCGGGCGAACAGTTCCGCCACCGGTGCCTCCTCGACGATTTTGCCGGCATACATCACCGCGACGCGCTGCGCGGTTTCCGCGACGACGCCCATCGCGTGGGTGATCAGCATGATGGCGGTGCCGAAACGCGCCTTCATCTCGCCGAGGAGATCGAGGATCTGCGCCTGGATCGTCACGTCGAGCGCGGTCGTCGGCTCGTCGGCGATCAATAGCTGCGGGTGGCACGACAATGCCATCGCGATCATCACGCGTTGGCGCATCCCGCCGGAGAACTGATGCGGATAGTCGCGCGCCCGGCTCCGCGGGTTCGGAATATCGACCAGGGCGAGCATCTCGACCGCCCGCTCGAAGGCGCCGCGCCGCCCGACCCCTTCGTGCTCCCTGACCACCTCGGCGATCTGGTCGCCGACGCTATAGACCGGATTGAGCGAGGTCATCGGCTCCTGGAAGACGATGCCGATCTCCTTGCCGCGGATTCTACGCATCGCGGCGGGCCCAAGCGGCACGAGGTCGCGGCCGAGCCAGAGAATCTCGCCGCCGGCGATGCGTCCGGGCGGCATCTGGATCAGCTTCAGCGCGGAGAGCGCGGTCACCGTCTTGCCGCACCCGGATTCGCCGACGATCCCAAGCGTCTCGCCGCGGTCGATCCACAAATCGACGCCGTCGACCGCGCGGACCGTGCCGTCATCGGTCGCGAAATCGGTTTTGAGGCCGCGAATTTCCAAGAGGTGATCGCTGCGGCCGGTTTTCACTCACATTACCTTGCGGGGGTCGAGCGCGTCGCGCAGCCCGTCGCCGACGAAGTTGATCGACAGCACCGCCAGAAAGATCGCGGCGCCGGCGAACAAGGCCCAGTGCGGGGCTATGTCTAGGGTGTCCTTGGCGTCGAAGAGGATCCGCCCCCAGGTCGGGATGTCGGGGGGAAAGCCGAGCCCCAAGAACGACAGCGTCGATTCCGCGATGATCGCGGCGGCGACATCGACCGTCCCGGCGACGATGACCGGGCCCAATGAATTGGGCAGGATGTGGCGCACCACCTGGCGCCATTTTGTCGCTCCGAGCGCGCGCGCCGCCTCGACGAACTCCTTCTCACGCAACGACAGGAATTGCGCGCGCACGAGGCGAGCCACCTGCATCCACCGAAAGCCGCCGATCACGACGACGACCAACAGAAAGACGCCGAGTTCGGGGCCGACCAGTTGCTTCAAGGGATCGCGGAACAGATAGATCAGCAGCAGCAGAAGCGGCAGTTGCGGCAAGGACAGAAACAAATCGGTCAGCCACATCAGCGCGGTATCGATGCTGCCGCGCGAAATCCCCGAGACCGCTCCGATGATCGTGCCGACGATCACAGCCACCAGCATCGCCGCCAGCCCGACCGCCAGCGATATGCGTCCGCCATAGAGCATTCGGGCGAGCAGATCCTGACCGAGATCGTCGGTGCCGAGCGGATGAACCCAGGAGGGGCCCGCGAGCAAGGCGCTGAAATCGATGTCGTTGATCGGCACGCGCCATAGGAGCGGCCCCAGCGCCACCGCGACCGTCATCAGAAAGAGAACCGCGAGGCCCACGACCGCCAGCCGATGCCGGCGAAAGCGCCGCCAGGTGTCCCTGGCGGGCGACACATACCGCCCGCGGCTGCCGCCGGCCAGCGGCGCCGCCTCAGCGGTAGACGATGCGAGGGTCAAGCCAGCCATAGAGGATATCGGCAAGCAAGTTGAACAGGATCACCAGACACGCAAAGACAAACGTCACCGCCATGATGACCGGCGTGTCGTTGGCGAGGATTGAGCTGATCAACAAGGAACCGATGCCGGGAACGCGAAAGATCTGCTCGGTCACGATGGCGCCGCTGAATACCGTCGGCATCGACAACGCAACCAGCGTCACCACCGGGATCAGCGCGTTGCGCACGACATGCTTGGTCACCACCGCCGATTCGGCGATGCCCTTGGCGCGGGCGGTCGTGACGTAGTCGAGGCGAATGACGTCGAGGACGGCGGAGCGCACATAGCGAGTCCATGACGCGCCCTGGAAGAGGCCGAGCACGGCGACCGGCATCGCCGCCTGACGGAACTCTTCCCAATACCAACGCCAGCCCGTCGCCGCGAGATCGCTGCGGAAGACGAACGGCAGCCAGTGGAGGTTGATGCTGAACACCAGGATGAGCAGGATCCCGGTGAAGAAGGTCGGCAACGAAAAGCCGATGAACGCGAGCGTGTTCGCGATCTGGTCAAAGACCGAATAGGGCCTGGTCGCCGAAAACACGCCGACCGGCAGCGCGATCGCCAGCGCCACGATCTGCGACGAGCCGATCACGAACAGCGTCACCGGAAGGCGCTGCCAGATGAGCCGATCGACATCGACGCGGCTGACGAACGAAAACCCCCAGTCGCCGTGCAGCATCGCGACCAGCCAGTGCAGGTAGCGCAGCCAGACCGGGTCGTCGAGGCCGAATTTGGTGCGCAGCGCCGCCGCCACTTCGGGCGGGACGTTGGGGTTGCTGGCGAGATCGCCGAACGGATCACCGGGGGCCAGCGCCAGCACGGTATAGAGGATAAGGCTGATGCCGAGCAGGCTCGGGATCGCGATCAGCAATCGGCGCAGCAGATACCGGGTCATCCTCGCGTCAGCGGCCTCATGTCTCGCGGTACCAGTTGCGCAGGTCCCACACGTCGTTGTCCCAGCCGGTCAGATGCGCCCGAAGCTGGCGCGACATCCCCGAAACTCTCGGGCGGTAGACATCGGGGATCACCGCCTCCCCGCCGACCACCAGATCGTTCATCTTGATGAACAGCGCCGCGCGCTTCACCGGGTCGAGTTCACCCTCGGCCGCGGCAAAGGCGTCGTCGTATTCGGCGCTGTGCCAGCGGGTGATGTTGCGGCCCTGCCACTTGTTCGCCTTCGCGGCGATCTCGGAGGTGAGGAATTGGCGCATGAACCGCGCCGGGTCGGGTTCCGTCATCGTCGTCGTATACATCTGCATGTCGCAATAGAATTTCGCGTACGTATCCGGATTGGCCACGTCGGAGGAAAAATACACCGAGGCCGTAACCGATTTCAGCTCCATCTCGATGCCGGCCTTCTGGCAGGCCTGCTTGACGATGGCCTGGTTCTTCTGGCGCGGCGCGTTGATCGAGGTCTGGAACACCAGCTTCAGCTGCTTGCCGTCCTTGGCGCGGATGCCGTCCGGCCCGCGCTTCCAGCCGCCCTTGTCGAGCACCTCGTTGGCCTTGTCGATATTGAATTCCCAATGCGTGTTTTTCGAGACGAACCGCGCCGGGTTGTTGACGAAATTGCCGGTCGCTACGCCGGTGCGTCCGTAGATGTACTTTTGCACCGAGTCCCGGTCCACCAGCATGCCGAGCGCCTGCCGCACCGCCGGGTCGCTCAATAGCGGATGCTTCGTTTTGATGCTCGAGCGCTCGCCATCGACCTCGGTCCACGGGTCGGTGCTGTTGAGCTGGATCTGCTCGATATTGCCGCCCGGCGTGATCTCGGCGCGCCCCTTGGCGCTGGCGTCCTTTTCGAGCCGCTGCAGGATCTCGTCCTCGACCTGCAGGTTCCAGGCATAATCGTATTCGCCGGTCTGGATGACCGCGCGCGCCGCCGAGACCGCGTCGCCCCCGCCCTTCATCTCGATCGTGTCGAAATACGGCCGGTTCGCCAGATGGTAATCGGGATTGCGCTCGCCCTTGACGAGATCGCCCGGGTTGAAATCGACAAACCGGTAGGGGCCGGTCCCGACCGGCTTCAGATTGGTCTGGGCGTCGCGCGACTTGGCTCCCTTGTACGGCTCGAACAGGTGCTTCGGGATGATCATGCCCTGCGTGCCGACAAAGGCATCCGCCCAGAACGGCATCGGCTTCGGGAAATTTACCCGCACCGTGAGCGGATCGATCTTTTCGACCTTGACGTCCTTGTAGCTGCCGATCGTCGTCGCGGCGGTCGCCGGGTCCGACGCATATTCCCAGTTGAACACGACGTCGTCGGCCGTGAACGCCTCGCCATCGTGCCACTTGACGCCCTTTTTGAGTTTCCAGGTCACCGATAGGCCGTCCCTCGACAGGCCGCCATTCTCGATGTCGGGGATCTCCTCGGCGAGCATCGGCACCAGATTGCCGTCGGCGTCCCAACCCGCGAGCGGTTCGTAGAAGATCCGCGAGCCCTCCTGATCCTTGGTGCCGACCGCAAAATGCGGGTTGAGCAGGGTCGGCGCCTGCCAATACAAGAGCTTGAGCGCCCCGCCGCCGCCGGCCTTCTGCGGCTTGTACTCGAATTTCGCCGGCTCGGCCGCCACCCCGGCATGCGCCAGCATTAGACTGGCGAAGGGCGCCGTCAGGCCGAGCCCGACCAGCCTGCGGATAACGGCCCGGCGGGAAACCCGGCCGGCCTTCGCCGCGGCGATCAAGTCTCGCAATTCGTGTTCGTTCATCCCTCTCCCTCCCGCGGCAGCACGGCGTCACCAGCCGGTCACCGGAAGATGTTACGCGAGCGCCGTGCCAATGCATAAAAAACCAGCAGCCATGCACCGCTCAATAGAGATGGCAGGCTACGCTGTGCCCCGGCGCGACATCCTTGCGGGCCGGAGCTTCGACCGCGCATTTCGCCATCGCTTGGGGGCAGCGCGGATGGAAGCGGCAGCCCGAAGGCACCGCGAGCGCGCTCGGCACCTCGCCGGCAATCACCAGCCTTTCGTGCTTCTCGTCGGGATGCGCCGGCAGAGCCGCGGTAAAGAGGGCCTGGGTGTAGGGATGCAGCGGCGCCTTGCACAATTCGAGCGCATCGGCCAACTCGACGATCTGGCCGAGATACATGACGGCGATGCGGTGGCTGATATGCGCCACCGTCGCGAGGTCGTGTCCGATGAACAGATAGCTGACCCCGAGGCGCTGCTGCAGCTCCTGGAGCTGGTTCATGATCTGCGCGCGAATCGACACATCGAGCGCCGAGACCGGCTCGTCGAGGACGATAAGGCGCGTGTTGGTGACGAGCGCGCGCGCGATGGCGATGCGCTGGCGCTGCCCGCCGGAGAATTCGTGCGGAAACAGCCGCGCCACTTCCGGGCGCAAGCCGACGAGGTCGAGCACCTCGGCGACCCGCTCGCGCTGTTCCTCGCGCGTGAGGGACGTATGGATCTGCAATGGCTCGGCGATGATCTCGCTGACCCGCATCCGCGGCGAGAGCGAGGAGAACGGGTCCTGGAAGACGACCTGGACCTCGCGCCGATAGCGCATGAGCTCCGCTCCGGCGAGTGCGGTGATGTCCTCGCCGTCAAACCGGATCGTGCCCGCCGTCGGGCTCTCCTGCAACAGGATCAGCTTTGAGGTGGTGGTCTTGCCGCAGCCGCTTTCGCCGATGACGCCGAGGGTTTCCCCGGCGCCGACCGCGAAATCGATGCCGTCGACCGCTTTGACCCAGGCGATCTGCTTGCGCGGGAAAATCGCGGTGATGACCGGGAAGTGCTTGGTAAGGCCGTCAATTTCCAACAGCGGCGGCATGGATTTCCTTTGCCGGGTCATGGGCCTGCGGCTCGGCGCGCCAGCACCGCGCCGACCAGGGGCCGCGGATCCGCACCTCGCGCGGCTCTTCATCGGCGCAGATCGGCAGCGCCTCGGGGCAGCGCGGATGAAAGGCGCAACCCGAAGGCAGGGTGGCGAGATCGGGGGGCTGTCCGGGGATGGCGAGGAGCTTTTCCTTGCTGCCGAGCTTTGGCATCGAGCCGATGAGGGCCTTGGTATAGGGGTGCTGCGGCGCGTTGAACAACTCGCGCACGGTGCCGCTCTCGACGATCTTGCCGGCATACATGACCGCGAGGCGATCGCACATCCGCGCGACGATGCCGAGGTTGTGCGTGACGAAAATGATCGCGACCCCGGTCTTCTCCTGCAATTCCTTCAAGAGGTCGAGGTACTGCGCCTGGATCGTCACGTCGAGATTGGTGGTCGGCTCGTCGGCGATGATGAGCTTCGGGCCGCCGGCCAACGCGATCGCGCCGACGATACGCTGCCGCATCCCTCCGCTCATCTGGTGCGGATACTCGCGCATCCGCAGCATCGGCGAGGGGATGCGCACCGCGTTCAACAGCTCGCGCACGCGCTCGCGCAGTGATCGGCCGCGCAGCGCGCGATGGTAATAGGCCGGCTCGCAGACCTGGGTGTAGATGCTGAACAGCGGGTTGAGCGAGGCCATCGGGTCCTGCAGGATCATCGCGACCTGGGCGCCGCGGATGCGGCGGAGCTCGCGTTGGCTCATCTGCGCAAGGTCCTGCCCAGCGAAGGCGATCTGCCCGCCGACGATCCGCGCTGCCGCCGGCAACAACCCGACGATCGACAGGCAGGTCGTCGTTTTGCCGCAGCCGCTTTCGCCGACGATGCCGAGCGTCTGGCCTTCCTCCAGGGTGAAGCTTACCCGATCGACTGCCTTGATGACGCGCTCGCCAGCGAACGAGACGTAATGCGTCTCTAAGTCGCTGACCTGGAGCAGGGGGGCCATCAGGCTGCCCGCTCGTTACAGATTGCGCAGTTGCGGATCGAGCCGGACCCGGAGCCAATCACCCAGCAGCTGCGTCGCCAGCACCACTAGCATGATCCCGAGGCCGGGGAAGATGGTCAGCCACCAATCGCCGACCATCAGCATCGAGCGCCCGTCGGACAGCATCGAGCCCCAGGCCGGCTCGGGCGGCGGCACGCCGACCCCGAGAAACGAGAGCGAGGCTTCGGCGATTATGACGACGCCGATTGTCAGGCTCGCCAGCACCATCGCCGTGTTTGTCACATTGGGCAGAATGTGGCGGAAGATGACGCGGTAGCTCGACGCCCCGGCGATCTCGGCGAGTTTGACGAACTCGCGCTCGCGCAGGCTCAAGACTTCGCCGCGGATCACCCGCGCGTAGCGAGTCCAGTACACCGCGCCGAGGATGATGACGATGTTCCACATGCTGGGGCCGACCATCGTCGCGAGAAAAATCGCGAAGACCAGGGCCGGCAGGGCGAGCCAGGCGTCGGTCACCCGCATGATCACCTGGTCGACCCAGCCCCCGAGATAGCCGGCGAGGATGCCGAGGGCGGTGCCGATGGTGCCGGCGACGATCGTTCCGGCCACCCCGACGATCAGCGAGACGCGGGCGCCGTAGATCAGTCGGCTGAGGACATCGCGGCTCTGGAAGTCGGTGCCGAGCAGCCAGTGCACGCTCCCGCCCTGCATCCAGAACGGCGGTTCAAAGATCTTGGCGCCCGGGATCGGCTCGGTAGGGTCATAGGGCGCGACCAGATTCGCCAACAGCGCGATCAGGATGAACGGCACCAGTATTCCCACCGGCAATACCGGCAATCCGCGGGCGCGCCGCAACCAGCGTCGCCGCCTGCCCGCAGCGCGCGGCGGCAGGCCCGCGGCGACAACCGCGCTCGTCTGTTCGGCGACAAAGGCCATGCTGCACCTATCGGGTCAGGCGAATGCGGGGGTCAATATAGGCGTAGAGGATGTCGATCACGAGGTTGATGACGACGATCATGATGCCGGCCTCCATGACGACGCCCTGCACCAGCGGGAAGTCGCGCTGGAAGATCCCCTCGAACAACAATCGACCGATGCCCGGCCAGGCAAAGATGACCTCGATGATGACCGCGGCGTTCAGCATGATCACAAGGTTGACCCCGGCGAGGGTCAGCACCGGAATGAGGGCATTCTTGAAGGCGTGCATCGCGATGACGGCATAAGCCGGCAGACCCTTGAGGCGGGCCAGCTTGATGTATTCGCTGCCCATGACTTCGAGCATGCTGGAGCGGGTCAGGCGCAAGAGTGAAGCGGCGAAATACCAGCCGAGCGCCACCGAAGGCATGATCAGGTTGCGCCACCCGCCCTGACCGCTCGTCGGCAGCCATTCGAGCCACACCGAGAACACAAGGATCATTACGAGACCAAGCCAGAAGCCGGGGATCGACAGCCCCAAAAGGGCGACCGTCTTGCCAAAGCTGTCCCACCAGGTATTGACCCGCACCGCCGAGAGGATGCCGGCCGGGATCCCGATCAAGAACGAGATCAGCGTCGCCGCCAGCGCCAGTTCGAGGGAATTGGGCAGGCGCTGGAAATAAAGCGTGCTGACCGGCATCTCGTAGTTGAAGGACTTGCCGAGATTGCCCGTGATGACATTCTTGGCGAAGGCGAGGTACTGGATTGGCCAGGGCTGGTTGAGCCCCCATTCGACGCGGATGCGGTCGAGGTCCTCGGCGCGCGCGCCGGGTTCGGCGAGGAGCGTCACCGGGTCGCCGGTCAGCCGGATCACCGTGAAAATGGTCAGGCTGAGAATGAACAGCGTGACGATCGCGTAGAGGCTCCGCCTGAGGACGAACTGACCCATTCTTGCTCCTCTCCCGCGCCGCGCCCTATGCCTTCAGCTGGATGTCTTCCCACGGGTAGGCGTAGCCCGAGGTGATCGTCGGGAACACGTCCTGCCATTTCGCCGCCTTGATCCGCGGCCCATAGGCATTGACGAAGGCGTGGCGGAACACCGGGACGAAATAGTAATTCTCCAGGATCTCGCGCTGGATTGCCTCAGCCAGATTTTTGCGTTCCTTCGGGTCGGCGGACGCCTGGTATTGATCGAATTTGTCGTCGAGCTCCTTGATGCAGAAGAAATCCTTCGACTGAAAACCGCCGCATTTGAACATCGAATCGTACCAGTTCGACCAGGTGCCGCCGATCCTCGTGGCGTTCAAGATAATCTGGACACCCGGCCACTCCTTGATGCCGGTTTCGATCTTCTTGAGGAAGACGCCGCGTTCCACGGTCTGGTTCTTTGCATGGATGCCGATCGCCTGGAGCTGCGAGACGATGCGCTCGCCGCGCGAATAGTAGTTCGGCACCGGCGTCACCCAGTCGACCGCAAAGCCGTTCGGATGTCCCGCCTCGGCCATCAACTGTTTTGCCTTGGCGATGTCGTGCGGCCATTTCGGCCAGGGCATCCCATATTCGACGTCGTCGTTGATCCAGTTGCCGTCGACGACCCCCATCCCGTCGCATTCGGTCTGGTTCATCGCATCGCGGTCGATCGCGAGAGAGATCGCTTCGCGCACCCGCTTGTCGTGGAACGGGCTCTTGGGGTCCTGAAAGCCGGGGAATTCAAGCCACCAATTAGCCGAAACGACCGGCGCCAGCGACAGCTTGGGGTTGGTCTTGACCCGGGCGATCAGCTCGCCAGGGACGAAATACATGATGTCGGCCTCGCCGCGCTCCAACATCGCGACGCGCGTTGCCGCCTCGGGGACGGCCTTCATCGTGAACTCCTTGACGTGCACCGGGCGGTAGTAGCCGTCGAAGGCCTCGAAATCGAGTTGGATCCCCGGCTGCTGCGAGGTGAGCTTGTAGGGTCCGGCGCCGATCGGCTTCTGCATGAACCCGTCCTGCCCGACCTTCTCATAGTATTTGGCCGGAACGACCCAGCCCGCGCCGCACACATTGCTGGTGCCCATCAGGATCGGGAAATCGAGGAACGGGCTGTTGAAGTGAAAGCGCACGGTGCGGTCGTCGACGGTCTCGATATCCTGGGTCTTCTTGCGGAGAACCTCGGCCCAGGCGCCGTGATAATGCTCGTAGCTCCATTTGACATCGGCCGAGGTTACGGGCGAGCCGTCGTGGAACTTGGCGCCGGCGCGCACCCGGAACGTGCAGCTCTTGGCGTCCTCGGCGAACTGATAGTTTTCGGCCAGCCCCAGATGGTCGAATTTCTGCGTGCCCGAATTCTTGATCAGCGCGTCGTGCAGCGCGTTGATGAAATTGTCCGGGGTCGCGGTCCCGTCATGCTGCTGCGGGTCGAGCCAGCGCGCGGCGATGTTGGTGTGCCACGCGAGTGTCATCTTGCCGGTCGGGGTGACGGCGGCGGCGCGGGCCGCGCGCACAAACGGCATCGGCACCGCGACCGCCGCCAGCGCCGCACCCTGTAAGAATCTCCGCCGTGTCAGCGCCGCCGTCTTCATCTCAGCCTCCTCCTCGCGCAGGGGCTCTTTTGGGATGAGCCTTGCGGCGATAGTAGGTCAGCTATGCAAAAAAGTCTTCGGCGTTGTTGGCGCTTTAGTTGGGGCCAACCTCCACCCCGGTGAGTGTGCCGGCCAGGGTGCCAACGGTAATCGGCTTATAGGGCGCCCGCGGGCGGTAGGTTCCAACCTCGGCGATCGGCACGCCGCGCGCCTCGGCGATGACGGCGCTGACGATGGGGCCGCACACCCGCCCCTGGCACGGCCCCATGCCGCAGCGCAGAAACGCCTTCGCCTGGTTGGGTCCGCTCGCCCCGAGATGCACGGCGCGCCGGATCTGGCCGGCGCTGACCTCTTCGCAGC
>JBARKH010000286.1:0-3902 GCA_049801295.1 Allostellaceae bacterium | reverse complement strand
GCATGGAGCCGCGCCGCATAATCCGGGTGGTCGGCGATGTCGCGGTGCGCGCCCGTAGGCGGCGGCTTGTCGATGGCGTCGCCCGGCGCCGCGTCGATACCCGAGAGCCGGTGGCGGACATAAAACGTGTAGGAGATCTTGCTCTGCTCGCCGTCGCAGACGCTGTCGATTCCGGCGGCGACCTGTTTGGCGACGACCTCCCGCACGGCCCCGCCGAGCCGCCTCTCGAAGGCTGGTTCGTCGAATTCGGCGCCCTCTTCGCGCGCCTCCAACAGGGCCAGGAGATCGGGCGGGCGGGGCAGGCTGCCGACATGGGTCGTGAGGATCCGGTCGCGGCTGTGCTGCACGGTTGGGCGCTCCTCTAGCTACCTGATCGCGTGATGCGCCGGCGCAAAAGCCGCCGATGAGCGGCTATGGACTGCGACGAACGGTCGCAGGCTTATCCCGGCAGCGACCGCTCGGGAGGTGGTGCTAACGCGGGAAGTTCAGCTCGACCATGACGTTGTTGTTGTCGGGGAAGAACAGCTGGTCGATCGGCGGTTTGGCGATGTGGTTCTCGCGGTATTTGACGCCCTTTTTCTCGAGGTTCGCCTTGATGCCGGGGAAATCCGACGCGAGGAAGGCGAAATGGTCGAAGGGGCCGGTGTCGTCCGAGGGGCCGCCGCCGATCGCGTTGGCGCGCGGCACCAGGTGGACGACCGGCACCTCGCCGCAATAGAGCCAATATCCCGGGAAATCGAGGTCCGGCCGGAAGCCTTCCCGGAGGCCGAGGACGTCGCGATAAAAGTCGCGCGTGGCGTCCAGATCGTTGGTCTTCACCGTGACATGGTGCAATGCGTTGAGCGCCATAGCGGCTCCTCCCTCGATGGTCGATGAAACTCAAGGGTTCATCAGAGACCATCATCCCGATTAAGGCAACCGCGCCGTCTGCCACGCCAATCCCTCGTCAGCGCCACCCTCTGATGCTAGCGTATGCGGGGTGAGTAATCGCGGATCTGAGGGCGAGGAGCCGACACGATGAAGGTCTCGTTTTTCGAAACCGGGCGTTACCCGAGTTCCCCCGACATGCCGCGCGAATGGCCGGTGCCTCCCTCGGCCTACGACCCGGCGGTCGGCGCCAAGGCCTATGGCGACATGATCGAGCGCGCCCGCTTTGTCGAGAAGCTCGGGTTCGACTGGATCAGCCTGTCGGAGCATCATTATTCGCCGCGCATCCTGACCCCGTCGCCACCGTTGTCGGCGGCGTATCTCGCCAGCCACGTCGACACCATCAAGATCGCGCTCCTCGGCCCGATCGTGCCGGTCAGCAACCCGATCCGGGTCGCCGAGGAGCTGGCGATGCTCGATACGATGCTGCCCGGCCGCTTTGTCTTTGGCCTGTTGCGGGGCACGACCAACGAGTACCTCAGCTACGACCTCAACCCCAAGGAGGCGCGCGAGCGCACCGACGAGGGGATGGAGCTGATCTTGAAGGCGTGGAGCGAGCCGCAGCCATTCGGCTGGCAGGGCCGCTATTTCCAGTATCGCACCGTGTCGATCTGGCCGCAACCTCAGGCGCAGCCGCACCGGCCGACCTATGCGCTGGGGGTGAGCGCGGAAGCCGCCGAATTTGCCGCGCGCCACCATTTGGGGCTCGGCGTCTCCTACGGCACGTTCGAACTGATGGCGAAGTCCACCGGCTACTACCGCCAGCGCTGCACCGAATACGGCTGGGAGCCGGGGCCGGACGACATCATCTACCGCGCCAACATGATCCTCGGTGAAACCGACGAGGAGGCCGAGACGCTGCTCGAGCGGCGCAGCAACGCGCAGGCGCCGTTCCCGATGGCGGAAGGATTAAGGAAGGCGCTGGTCGAGCAGGACAAGCGCAATGTCGGCGGCGAAGCGCGCCCGGCCAATGTCGGACGGGTGTTGCCGATCAGCTTCTGCGGCGGCCCGGATCGCATCGTCAAGCAGATCGCCCGCGCGCGCGAAGAGATCGGCGTCGGCGTCATCGACATCTCGCTCGCCGATCCCGGCGGCGGTGACACCGGCGCGATGATGGAGCGGATCGAGCTCTTCGGCAAAAAGGTCCTGCCGCGCATCCGCAATATTTGACCGGGCGCTCCAAGTGCCCCAGCCATCCCTTACCGTCACCCCCGCGCAAGCGGGGGGCCAGAGGCAAGCGGCAGAATGGTGCCTCTGGATTCCCGCGTTCGCGGGAATGACGATTGAGGGGGTGCGACAATGAAGATCGTCTTCACGTGCGGGATCCGCACCCTGCCGGGGTCGTCGCAGAAGCTGGCGGAGCTTTATCGCGACCACCTTGAAGAAGCGGTGCTGGCCGAGGAACTCGGCTTCGACTGCGTGTGGGCGAGCGAGCACCATTTTTCGCCCGATGCCTGGAACCCCTCGCCCTTTACCTTTCTCGCCGCGGTCGCGGCGCGGACCGAGCGGGTGCGCCTCGGCACCTATGTGCTGCTCTTGCCGCTGCACAACCCGCTGCGGGTCGCCGAGGATGTCGCCGTCCTCGACAATATCTCAGAGGGCCGGGTCGATCTGGGGGTCGGCGTCGGATCGAGCCCCGCGGAGTTCCGGACGTTCGGGATTCCGATCGAGGGGCGGCTCGGGCGCACGTTCGAGGCGTTGCGCATCCTCGAGCGCTGCTTCTCGGGCGAAGAATGCAGCCACGAGGGCAAATACTACGACTTCCCCAATGTGCACCTGACGACGATTCCGGTGCAGCGGCCGGGCCCCCCCATTCTGGTGGCGGCGATGGGCGAGCAAAGCGTCCAATGGACGGCGCGGCGCGGCTATGGGATGGCGGCCGGCGCCGGGCGGGGCCACGATAGATACATCGAGGCATTGCGCCAGAACGGGCACGATCCGGCGACCCGCCAGATCGCCTCGGTGCCGCTGCGCGTGCATGTCGCCGAGACGCGCGAGGAGGCCTGGGACGCGGTCGAAGCGGGGCTCCATCAGGTCCTCTATTTCTACCGCACCCACGGCAACCCGCAGGCCGGCAGCCGCGGGGCCGAGCCGCTCGGGGATCTGCCGCCGGTCGGCCAGTTCCGCGACATTCCGGGGATCGGCCATGGCGGCCAGCCCTTCGCGGTCGGCACGCCGGACGATGTGATGCGCGCCCTCGCCCCTTACCGCGGCTTGCAGCTGACGCATCTGTCGTTGAACCTGCACCAGCCGGGGCAGGACAGCCAAACGGTGCGCCGCTCGATGCGGCTCTTCGCCCGGGAACTGATGCCGGCGCTGAAAGCGTGGTAGGTTCTTCAGGACAAATGGATCGCCTTTCTTTCTCGTCTTGGCCGGGCTTGACCCGGCCATCCGCGACTTGAAGACGTGGATCCTCGGGTCAAGCCCGAGGATGACGAAGCGAGGGGCGGGAAACGAGGGAACTAGCGTGGCAGATAAGGGCAATGGGGTAGCGCCGGGCGCGGCGTTCCGCGAAGGTTTTGTCGAGGCCGACGGGTTTCGCATCCGCTATGCCGAGGCCGGGGAGGGTCCGGCGCTGGTGCATCTGCATGGCGCCGGCGGGCTGCGGCTGTCGCGGACGCACGAGCTCTTGGCGCGGCAATTCCGAGTGATCGCCTTCGAGATGCCGGGCTTCGGCGGGTCTCCGGAGAATACCCGCACCAAGACGATGGCCGAACTGGGGCTGACGATGGCGGAGGCCGCCGCCGCGCTCGGCCTCGACCGGTACAATCTGTGGGGCATTTCTACCGGCGGAGCGGCCGCGCTTTGGCTGGCGGTACAGCGGCCGGAGCCGGTCGCCGCTCTCGTCCTCGCCGCGCCTTCGGCGATCGTCCCGCCGGGCAACCAGCCAGCATCCGGCACCCCGGAGCAGATGGCGCGCATCCTCTACGGCCATCCCGAGCGGATGCCGCCGATGCCGGCGCGCGACCCGGCGG
>JBARKH010000285.1:0-24818 GCA_049801295.1 Allostellaceae bacterium | reverse complement strand
CAACTCGGCCGCTGCCACACGGTGTCCCGCCGGATTTCCGCCTCGATCTCGGGTTCGCTCATCCCGGCATAATAGTTCCATGCGAGGTTGTAGGCACGCACATGTTCGAGGCAGAACCAGTGGTAGCGGTCGAGTTCGAGGCGCGAGCGGGGCGCGCGGAAATCGCCGCCGCACTCGCAGCCCGGGTGGTCGCACAACCGCGCCGGCGGCGCCGGCTCGGCCGCGAAGAGGGGATCTATCGGTTGACGGCGCATCACGCCCCAGTATGGGTGGCCGGCCGCCGCCTGACAAGGATCGCTACGCCGCAGGCCATGCCCGGCGCGTGCTGCACACCAGGATTGCAGCAGATGCGCGGCCGGCGCGGTGCGATTGCAGCCATTCCTCGTTCCTGGTCTACACTGGGCGAGTGCTGGGTCGGCGGCATCATCGCCGATGCCAACCAACGAGGAGGGCGCCGGCGAGCGACATGAGCGACTGGACGAAGGTGACCCGACCGATCCCGGTTCCCAACGAATGGACAAAGCCGTTCTGGGATGCAGCGAAGCGTGACGTTCTCGAATTGCAACGCTGCCAGGCTTGCGGACATTTCCAGCACCCGCCCTATGCGACCTGCACCCAATGCGTCGCTACCGACCTCAAATTCGAGCCGGTGCGCGGGCTCGGCACGATCTACGCCTACACGATTATGTATCACACCGGCGACAAGCGTTTCGCGTCCGCGGTGCCCTACGCCTCGATCATCGTCGAACTCGACGATGCGCCGGGTGCGCTCCTCGCCGGCAACTTGCTCGACGCCGAATACACCGAGGCCAAGGTCGGCCGCCGCGTCGAAGTAATTTTCGAGAAGCTGAATGACGACATCACCCTGCCGCAGTTCCGCCTCGCGCCGGCCGAGTGAGGGGGATATAGCAGAGTGGGCTGCACGGCCGTCCTGCGTCCTTCGAGACGGCGCTGCGCGCCTCTTCAGGACGAGGACCATTTGTAAATGGCATCAAAGATTAACCTCATCCTGAGGAAGCCGCGAAGCGGCTGTCTCGAAGGACGCAGGGTGTTGGTCCCGGCGGTTGGCCGAAGCATTCGCGAGATCTGAAGCGGAGAGAGGTTCCATGTGGGAGAACCGGTGCAAGGTGGCGGTCAGCGGCGTCGGCTTTTCCAAGGTGTCGCGCCTCGCCGACACGCCGCTCGCCGCCCATGCGCTGACCGCAGTCAAGGAGGCCGTCCTCGATTCCGGCCTCGAGATGTCCGACATCGACGGTCTGGCGACCTATCCCGAACTCCCGGCGACCGGCCACGCGGAGGTCGACGGCATCTCGATCGTCTCGGTCAACTGCATGATGGCGATGCTGAAATTGCCGAACCTCACCTGGCACATCCAGGTCGGCACGACCAATATCGGCGGCGCCGTGCAGCAGGCGGTCAACGCGCTCCTCGCCGGGGTGTGCAATTACGCGGTCGTCTGGCGAGCGATGCACAACCCGCGCGGCACCTACCAGAACCTGCCGAGCGGCATGGCGGCGGGCGCCACCCAGTTCACCGCGCCCTACGGCTTTGGCGGCCCCGGCCAGGGCATGGCGGTCGCCTACACGCGCTGGCTCGAGCGCAACAACCAGAACCGCGAGAAGATGGCGACGCTCGCCGTCACCCAGCGCAAGCACACCCAGCACAACCCGCACGCCTATTTCTACGGCACGCCGCTCAGCCGCGAGGATTACCTCGCCTCGCGCATGGTCGCCTATCCGTTCTGTCTCTTCGATTGCGACATCCCGGTGCAGGGCGCCGTCGCCCTGGTGCTGACGACGGCCGAGCGCGCGCGCGACCTCAAGCCCAAACCGGCCTACCTCGCCGGCTACGGCCAGCGCCTCCACTTCGAGGTGGCCGGCCGCATCGGCAGCCTTTCGAGCTACATGGCGGGCGGCAGCAGCTCGGCGAAACTGACCTGGGAGCGCTCCGGCTTCACCCCCAAGGATGTCGACGTCGCCCAGATCTATGACGGCTTCTCAGCTTCGGTCATCTACGGCCTTGAATCCTATGGATTCTGTGGAGAAGGCGAGGCCCTCGATTTCATCCAAAACGGCCGCATCGAACTCGACGGCGAACTTCCCCTAAACACCTTCGGCGGCAGCCTCGGAACCGGGCGCATCCACGGCCTCTGGCACATCATCGAAGGGGCGCTGCAAGCCTCCGGCCGCGCCGGCACCCGCCAGGTCAAGGACGCCAATGTCTCGTTCGTCGGCGCCAGCGCCCCAATCGTCACCGGCACGACGTTTATTTTTGTGAGGGAGCCGTATTGAAAACGGGCGGAAAAGCGCAGCGCATTCCGCCAAATCGGCGCGGACGGTCGGCGGATTACGCTTCGCTCATCCGCCCTGCGCCATCAGCGCAGCAATCTGCTCGATGAATTGCGCCGCGCGGTCGATTGCCTCGCTCGCACGATCGAGCGGCACCGCGGCGCCGGGCCCCAGCTCGTAATCGGCAACCGCCTTCAGGTTGTAGGCTTGAGACAGAAACAAGGCGAGATCGGCAAGTTGCGGCTCGCCTCGGGCGAGCTGCGACAGCAGGCGATGTACGCCGCGGTGGGTCTTGGCGGTCCTCCCGGTACGCGTGGCGATGACAGCCTGCGCCGCGTGAAAGCCCGCCAGATACGCGTCGCGTCCCGCGTCTTCCCCGACACCCGCGGCCAGGATGATGCGCGCGCGAGCAAGACAGTCGCGCGCCTTGTCGAGGAGTTCGCCGGTCTCCGGCGTCACAAATCGACGCCCTCGCGTCGAATCTCGCTCATCAGCACCGTCCGGTTGCGATAGGTGCCGGCTGGGTACGGTTTGGCGTCGATGAAGGCCCCGGTATCGGAGAGGATTTCGCTGCGCAGGAGGGCGAGGCGATCCAGTTCGCGCCAGCGCTCGGCGAGTTCGCCCTCCCGGAGGTCGTTGAGAAATACCGCCACGTCGTAATCGGAATCCTCTCCGGCGTCGCCGCGGGCGCGGGAGCCAAACAGCACAATGCGCTCGATGCGCTCGCCGTAGAGCTCATCGAGAGCGGCGCGCAAGCGCTTCAGAATCGGGTCGGCGCCGATGGCGGAGAGCATGGGCCCGCTTGTCAGATCGGCTCCCCGCTGGCGTGCGAGGAATTTACCGTGAAGGCCCAGCCGTCGGGGCCGGGAATAGTGAACGAATCGTGGATGCGGCCGCGGCTGATCGGCGATGGCGCGAGGCCCTTCTGCGCGTAGTCGCGGTGGGCGGCGTCGACGTCGTCGACCATCAGGTCGAAGGGGGCTGCGGTCCCGGGCGCGGGCGCTTCGGATTGCCGAAGGACGACATGCGTGCCGCCGCGCAATTCGAGGACGGCAAGCTCGTCGCGTGTCACGATCGGGCGCAGGCCGACCCTCTCCAGCCAGCGCGCCGCGGCGCCGACATCCTTGACCGGGAGCCGCACATGGCCGACCGCGACCGGCGGGCGTTGACCGATGGGCAATGCCATTTCCCTCTCCTCCCTGTCCAATCACGGTCCCCGCGAACCGTCACGCCACGCGAGCACACCCACAGCATACAACGAAGCGCGCCCCTTGGCATGGCCTTACCCGAGAGCGCCCGATGGGTAGCGCCTCAGTTTGAATTTTCGCGCGAGGCTTGATCAATCGGGATCGATCGACCATATGCGGCTACCTCCCGGAAATCATCGCCGCTCGATGTGATCCACGCTGCGATTCCGCTGCGCGCTTCGCTGTTTGTTGCAGAAATGTCGCTGATATTTCGCTGATATTTCGCTGTTATCGCCGCTGTTATTTAAAGTAAAAATATATATTTATCAATGAGTTACCGATGGACTTGTTGTTTCACAAACCTTCCACGGGATCGACTCAGCAAAACAGCCCGGCCGCTTTCGGGGCCGGGCTGTCGCTTAGAAGCCTGCGAGGCGGAGGCGAGCGCTCCGCCCCGTATGCGTTACTCGGCGGCGGCGAGGTTCGGCGTGAACTCCAGCGGCAGCCCCGGATGGCCGGTCAGCCGTTCGCCTTCCTTCCACATCGCCAGGGCCTGCTTTTTCATCGCCGGGAAGACGGCGGCGACTTTTGCCGCATCGAGATCGGCCGCGATCCCCGGATAGCCTGCGCGCTCGATCATCGCCCGC
Source organism: Allostellaceae bacterium (assembly GCA_049801295.1). Classification (GTDB taxonomy): domain Bacteria; phylum Pseudomonadota; class Alphaproteobacteria; order ATCC43930; family CGMCC-115725; genus DATARH01. Next base: position 20,696 of record JBARKH010000285.1, on the reverse strand, counting down.
AGTTTCCCGGTCTCGATCTGCTCGAGCGTCCACGCCAGCGGATCTTCAACGAGGGTCCGGTCCCAATAGATGCGGTGGTTCTTGTTGCGCGGCCCATAGTGGTAATGCGCGCCGTTCCAGAAATGGTCAAAGGCGAGGAGCTCGGTTTCCTCGGTGTATTTCTTGCCCGGTGTCCCGCCGATATCCGCGAGGACGTGGATCGCAAGGCCGCCGTCGCCCATCGGCAGCCGCCGCATCTCGAGCCCAAAGCGGATGTTGCCCGCTTCGAAGATGTGGGTGCCGCGGTTGTGTTTGACTGTGTTGCGCTTGGTGGCATAGAGCTCCCGGGCGCAGGCTTCGAGGTCGGGCAGGATGCGCTTCACCTTCTTCAGATCGGTCGCCGCGGCGATCTCCGGATAGCCCGCCCGCTCCAGCATCTTCGGCAGCTTGGTCCCGAGGGTCTTGATGGTCCAGGCGATCGGGTTCCCGTCGGCGATCGGATCCATCCGGTAGAGGTTGGTCAGGGCGACGTCACCCAGCATTTCCGGGCCGGCCACCACCAGATCGTCATTTTCCGGTCCGTAGATGTAGCTCTTCTCAAAGTCGAAGCAGTTGAAGCGCAGCAAGGTGGTCGCTTTGCCGCCGACATCCCCCTTCACCATGATCGCGATGCCCTGATCGGCATGGTCCTGGATGTTGCCGTCCCACAGTTCATGCTTGACGACGAACGTCAGGGGCCCCGCGGTGAACTGTGTTTTTTCCACTACTTGCATCATGTCCGAACGCTCCATTCTTGAGAGGGCTGCGCGAGTGTATCAAACCCATGCGATCATTGCACGATTAGGAATGCGCGGCGGCTATGCGGTGCGAGCCGGGTAGAGCCGGTGCGCTATACGCAGTAGGATATAAGCGGAAACCCGCGGATCATCCATCCCGCGGCACTGGTTTCACCGGGAGGAAGCAAGCCATGGCACAGGTTGGCGCCGGCAAATACACCTACGAGCTGACCCCAGATTTCTGCAAGCTGCCCGCGGGCGAAACCTTTGGCCTCGTCAGCCGGGTGGCGGCCGACGCGCGGGACCGCATCTACGTCTTCCAGCGCAAGGACCCGCCGGTCGTCGTCTTCGACCGCGAGGGCAAATACCTCGGCGCCTGGGGCTCGGGTGCGGTCGCCGATCCGCATGGCCTCAAGATCGTCGGCGACACGGTCTACACGACCGACCGCTCCGACTCGTGCGCCAAATCCTTCACGCTCGACGGCAAGGTCACGCTGGCGCTCGGCACCCCCGGCCAGCATTCCGACACCGGCAAGGTCGAGAACTGGCTCGTCGAGCGCGCCGCCGGGCCGTTCAACCACCCGACCGAAATGATCCGCCACCCGAATGGCGACATCTACGTCACCGACGGCTACCGCAACGCTCGCGTGCACCGCTTCTCGGCCGACGGCAAGCTCAAGGCGTCGTGGGGCGCGCCGGGGAAGGGGCCGGGCCAATTCCACCTGCCGCACTCGATCGGCTACGACGATGCGGGGCTGCTCTATGTCGCCGACCGCTCCAACAAGCGCATCCAAATCTTCACGCCGGACGGCGAATTCCGCGGCCAATGGACCGGAATGGGCGGCCCCAACGACATCACCCGCGGCCAGGACGGCAACTGGTACATCGCCGAGCAGGAAGACGGCGGCAAGCCAGCGCAGGTCTGCGTGCGCGACCCCAAGGGGGCCGTCCTCGCCCGCTTCCCGAGCCGCCATATCCACGGCATCGGCGTCGACTCAAAGGGCGACATCTACGCCGGCCTCACGCAAGACCGCAGCGTCGACAAGTTCGTCCGCCGGGGCTGAGCACAATCCCGGCAAATTCACTCGTCATTCCCGCGCAAGCGGGAACCCAGGGCCGGCGCGCAGTCGGTTGCTCCTGGACCCCCGCTTCCGCGGGGGTGACGAGGAAATCGTTTGATGCAGGGTGGCAGGCCCGTCACCTGCCGCCCCGCAGGAAACTCGGCTTACTGCGCCGCCGCGGCCAGCGGCTGCGCTGCGGCCGCCGGCCGGTTCGCCCGCAGGAACGTGCGGACATGGCGCAGCGCGATCTGAATCTGGATTGGGCTCATCTTCCACGGATAGAGGCTGACCTGTGCATTCGGCGCGAGATAGGCGCTCTCGAGCGCGACGGCATACGGATGCCCCGGCACGTCGTCGGGCAGGATCAGGAGCGGTGTCTGGCATTGGCGCACGAAATCGCGGCTCACCGTGTAGACGAAGTCGGCGCGGTCACCTGTGTACATGTTTTTCAGGAACGTATCGACCTGCGCCATCGTGATGTCAGGCCGCTGGGTGCACAACTCTGCACCCCAGCCCTTCATGTTGTTGTTGTACGACAGGTTAGGCATCTCGTGACGATAGCCGCTCGGCTGCACCGGCACCGCGGCGACAACCCGATCCCCGGCGCGTTTCAACAGATTCCAGATGAACGGGCCGCCAATGCAGAAGCCGAGCACCATGAATTTCTGGATGCCAAGATGGTCCATCAGGCCGATATGGTCGTCGGTGTAGGCGTCCCACGGCCGGTCGGCTTCGAGCGGGCCGGTGGACTGGCCGCCCTTGGCGTGGCGCAGGTCGGCGCCGATCACGCGAAACTCGTTCTTGAACACGTCGAACGGGTTGAACGGATGGGTCGCCAGCCCTTGAATCGTCGAATTGAGCCCGCCGCCCGGAATGACCAACAGCGGAAAGCCGGACCCGGCCTCCTCATAATGAATGCGAACGTCGCCTTTTTCATAAAACGGCATGGAGTTCTCCTTTGCGGTTGGTCAGAGGTTGGTCCGCGGCTTATTGCGCCGCCGCCCTCACAGCCGGCACGTGCGCTTTGAGGAAGGTGCGCACTTTGTTGATCATGCGCTGCCGCAACTCCTCGGGCTCCCGCCAGGGGAAGACGGTGATCTCCGAGTTCGGCGCCAGCGAGGCGACATCGATCGAGGTTTGCAGCGGGTGCGACGGCGTGTCGTCGGGCAATACCAGGATCGGCGTGTGGCAGTTCTTGATGAAGTCACGCGACACGCTGTAGAGGAAATCGGGCTGCTCGCGCCACAGGCTGTGGAAATACTTGTCGATCGTATCCTGCGACACCTCGGGCGGCGCTTCTTGAAATCGGGCAGCCAATTATCCGTGCTGTGCCGGTACATGACCCCCGGGTCCTCCGGCCGATCGCCGACCGTCTGATGGAACACCGCCGCGACGACGCGGTCGGGCGCCCGCTGCAAGAGCTTCCCGGCGAAGCAGCCGCCGATGCAGTAACCCATGAAGAAGAACTGGCGGATGCCGAGATGGTCCATCAGCCCGAGTTGGTCGTCGGCGAAGGCATCCCAGGCGTTCTCGGTCGGCACCGGCCCCGTCGACTCGCCGCCGTTGGCGTTGCGCTGGTCCATCGTGATGCAGCGGAAGTCGTTCTTGAATTCTTCCATCGCATTGATCGCGGCGGTCGGCCACATGGCGACCCGTGAATTGAGCCCGCCGCCGGGGGTGACCAATAATGGGAAGCCGGAACCGACCTCCTCGTATCGGATGCGGACGTCGCCTTTTTGATAGAACGGCATGGCAATCTCTCCTCTAGGGGATGGGATCGAGCACGACGACGGGGATCTCGCGCTCGGTCTTCTTCTGATAATCGGCGTAAGGCGGCCAGAATTCGAGTGCCTTTTCCCAGAGCTGCGCGCGCTCGGCTCCGGTGGCGGTCCGCGCCCGGGCCTTCATCTTCGCCGTCCCGACCTGAACCTCGACCTCGGGGTTGGCGAGGATGTTGCGGTACCAACCGGGATGCTGCGGCGCACCCCCTTTGGAGGCGATCACCAGATAGCTGTGGCCGGCTTTCCCGTAAAACAGCGGGAAGATGAACCGCTCGCCCGATTTGCGCCCCGTGGTCGTCAGTAATAGCGAGGGGACGGTGATCTCCGGCCGGCCCGGCTGGCTCATCTTATAGAGGTGCCCCTCGGTACCGCCGCTGGAGAGATAGCGTTTGGTGTGCTCGACCATCCAGTCGGGCAGGTTTGGCGCGAGCTTGGCGTCGGTCATGATGTGAACTCCCTCAATAATGCGTGACCCACGGGCTCGCCAGCGCTTCTTCGATGCGGCGGTGTCGCGCCCGGATGACATCGGCGGAAACCGCGCCGACAAAGGCATAGAACGTCTTGGTGCGGATCGCGTCGACCACGCGCTCGCCGACCTTCTTCGGATCGAGGCCGGTGGTGGCGAGGCGTTCGGCCAGCACCGCTTCGTCGCTGGCGCGGATCTGCGGCCCGCCCATGTGATCCGGGCGGTTGCGGGCGCCGCGCGCAATATTGGTGTTGATCGGGCCGGGGCACAGCACCGAAACCCCGACATTCGTGCCGTCGAGTTCGTGCTCCAAAGCTTCGGACAACGAGAGGGCGGCGTATTTCGACATCGAATACGGCCCCTGGTTGGTGCCGCGGCGGTTCTGGAAGCCGGCGACCGAGGCGGTGTTGACGACGTGGCCCTCTTCGCCGTGCTTGAGGATCGCCGGGACAAAGTGGCGGATGCCGTGGATGATCCCCCAGATGTTGACGCCGATCACGAATTCCCAGTCGCCTTGCGGAACGTCGATCAGCCGGGTGCCGTGCATCGGCACGCCGGCATTGTTGCAGGCGATGTGGAGCTTGCCGAAGTTGCGCTCGGCTTCAGAGAGGGCATCGAGCACGGATTGCTCCTGCGTCACATCGATCCGCACCGGCATGACGCGCTTGTTGGTGCCGGAAAGGCCATGCGCCGCCGCTTCGAGCGCATCCTTCTGGATATCAGCCATGACCACGTTAGCGCCCGCTTCCGCGAGCGCGGTCGCGATGCCGAGGCCGATGCCGGAGGCGGCCCCGGTGACGATCGCGGTCTTGCCGGAGATGTCGATCATCGCGCGGGCCTTTCGGATGGTGTGATAGCCGCGATCCGCTGCGGCCCGGTCACGGAAAATAGCGCCCGGAATCGATGACGGCCGTCTGGCCGGTCATCGTTTCGGTACGGCAGAGGGTGACCACCATATCGGCGCAGTCGTCCTTGTCGGCGGGCTTTTTGAGGAGCGAGGAAGCCGCGGAGTTCGGGATCTGCTCGGGGCGCAGGTTGGAGGTCGCCCGCGTGCCTTCCAAGAGGCCCGGCGCCACGCAGTTGACGAGCGTCTCCGGCGCCAGGGCGACCGCCATGCAGCGCGTCAGGTGGATCAGCCCCGACTTCGCCACCGCATAGGCGATCGACGAGCCGGTCGGCGCGACCCCCGCCACCGAGGCGATGTTGACGATGCGGCCGCGTCCCTGCGCCTTCATCACCGGCGCCACCGCCTTGATGAGGCGCATGGGCCCCGTGAGGTTGACCGCGATAATCTTGTCCCACACCTCCATCGTCAGATTGTCGAGGTCGGTGAACGGGATCGCCTTATTATAAGCGGCGTCGTTGACGAGAATATCGAGCCGGCCAAAGCGCCCGGTCACCTCGTCCACCAGCCGCGCCACCGCGGCGCCATCGGTGACGTCGCATTGAAAGGAAGCGGCGTTGATCTGGTAGCGCGCGGCCAGTTCGCGCGCCACGCCCTCGGCCGCATCGCGGCTCTGCGCATAGACGACGGCGATATGCGCGCCCTCTCGCGCCAGCGCGTGGCAGATGCGCTGTCCGAGCCCGCCATTGCCGCCCGTCACCAGGGCAACCGCGCCCCTCAGCTCCATGCGTCTTCTCCTCTACGACAGTTTGTTCCTGCGTCCGCTGGCGAGGCAAGCGATTGCCGGCGCCCCCGCCCCGCTACCCGCCCTCCCCGAGCAGCAGCGCGCGAAGCGCCTCGGGTTGGCGCAGCAGCTCCCCCACCTTGGTCAGACAGGTGTTGACCGCATCGGCATATTTCTTCGCGCCGCCAAAGCGCTCGAGCGTCTCGGGCGGGACGAACTTGATCAACAGATCGGCGGTGCCCGGCGGCAGCCCGACGAAATGCACCATCAGCATGTTATGGTCTTTGAGGAGCAGCATCGACAGCGCCGCCGAGGCCTCATAGGGCACGACCGGCGGCTTGGTCAGGCCGCCCCGCTCCATCGCGATTTCGAGAATGTCGTCGGCCGCGATCTGCACCGTCGTCGGCGTCTCGCGCAGGCGGTTGCCGATGAGCGGGCGCAGTTCGTCCGCGATCTTTTTGGTCGTGTCGATCAGCGCGCGCACCCGCGCCGGATCGTATTGTTCGAGGGTCCGCACCACCGCGGGATAGAGCGCTTGGCGGGCTTCCATGCCGAATTCGAACCCGGTGGCGCGGATCCGGCCGACCAGATCCTTGCGCCCGGCAAGGAGGCCGAAGCGCGGGCCCCTGGTGCCGTATTTGTCGAGGCCGGTCGCGCCGATATCGACGCCGAGTTCGAGCGTGCGCGGCTGCTCGAAGCCCGCCGGCCCGACCCGCGCGCCACCCGCGTCGTCGACATAGACGAGCGCGCCCTTGTCGTGGGCGATCCGGACGATCGTGTGGATCGCATCGACCGGCATCAAATCATAGGTCACCGCCAACCGGGTCAACACAACGAGCGACGGACGCTCGCCGGCGATCGCGTCGCGGAAGGCGGCGAGCCCGGCAGTATCGATAAACCGGGCGCCGGCCTGGTTGGCCGCACGCAGGACCGAGGGATGGCTGTGGGTTTCCGAGACGCCGATCACAACCTCGCCCGGTTTGACCAGCGTCAGATGGGTCGCCATCGTCGCGCCGGTCAGCCGATTGAAGACGGCGATGTCGTCCCGCTCCGGCGCGCCGCCGAGATGCTCGAGCGTCAGCGTCCTCAAGCGGTCGTAGGAAAGCGCGGGGCCAATCTCGTCGTCGGCGAACTCCAGCTCCTCCGCCGCCAGCGGCATCGCGTGTTCGAGCCCGGTGAAAATGAAGACGTTGCCCGGCCCCTTGTCGCGGATCAGCGACCAGGCGCATTGCAGCTTGCGGAAATCATCGTCCGTGCTGGCGAGGATATTGCCGCGCGCATAGGGCAGGTTTGGCGCGTGCGGGTTGCCGAAGCGGTCCATGTTCATCTCGACCTCCGGGTCACGGTCGAGAACCATCCTATACAACGAGTCGCCCCGTCAAAAACGAACCGTCCGCCCGAGGTTTCCCGCGGGCGGACGGCTGTCGTCACAGGAAAGCGGATGGGCTTAGAAGTCCATGCCGCCCATACCACCCATGCCGCCCATGCCGCCGCCCGGCGGCATCCCCGGGGCGCCCTTGGGCTCGGGCTTCTCGGCGATCATCGCCTCGGTGGTGACGAGGAGACCGGCGACCGAGGCGGCGTCCTGGAGGGCATGCCGCACGACCTTGGTCGGATCGATGATCCCGGCCTGGATCATGTCGGTGAACTCGCCCTTCTGCGCGTCGTACCCGTAGTTGGGGTCCTTACTGTCCATCAGCTTGCCGACGATGATCGAGCCATCGGTGCCGGAGTTCTCGGCGATCAGCCGGACCGGCATCTGCAGCGCCTTGCGCACGATGTCGATGCCGACCTTCTGGTCCGGGTTGGCCGGGGTCAGCTTGTCGAGCGAGCGGGCCGCGAAGAGCAATGCCGAACCGCCGCCGGGAACAACACCCTCCTCGACCGCGGCCTTGGTCGCGTGCATCGCGTCGTCGACCAGGTCCTTGCGCTCCTTCACCTCGATCTCGGTGGCGCCGCCGACCCGGATGATCGCGACACCGCCGGCGAGCTTGGCCAGCCGCTCCTGCAGCTTCTCGCGGTCGTAATCGGAGGTCGTCTCTTCGATCTGCTGACGGATCTGAGTGCAGCGGCCCTCGATGTCGGCCTTCTTGCCGGCGCCGTCGATGAGCGTCGTGTTCTCCTTCTCGACGCTGACCTTCTTGGCCTGGCCGAGCATGTCGAGCGTGACATTCTCGAGCTTGATCCCAAGATCCTCGCTGATCACCTGGCCGCCGGTCAGGATTGCGATATCCTCGAGCATCGCCTTCCTGCGGTCGCCGAAGCCCGGCGCCTTGACCGCGGCCACTTTGAGCCCGCCGCGCAGCTTGTTGACGACGAGCGTCGCGAGCGCCTCGCCCTCGATGTCCTCGGCGACGATCAAGAGCGGGCGCGAAGCCTGCACCACCGCTTCGAGGACCGGCAGCATCGCTTGGAGACCCGACAGTTTCTTCTCGTGAATGAGGATGTACGGGTTATCCAGCTCGGCGATCATCTTCTCGGCGTTGGTGACGAAATAGGGCGAGAGATAACCGCGGTCGAACTGCATGCCCTCGACGACGTCGAGCTCGGTGGCGAGGCTCTTCGCTTCCTCGACCGTGATCACGCCCTCGTTGCCGACCCGCTGCATCGCCTTGGCGATCATCTCGCCGATGTCGCGCCCGCCATTCGCGGAGATCGTGCCAACCTGGGCGATCTCCTCGTTGGTCGAGATCTTCTTCGAGCGGGACTTGATGTCGGCGACGACGGTCTCGACCGCGAGATCGATGCCGCGCTTCAGATCCATCGGGTTCATCCCCGCGGCCACCGCCTTGGCGCCTTCGCGAACGATCGCCTGCGCCAGCACGGTCGCGGTGGTGGTGCCGTCGCCGGCCTGGTCGCTGGTCTTGGAGGCGACCTCCTTGACCATCTGTGCGCCCATGTTCTCGAACTTGTCGGCGAGCTCGATCTCCTTGGCGACGGTGACGCCGTCCTTGGTGATGCGCGGGGCGCCGAACGATTTGTCGAGGACGACGTTGCGGCCCTTCGGACCCAACGTCACCCGGACGGCATTGGCAAGAATGTCGACGCCGCGCAACATCCGCTCACGCGCGTCGGTACTGAATTTGACGTCTTTCGCAGCCATTTTTACCTACTCCTTTACGCGGCCTTGCGGGCAGTCGACTTGTCGATGATCCCCATGACGTCGGACTCTTTCATGATGATCAGATCTTCGCCGTCGAGCTTCACTTCGGTACCCGACCACTTGCCGAACAACACCCGGTCGCCGGCCTTGACATCGAGCGGCTGCAGCTTGCCGTCGTCGCCCCGGGCGCCCGGGCCCACCGCCACCACCTCGCCTTCCATCGGCTTTTCTTTCGCCGTGTCGGGGATGATGATACCGCCGGCACTCTTCTCCTCCGCCTCCACGCGCCGGATCAGCACGCGGTCATGCAACGGACGGAATCCCATTTAAACCTCCTCGCACGCTCTGAATATGCATTTGGCACTCTCTGGTCGAGAGTGCTGCTGAGATAGTTGGATCGCCGCCGCTTGTCAAGCAAATCGATGGAGCCGGGCCGCATTCGGTGCTCGCGCTGGCCGGATAGCCATGCCAGCCGGAACGCGGGAGGGCTTTATTTCGCCTCCCGAATTCCCAAAAAATCGGAGCACCAACTCCCGTAGGCGGGTGAACCTTAGCGCTGTGCTACGGCGGTCCCCGGCGTGAATGAGACGCCGCGAAGGACCTCGCCGAAGCCGGCCGTCTTCAGCGTGCTGAAGCTCTCGGTCGAGGGGAGCGTCGTCGCCGCCACGGCGTCGGTAATCGTGACCAGCTTGTTCGGGTCGGCGCCCTGGTCGCCGTTGCCGCTGACGGTCGAGGTGACCGCCCAGATCGTCACCGTGCCGCCCGCGTTGACCCGACCGGTCAGGTTGCGCAGCCCGTCGGTCGCCGGCGACCACGGCAGGCCGGTCGTCGTGTTAGTGCTGGTCGGGTAGCCGCTGACGGTGTAGGGCTCGCCCAGGTTCAGCCCGGCTGTCAGGGTATAGGCCAGCTTCCACTTGGTGCCGTCGAACGCCCATTTCTGGAGGCCACCCGAGACTTGCCCCTTTTTCTTTGTGTAGACGCCGTTCGCCTTGTCATAGTTGACGTTGCCATCGCCCTCGCCTGCGACATAGAGCGTGTTCGCGTCGGCAAACCAGATCCCGAATGGAAACGACGTCTTGCTTTTCAAGGCGGTCGGAAAGCCGTTCAGGATGCACATGTTGCGCGGGGTGAGCCCCTTCGTCTGCAGCACCTCGGCATCGTAATCGAGCGGGTGGGTGGGCAGCGCCGCGTTCGCCGCCGGAACGCCGCTGCCTGTCGGGCACGCGAGCGGATTGCCGTTGGTGTCCTCGCCTGACGTATCGACGAAATAGACCGTGTTGACCCCGTTGCCGCCGCTGCCCTTTGTATAATAGACAACATTGTTGAATATCGTCAGCCCGCGAAAATTGGTGTCTTTGCCGACCTTGTCCGAGCTGGTGCTGGGCAGCTGCGAGATATCAAAGCTGCCGAGCGGCGTCGGTAGTCCCGGGTCTTGCGCCGCCATCGCCTTGACCTCTGGGGTCATGATCTGCGCCCCGGCGCCGATGATGATCCCGTCGGGTTGCGGGTTGCCGCCGTTGCCGGCATTCCCTGCCGTATAGATCACGTCGGCACCGTTGCTGTCGTTGAGGATCGCGGCGCGGCCGTTGTTGCCGCTGTAGGCGTTGGTTTGCGTGAAGTGGAACTTGCCGTGGCCGTCGACCTGCGCGACGACGCGGAAGTTCTGGCCGGGCACAGGATTCGTCGGGTCAAGGACCGCCGGCGTGTTTGAATTGGACACGTCGATCGCGTCGATCGGCGCCAGATACCCCATAAAGGTGAGGTAGGAACCTGATGTTGACAGGTTGAGCGCGACCTCGGATTTGGAGGAGAAGCTGCCGACCATCTGATCCTTGGTCGGCGGCACGCCGTTCTGCGCGCTGTTCGGCACTTCGAGCGAGTTGACCGGCGCGCCGGACGGGGTCAGCTGATCGAGGATGATCTTCGAGGCGATCCCGAAGCTGCCGTCGACCGTGTCGTTGTTGAAGACATAGGGGTAGGTGCCGTCGGCGATCGCCGTTGCGCAAGCGTCGGGGACGCAGCCGGGCGGCAATTGCGTCGCGTCGGCCACGACGTTGCTTGGGTTGTTGTCATACACGACGCGGCTGAGGACCAAATTGCCGGGCAGAAAGTAGGCGCTGCCGCTCTGGGCGAAGGCCGCGGCACCACCCGCGACAGCTGGTAAAGCAAGTGCGATTGCCAGACCCGATCGGAAAACGCGTCGGCGAGGTTCGACGATCATCGGAGATCTCCCCCTTTTTTTGTACAGCCTCCGACATCGCGGAGGCGACGCCGCGATCGTGGCGGTCGAATGTTACAGGGGAGAGAAGGTAATGCGACACGGCAGCCCCGCGCGGTGGCGAGGGCTTTTGACAAACGGCGTAGCGGCGGCGCACTCTGGCCGCGTTATACTCAGCGATCTGCCATTGACGAGCCGGGAACATGCCGCAAACGATGGATTGGGAAATACCGAGCGAGTTCCAGCCGAAGCCCGAGGATTTCGAGTTTGATCTGGACCGCGCGCTCTCCGCCGTGCTCGGCTTGCAGGCGACGGTCCCGCAGGACGCTTTCACCGCCGGGACGCTCGGTACTGAACGCGCCGGCAGCGCCGTCCTGATCGGCAAGGACGGGCTGGTGCTGACAATCGGCTATCTGATCACCGAAGCCGAGTCGATCTGGCTGACCTCGAGTGTTGGCGGCGCGGTTCCCGGGCACGTCTTGGGCTTTGACGCGGAGACCGGGCTCGGGCTCGTGCAAGCTCTCGGCCGCCTAAGCATCGCGCCGATTGAGATGGGCACGAAAATCCGGGTGGGTGCCGGCGATCACGCCATCCTCGCCGCCGAGGGCGGGCGCCGCCATGCCGTCGCGGCGACTGTCGTTGCCCGCCAGGAATTCGCCGGCTATTGGGAATATCTGCTCGACCGCGCGATATTCACCGCGCCGGCCCACCCGTTCTGGGGCGGTGCCGCGCTGATCGCGAGCGACGGCAGCCTCATCGGCATCGGCTCCTTGCATGTGCAGCATTCCAACGGCCGCGAACTGCGGCGCGACGTCAACATGGTGGTGCCGATCGATCTGCTGCCGCCGATCCTCGACGATCTGTTGACCTATGGCCGGCCCAACCGGCCGCCGCGGCCTTGGCTCGGCCTCTACGCCACCGAGATCGAGGATTCCATCGTCGTCGCGGGGCTGTCCGAGCGCGGGCCGGCGAGCAAAACCGGGCTCAAGCCCGGCGATCGCATCCTCGCGGTGCGCGACGAACCGATCTCCAGCCTTGCCTCGTTCTGGCGCCGCGTGTGGGCCAGCGGCCCGGCCGGCAGCGAGGTGGTGCTGCAGGTGGTGCGCGACACCGAGACGATGAAAGTGCGCATCCCTTCGGCCGACCGCACCCGGCTGCTCAAGGCCCCCAGACTGCACTGATACGCGGTAGCCTACCGCTCAACGAGGGCGGCGCAAGCCGCCGGCAGGTCGGCAACCCGCAGCACTCGCTCGGGCGGCGCCGGCTTTGGGTGCCTCGCCTCCGCGGTGAACCACCAGTCGAGTTCTGCACCGCACCCGTCGCCGGGCGGTGGAGCGGGTTGGTCGCGGCACTCGGGCTCGCCCGGGGGGCAGCGAAGGCGCAGGTGGAAATGACGCTGGTGGCCCCACCACGGGCGAATGAGCCGCAGCCAATCGCGATCCGCCCGGGCTTCGCGGCACAGCGCGCGCTTGATCGCCGGGTTGACAAAAATGCGCGCGAGCGTGGCGCCGCGGGCCGCAGCCTCGAGCAGCTTTCGGTGCTGCGGCCGCCACAGGTTCGGGTCGATATCGTCGCCGCTCGCCGCCACGAGGTTGGCCGCGCCCATTTCATCGCGCTCGGTGGCGCTTAGCCGCCGATCCGGCATCGGCGTCAGCCAGATGTCGGCATCGAGGCCGATCTGGTGCGACTCGTGCCCGGTCAGCATTGGCCCGCCGCGCGGCTGTCCGATATCGCCGACGAGGAGACCGGGCCATTGCGCCTCGGCAGCTGCTGTGACGCTCAGCCGTTCGAGAAAACCGATCAGCGCTGGGTGGCCCCAGGCGCGATCGCGCGACGGACGCATCACCTGCCAATTCGCCCCGTCAGCGGGGAGCGCCGTCGCCCCGGCGAGGCAACCCTTCGCGTAGGTGCCGATCGCCCGAGCCGGTCCGGCAGCCGGGCTGGCCGCCTGCCCGAACACCCGCTTTGCCGCGTCCTGCGGCAGCCGAGCCAGAACCGCGGCGCGATGCACGGCCTCCTGAGCGGCAGTATCCTGGCCCCGCGCGGCCGGGGCGCCGCCCGCTAACAACCCGACAACGACACCAGCCGCGATTGTCCTCGCGAGGCTCCCCGCGGCCACGGCCCGGTTCTTGCGCGATCGTCGTGATATTAACATTTTGGTTACGAATTTCGCGCCAAATGCCGGCTGTCGTAGCGCCACCCGCTCCATACCAGCCCGCCCTTCCGTCGCAAATGCGCGAGATTCTACACAAATGCAAGATGATGAGCCCCCGCGCTCCGCGACGAAACGGATCCTGATCGTCGAGGACAACGAGCTCAACATGAAGCTCTTGCGGGATGTGCTCGAGGCTTATGGTTACGAAACCATTTCCACCGGGCAGGGGGCAGCGGCGCTTACCCTGGCCCGCGAGCATCGCCCCGACCTGATTCTCCTGGATCTGCAGCTGCCGGACATCTCCGGGTTCGAGGCCCTTAGCCGGTTGAAGGACGATGAGGAGACGCGGAACATCCCGGTAGTCGCGGTCACCGCCTTCGCGATGGTGGGCGACGAGCGCAAAGCCCTGGCGAGTGGGTGCGATGGCTACGTGTCGAAGCCGATCTTGCTGCGCGATTTTCTCGATCTGGTCGAACGGTTCATCGGCAAAGCTGGCGGGCCGTGCTAAAGCGCCGGAGCGGCCGGGCGCCAGGTCGCGCGCCGAGCGGCGGACTTCCCGCGACAGCGGGGGCGGAGTAACGTCGCGCTCGAATCCGGTCTTCGCGGCCTTCGTAGCGTTTAGTTTGGGCGCCTGCCATGAAGCTCTACGGCTATTTTCGATCCTCCGCCGCGTTTCGCGTGCGCATCGCCCTCAATCTCAAAAAGCTCGATTACCAGAACGCCTTCATCCACCTGCGCAGGGGTGACCAGACCGAACCCGAGTTTCTCGGCGTCAACCCCCAGGGCCTGGTGCCGACGCTCGACGTTGATGGACAAAAGCTGACCCAGTCGATGGCGATCATCGAATACCTCGACGAGACCCATCCCGAGCCGCCGTTCCTGCCGCGCGACCCCGCCGGCCGGGCCCGCGTCCGCGCGCTGGCCGCGATCGTTGCCTGCGACATTCATCCGCTCAACAATCTGCGCGTGCTGCGCTATCTGCATGGGCCGCTCGGACACGACCAGGGAGCCATCGAGCATTGGTATAATCATTGGATCATCAGCGGCTTCGCCGCGTTTGAGCGGCTGCTGACTGAGGACCCGCGGACCGCCGCTTTCTGCCACGGCGACCGGCCCGGCCTCGCGGATATCACCCTCGTGCCGCAGGTGGTCAATGCCGAGCGCTATCGGCTTGACCTCGCGCCTTATCCGACCATCACCAGGATCTTTGAGACGTGCATGAAACTGGACGCCTTTGCTGCCGCCCATCCGGCGCGGCAGCCCGATCGCGAAGAATGATCCCGCGCGGACATCGCCGCGGCGCCCCACTGCGGGTGAGCATCGAGACGCTCGCCGCCGCGTTTCTCGCGCTCAGCGTCAACGGCTGCACCACCCCTGCCACGGACGCGCCGGCTGGTACCGTCGATCTCGGGTTGATCGAGGACGCGATGCAGCAGGTTGAGAAGAGCTATGTTGTGCCGGTCAAGCCCGACGAACTCGTCAGCGGCGCCCTCAAGGGCATGTTGAACAAGCTTGATCCGCATTCCGACTACATGACCGAGCACGAATATCGCGAGCTGATGGCCACGACCAGCGGCCAATTCGGCGGGGTGGGAATCGAGATCTCGGTCGAACAAGGGGTGCCGCAAGTCATCTCGGCGATCGAGGGCACGCCGGCCTCGGCCGCCGGCATCGAGCCTGGTGACCGTATCGTCAAGGCCGACGGCAAGCCGATCGTCGGAATGGATATCGGGCAAGTTGTCCGGCGCTTGCGGGGCAGCCCGGGGACCCCGGTCGTGCTGACGATCGCGCGGGCTAACCGGCCGATTTTCGACGTGCCGATCACGCGCGCCATCATTCATGTCGCATCGGTCAAGTCGGCGCTCAAGCCGGGCGGCATCGGCTATGTCCGAATCAGCACCTTCGATGAGAACACCCCGGCCGAGCTGCGCGCCGCGTTATCGCGCCTGAGCCATGAAGCCGGCGGGCGCGTCTCCGGAATGGTCCTCGATCTGCGCAACGATGCCGGGGGCCTCCTCGATGCGTCGGTCGAGGTTGCCGCCGATTTTCTCGATTCCGGCACGGTGGTGTCGACACGCGGCCGCGAGTCCGGAGAAAGCCGGGTCTATGATGCACCGCCCAACGGCGATCTGATCCGGGGGACGCCTCTGGTGGTGCTGATCAATGGCGCTTCGGCCTCGGCCTCGGAGATCGTCGCCGGCGCGCTGCAGGACAACCGGCGCGCAACGATTGTCGGCACCCACAGCTTCGGCAAGGGATCGGTGCAGAGCATCATCCCGATCGAAGGCTACGGTGCGCTCAGGTTGACGACCGCGCTCTATTACACGCCGTCGGGCCGCTCCATTCAGGGCCATGGCATCACCCCCGACCGGGTCGTAACCGTGCCCAAGGATCAGCAGGTGGCGAATGCCGTGATCACCTTCGAGAGCGATTTGTTCGGCACGATCAAACCAACGGGCGCGCTGGCGCCGAGCGAGGCGGCCACCCCGTCGGCCTCCAGGCGGCCGGTCACCGGGGAGGCCGACCACCCGATCAATCCGAAAGTCATCGGCACCACCCAGGATGCTCAGCTACGCGCCGCGCTCGACCTGCTCGGCCCCCATCGCGCCGCTTCACGCTAGCGCGAGGCAATAGCGGGCGGCCACAGGTCGCGCAGAATGGCCCGCAGCCAGCGGAAAAATGCGCCCGCGCTGCGCAAGTGGCCGTAATCATCGAACTGGAACAGCACAAAGAGGCCATAGATCTTGCGCGGGTCGAGGCGGCGCAACAGGCGCACGCGCACGTACATCGTGATCCCGAGATCGGAAAGATGGTTGTTGCGCAGCGCCTCCTTGAGCGTCAACGCCGGCACGGAAATCTCGAAATCGCCAACCGTTTCCCCGTCCGTGTCGCGCAGCTTGCCGTGCCGCGGCGCATAGGCGAGATGCCGTTGGCCGAGGCGAAACCCGAAGCCGCGCGGGAACAGCGGCCATAAAAGCCAGCGCCAGGCATTGAGCTTGCCTTCGAGGCGTAGGACATCCTCCGGCGTCAGCGTGGCCGCGGTTTCCGCGGCGAGACGGGCTTGCGTCAGCGCCGCGATCGTCACCGCGGCGGCCGGACGATATTCTGCTTCGCTCGGCGCGCTATGGCTCAGATCGGCAAGGTCGAGGCTCGCGTATGGCGGCAGCAGCCGCGCCCGCGCCGTCCATAGCCGGGCAAGATCGGCGAACCCGGTCCGGTATTCGTTGGCCCAATTGCTGTCGCTGCGCTCGAACACCGCCTGGCTGGCAAACGGCATGTAGACATCGGCACCGAGCCGCTCGCACAACGCGCAGATAGAGGCGACGTAGTGCTCTCGCGACTTCAGGGAGACGATGCCGTTTTCGTCGAGGAAACTGTTGACGAGGCTGGCCGGCGAATAGCTGGCAAGCAGCACCCGCGCCTTGCCGGCACGCTCGCCGAGGCGGCGCAGTTGCCGCAGCACCGACGGCAAGGGCTTCGCGTCGTTGAGATTGAAAATCAGCGCGTCCGGTGTGTCGACAATGAGGAGGCTGTCATCATTCCACAGCGGGATCGACAGCATGGCGATGCCGGGAGCGATCGTCTGCCAGCGCCGCGGCGGCAGCGCGGCGACGCGATACGCGCGTTCGGCGAGGTAGGCGATGCAGCCTTGTTCAGGCAGCGCCGGCAGCCAGTATCGCGGCCCGGTGCCGAGCCGCCGGATCGATGGGAGGTGAAGATGATCGGGATGCTCGTGGGTGATGTAGACATGCTCGGCCCCGGCCAGCCACTCGATTTCAGCCGGGGTGGGGTAGTTCTGCAGCCACCAGCTGCGCCAGTAGACCGAGCCGACCAGCCACGGGTCGGTCGCCAGCACCGGGCTCTCCCCGTCGCGGTAGAGCGCGATCGTGGCATGGCCGAGCGTACGCAGCATGAGGCGCCCCGCCGCCATGGCGCACGCAGCTGAGTTACTGCGCGCGCGCGGTCAGCGGTGCCAGAAACTCGCGCAACACGCTCGACCATTTGGCGTGCTCGGGCCCGCTCGAGCTGTGGCCGAGCTCGCTGTCCAGCTCGAAATAGCGCGCGCTGACCCCGGCCTCGGCGAGCGCCTCCATCACTGCGGGAGCGATCTTCGGCGGGAACAGCGCATCGGTGCGGCAGAGCACATAGAGCACGTTGGCCTTGATCTTGGCGAAATCGGGCCGCGCGTCGAAACCGAGGAGCGCGCGGCGCAGGATAAGGAGCGAGTTGGCGTCCCAGTTCGCCGCCCATTTCACGGCGAGCTCGCGCAGCGCGGCTTCGCGTTCGACCGGGTCGGGATAGCGCGGCCGCAAATTCGCCTCGGTGCCGTAGCGCCGCAACGTATCGACCCGGATTTCGGTCAGCGCCGTCTTTGCGCCCCCTTTGCCGTAATAGCGCCCGCCATGCCATTCGGGATCGGTGGCGAGCCTCGCCTCGGTCTCGGCCAGCTGCTTGTCGGTGTTGGCGGAAGCCCAGGGCGCGGTGTTGACCGGCACGATCGCGTCCATGAAGTCGGGATAGGCGACCGCCCACTGGAACGCCTGATAGCCGCCATAGGAAGGCCCGGCAACGGCAACCAGGTGCCCGACGCCCAGTGAATTGAGGAGCGCCTTCTGCGCGGCGACAATGTCGCGTAGTGCGATCGCCGGGAAATCGGGACCATAGGGCTCGCCGGTCGCCGGATTGCGGCTCGCCGCGTTGGTCGAGCCGTAGGACGAACCCAGCATGTTGCTCGCCACCACGAAGAGCCGGTCGGTGTCGATTGCCTTGCCGGGGCCAATGAGGCCGTCCCACGAGCCCGGTAGATTGCCGTTCGCCGGGTTGCGCCCGGCCGCGTGGTGCCCGCTCGTATAGCCATGCGTGATCAGCACCGCGTTGCGCCCGTGCGGGGCGAGCCGGCCATAGGTCTCATAGGCGATCCTCGCCTCGGGCATCACCGTGCCGTTGGCGAGGGGAAAATCGCGCATCGTGAAAAACCGGTCCTCGACGGTACCGACATCGCGGGTTTCCAACGTGGCTGCATCTGTCACTTGGGTCTCCTCCGACTCCGCCTGAGGCTGATGTCGCGCGTTTGGGTCACGGTCTTCGCGGGAATGATCGGTGGGAGCACGATGATTGCACCGCTACGCCCGGGGTGAGATAGCTTAGCCTCACTGTATTCGATCCGCGAGGATGCGATGCGCGGCATTGTGCCGGTCCTGTTGGCGCTCTTGTTAATCGCCGGTTGCGAGGGCAGCGGCGCCCCGCCCTCCGGCTCTCCCGATCCCGGGAACCAGCTGCGCGTCGGCTTCCGCAAGGGCGGCCTCGTCGACACAATCGAGATCGATGCGATCGACCGGCTGCCGCTGCGCGCCGCCGATCTGGTTTCGGCCGACGGGAGGACGATCCCGGCCGACCACATCGATGTCACCGCCTCACCGACCGTCGCGACCGGGCAGTGGGTCGCCGGCGATCCGTGGCAGACCGCGCTTGCCGGGCGCGGGTCAGCGGCGGTGCTGACGATGCCCAATGCGCAGGCCGGCGCGGCGCTGCAAGGCGAGCAGCAGCTGTTGGCGATGGTTTCCACCGCCGAGATCGCGTTGCCCGACCCCATCGCCTATCGCCGCGATTGGCGAAAATACCGGATTCGCCTCACCTTCGGCATCCCGCCCGGCGAAATCGAAACCCGCGAGATCGCCGCCCCCGAGCCGCCACCGCCGGGGTCATGAGGCGATCAGCGCGTCAAGGGTTTGGGCGAGGCGGGCGAGGTCGGGTTCGCTTGAGAGGCGGTGGTCGCCATCCTTGACGAGGGTCACCGCGACGTCGCGGCTCCCGAGCCGCTCGGCCACGCGCAGGCTGTGCTGCCACGGCACCGCCTGGTCGGCGAGCCCGTGCAGCAGGCGCACCGGCACATCGAGCGCGATCGGCGCGCCGAGCAGCAGATGGCGGCGGCCGTCCTCGATCAGCGCGCGCGTGTAAAGATACCCGTCCGGGGCGTAGTCGGAGGGGAGGACGAGCCTGCCCTTGTCGATCAGTTCGCTGCGCTGCGCCGGGGTAAGGCGCGGCAACAGCAGCTCCTCGGTGAAATCGGGGGCGCCGGCGATGCCGACGAGGGCGGCGATGCGCTCCCTTCGCGCCAGCGCCGCGAGCAGCATGATCCAGCCGCCCATGCTGGAACCAATGAGGATCTGCGGGCCTGACGTCAGCGAATCGATGACGGCGATCGCGTCCTCGCGCCATCGCCCGATCGTGCCGAGGGCGAAATCGCCGCTCGACGCGCCATGCCCGAAATAGTCGAAGCGCACAAAGCCGCGGCCCCGGTGCCGGCAATAATCCTCCAAAAACAATGCCTTGGTGCCGGTCATGTCGGAGCGGAAGCCGCCGAGGAAGACGATCCCCGGCGCCGCGCCGGCAAGACGGTGGTAGGCGATTGCCGCGCCATCGGGGCGTGCTAGAATCGCGGGGTTTGCCCCGCTCGACTGATCAGGCGCCGGGGCGCTGTCGGATACGGACATCGAGGTGTTGCGGCAAGCGAATGGATCGCGACGATAACATCGTCGGCATGCCGACAGAAGGCCGCCCGCCGGCGGTGCTTCAGGTCATCCCCAGCCTCGTATCGGGCGGGGTCGAACGCGGCACCATCGACCTTGCCGGCGCCCTCGCCGCAGCCGGGTGGACCGCCTATGTCGCCTCGTCCGGCGGCGCGATGGAGGCCCAGCTGGCGCGCGTCGGGGTCCGCCATATAAAGCTGCCGCTCCATTCGAAGAACCCCCTCGTCATGCGCCGCAACGCCCTCGCGCTCACCGAGATCATCCGCCGCCACAAGATCGACATCGTGCATGCCCGCAGCCGAGCCCCTGCCTGGAGCGCATGGTCGGCGGCCCGCGCCACAAGGCGGCGTTTCGTGACCACTTTTCACAACGCCTACGACAACGACCTGCCGCTGAAACACTGGTACAACTCGGTGATGGCGAAGGGCGAGCGGGTCATCGCGATCTCGCATTTCGTCGGCGAGCACGTCGCCCAGACCTACGGGGTCGGACCCGACCGGTTGCGCGTCATCCCGCGCGGCGTCGACACCGCCACGTTCGACCCGCGCCGGGTCAGCGGCGGGCGCGTCGTCGCCCTGGCGACATGGTGGCGGGTGCCCGACGACGCCACGGTCGTCATGCTGCCGGGGCGCCTGACGCGCTGGAAGGGCGGGCTCGACTTCATCGAAGCGATTGCCCGGCTCGGCCGGCGCGATTTGTGCTGCCTTTTGGTCGGCGCCGAGCAGCGCCCCGGCTTTCGCCGCGAGCTCGAAAAAAGGATCGAGCGGCTCGGCCTCTCCGGCATGTTCCGCATCATCGAGGATTGCCGCGACATGCCGGCGGCCTACGTGCTGGCCGATGTCGTGGTTTCCGCCTCGAGCGACCCCGAAGGGTTCGGGCGGGTGATCGTCGAGGCGCAAGCGATGGGCCGGCCAGTCGTCGCCACCGACCATGGCGGCGCCCGCGAAACCATCCAGCCCGGGGTCACCGGCTGGCTCGCCCCGCCGAGCGACCCGGCGG
>JBARKH010000284.1:0-9222 GCA_049801295.1 Allostellaceae bacterium | reverse complement strand
CCGCCATCGTTCGCGCCGGAAGAGGGCCGGATCGCACGCTGCTGGCTCGCCGAACCTGTCGCGGTCGGCGCCGATTTTCGGGTCGCGAGCGGAGCGGTCTAATGGTCGTCCTTGAAGCGGCCGGGCTGACCAAGCACTTCGCCGCCCGGCGCGGTCTCTTCGGCGGTGACCGCGGTACCGTGCGCGCGGTCGATGGGATCTCGTTCACGATCGAGCGCGGCCAGACGCTCGGGATCGTCGGCGAATCGGGCTGCGGCAAGACGACAACCGCCAAGCTCGTGCTCGGGCTCGAGGTGCCGACCGGCGGCGTCATGCGTTTCGAGGGCGGCGACCTCCAGAAGCTCGATAACGCCGGCCACCGGCATTACCGCAAATCGGTCCAGGCGGTCTTCCAGGATCCCTATGCCTCGCTCAATCCGCGCATGCGGATCCACGACATCATCGCCGAGCCGCTGGTCACCAACGAACAGCTGCCGGCCGCCGCGGTGCGCGACCGGGTGTTGGAGATGCTCGATCTGGTCGGGCTGCCGGCGCGCGCGGCCGACCTCTTCCCGCACGAATTCTCGGGCGGACAGCGCCAGCGCATCGCGATCGCCCGCGCGCTCGCATTGTCGCCGAGGTTGATCGTGCTCGACGAGCCGGTATCGGCGCTCGATGTGTCGATCCGGGCGCAGATCCTCAACCTGTTGCGTGATCTGCAGGCGCGGCTCGGCCTCTCCTATCTGTTCATCGCGCATGATCTGGCCGCCGTCGCGCATATGAGCCATACGATCGCGGTCATGTATCTCGGCAAGATCGTCGAAGCCGGGGAGGCGCGTTCGCTCGCCCACGCGCCAAAGCACCCCTATACCGAGGCCCTGTTCTCGGCGGCGTTGCCGAGCCATCCCGACGAGCGGCGCGAGGAGATCATCCTGCCGGGCGAAGTGCCCAGCCCGCTCAACCCGCCTTCCGGCTGCCGCTTTCACCCGCGCTGCCCGCAGGCTATGGCGCGCTGCGCCGAGGAGGAGCCGGCGCTGCGCAATGTCGAAGGCCGCATCCTCGCCTGCCATCTCTATGATGAGGGTGGCGACGCAAACGGTGCAGCGGTGCCACTGGAGGCGGTCGCGCCAGCCGGCTGAGCTGCGTCGCGCAACCAACCCCACATTCTTGCATAGGGGAAATTCGCCAAATGCGTGGGGTGCCGCGGCGGTAGGTGTTTTCTTTCTTCTTCCGAATGCTAACATCCTCGGCGCAAAAACGCCGCGCTCGCTTTGACAGACGCGGCACAACTGGGGGGATTAGCCTTGACCGCAGCCGAAATCGGCCTGACCGGCCTATCCGCCGACGCGCACGCCAGGCAACTGCGCCGTGCCGTCATCGCCAGCACCGTTGGCACGATCATCGAGTGGTACGATTTTCTACTCTACGGCACCGTCAGCGCACTGGTATTCGGGCCGCTGTTCTTTCCCGGGGAAGATCCGCTCGCGGGAGTCCTCGCCTCGTTCGCGATTTTCTTCATCGGCTTTGTCGGCCGGCCGATCGGGGCGGCGATCTTCGGCCATTACGGCGACCGGATCGGCCGCAAGGCGACGCTGATCGTGACGCTCCTGGTGACCGGGATCGCGACGACCGCGGTCGGCCTCGTGCCTACCTATTCCAGCATCGGCATCTGGGGCGCCATCCTATTGACGGTCATTCGCCTGATCCAGGGGATCGGCGTCGGCGGCGAATGGGGCGGCTCGGTGTTGCTGACGATGGAGTGGGCGCGCACCAACAAGAACCGCGGCTTCCTGTCATCCTGGCCGCAATTCGGTGCGCCCTGCGGGTTTTTCCTGGCCAATGTGGCAGTGCTGTTTTTCAGCTGGCTGTCGGGCGACCAGTTCACCGTCTGGGGATGGCGCATCCCGTTCCTGATTAGTATCGTCATGGTTGGCATCGGGATGTGGATCCGTCTCGGCATCATGGAGACGCCGGTCTTCCAGAAGGTGCTCGACGAGGAGCGCGTCGAACGCGTGCCGGTGTGGGAGGTGGTGAAGCGGCAGCCCAAGCAAATTCTACTGTCTGCGCTGCTGCGGCTGCCGGAACAGGGACCCGGTTTTGTCTTCGGGGCATTCATCTTCACCTACGGCACGACTCAGCTGCATATGACCCGGAATTTCCTGCTGACCGCGGTCATCTGCCAAACTTTTCTCGGCTTCTTGTGGGTGGTCGTAGCCGGGACCTTGTCGGATTATGTCGGCCGCAAGAACATGTATATGTTCGGCTGCGCGTTCATGGGCCTCTTTGGCTTCATCTATTTTGCGATGCTCGATACCGGAATTCCCTGGGTGATCTTCCTTGCCGTTGCGATATCGCTGATCCCGGTGATGACGGAGTACGGGCCGGAAGCGGCACTGATCGCCGAGAGCTTCACCCCGAGGTTGCGCTATAGCGGCACTTCGATCGGCTATCAGCTCGCCTCGATTATTGCCGGTGGTCCTGCCCCGCTCATCGCGACCTGGCTGTTCGCCAAGTTCCATTCGAGCTGGCCCATCGCCGTCTACATCCTCCTCACCGCGATCGTCGGGTTCATCGCGACGGCGATGCTGACCGACTACACCAACAAGGATATCTCGGAGGAATACGTCGGCGTGTAAGTGCCGGCTAGAAGCCGGGCGCGGGAGCGGGCCAGTCGCCGAACACAGCGGTGTGGGTGACGAGGCCCGTCTCGGCCTCCCACAGATGCAGCTGGTAGCCCGGCGGCTCTAACTGGAAATGCAGTCGCGCTCCGGGCCGCAAGTCGAGCTGGACCTGGTGGGCCGTGCTCGGCGCGGTGCCGGCGACGGTGCCGGCAAAGCGGCGGTCGATCGCGCGATGGAGATGGCCGCAGGTAATCCGCTCGATTTGGCTGTGGTGCGCGACGATTTCTGCGAGCGCCGGGATATTCGCCAGGCCATACCCGTCCATGAAGGTGATCCCGGTCGCGAAGGGCGGGTGGTGCATCATGACGAGCGTTGGCCGAAGGGGCGCCGCCGCGAGCGTCCTGTCGAGCCATCCGAGCCGCTCCGCGCACAACGTCCCGCCGTTTTCGCCGGGGATCGAGGTGTCGAGGGCGACGAGACGCAGCGGATAATCCTCGACCGTGTAGTGCAAGAACCCGTCTGCGGGCAGATAGCCGTCGGCGCCGAAGGCCGCGCGCAAGGGCGCCCGCGAATCGTGATTGCCGGGAAGCACAAAGACCGGCATGCGCAGGGGCGCGAGCAGCTGACGAAAGTGGTCGTATTCGGCGGGCTCGCCATGGTCGACCAGATCGCCCGTGACGATCGCGAGGTCGGGCAGGGTCACCAACTCATTAATCGCGGCGACCGCGCGCGCCAGGCAAGCGCCGGTGTCAATCTCGGCATAGACGCTGTCCGTGCCCGGCGTCGGTGTGGCAATCCGCGCCCGGAACAGTTTCCGTGGCGCCTGGATGTGCGTGTCGGAAATCTGGGCAACGAGCATCAGTGGCCTCCCGAGAGCACGAACACGCCCTGCTCGGCCAATAAGTTGGCGAGCGTGCCGCGCGGATCCAGCGCGAAGGGACGGCCGTGCCGATCGAGGGTAAGGCTGCGCTCGATACGCGAGCCCACTTCGTCACACAGCGCGACAAAGTCGCGGATCGTGCAAAGATGGATGTTCGGCGTGTCGTACCAGGGATTGTGGAGCAATTCGGTCACCGGCATCCGCCCGCGAAAACAGAGGCTCAGGCGGATGCGCCAGAAGCCGAAATTCGGGAACGACACGATCGCCCGCTTGCCGATGCGCAACAATTCCTCGAGCACGTGGCGCGGCTCGCGCGTCGCCTGCAAGGTCTGGCTCAAGACGACGACATCGAAGGCACCGTTGGGAAAGGCTTCGAGGTCGCGGTCGGCATCGCCCTGGATAACCGAAAGGCCGTGGCGGACGCACGCGTTGACCCCCGATTGGCCGAGCTCGATGCCGCGCGCATCGACTGCCTTCGTTCGCGCGAGATAGGCGAGGAGCGCCCCGTCGCCACAGCCGATGTCGAGAACCCGCGAATGGGGCTCGATCATGTCGGCGATGAGGCGCAGATCGCTGCGCAGTTCGCCCGGTGCAGCCGCCACCGGGGCGGCCTGAGATGCGGCCTCGATCGGCAGGACGGCGCTGCGGCTCACGCCCCACCGCTCCAGAACCGCGTCACCCCGCGATGCTCGGCGCAGCCGGTCAAAAACCCGCGCAGGGTCGCGAACAGCTCGGGCTCGTGAAGGAGAAACGCATCATGGCCCTTGTCGGTCTCGATCTCGACAAAGCTGACATTGGCGGCGACCGCGTTGAGGGCATGGACAAGGGCGCGGCTTTCCGAAGTCGGGAATAGCCAATCGCTGGTGAACGATATCAGGCAGAACCGCGGCTGGTTGCCGGCAAAGGCGGCGGGCAGCGATCCGCCATGCTCGGCCGCGAGGTCGAAATAATCCATCGCCCGCGTGATGTAGAGATAGGAGTTGGCGTCGAACCGGTCGACAAAGGTGCTGCCCTGGTGGCGCAGATAGCTCTCGACCTGGAAGTCGGCGTCGAAACCGTAGGTCACCGCCCGGCGGTCCTGCAGGTTGCGGCCGAATTTGCGGTGGAGCGCGGCTTCCGACAAATAGGTGATGTGAGCCGCCATGCGCGCGACGGCAAGCCCGCGCGACGGGTTGCGGCCAAGGCTCAGATAGCGCCCGCCGCACCAGTCGGGATCGGCCATGATCGCCTGGCGGCCAACTTCGTGGAACGCAATATTCTGCGCCGAATGGCGCGCCGCACCGGCGATCGGCACCGAGGCGAACACCGATTCGGGATAGGTTGAGGCCCATTGCAGCGCCTGCATGGCGCCCATCGAGCCGCCGATCACGCAAAACAGTTGCTCGATGCCGAGGTGATCGACGAGGCGCTTTTGCGCCCGCACCATGTCGCGGATCGTCAGCACCGGGAAGTCGAGCGCCCAGGGTTCGCCGGTCGCGGGGTTGAGTTCCTTCGGGCCCGTTGTCCCCATGCACCCGCCGACAACATTGGCGCAGATCAGGAAATACCGCTCGGTATCGAGGACGCCGCCGGGGCCGACCAGCGTTTTCCACCATCCCGGGTTGCCGGTAATGGGGTGCGGGTCGGCGACGTACTGGTCGCCGGTCAGGGCATGGCAGATGAGGATCGCGTTGCTGCGCTCGGGGTTGAGCGTGCCGTAGGTCTGATAGGCGATGGTGAACGGGCCGAGCCCGACCGCGCAATCGAGAAGCAGCTT
The DNA here is from genome assembly GCA_049801295.1 of Allostellaceae bacterium. Classification (GTDB taxonomy): domain Bacteria; phylum Pseudomonadota; class Alphaproteobacteria; order ATCC43930; family CGMCC-115725; genus DATARH01. The sequence continues at coordinate 3,986 of JBARKH010000284.1, read as the reverse complement.
TTCCTCGACGAGGAGAGCGTGTCCGGGCCACTCGCTACGGGGCCGTAACTGAGGTGCAGTCAAGATCGACAAGGCGCGCTCCCAAGGGCGCTCTGGGCCAAACGCTCGCGACCGGCGCGGTCGGCGACGGTGCGCGCCGCGCGTCGGCCATGTGCGCGGGTGGTGCCGAGCGGGAAGCGTCTAGCTATGGATCGGAGAACAGACATGTCAACGTTTTCTTTGATTTTATCAATCTGTGACTCTACTACTATCGGCATTCCCGGCAGCGATCGAAACCATGTCAGATACCCCGTCCGATCTCGAACAGTTGCGCCGACGCATCGACGAGATTGACGACCGGCTGCAGGACCTCCTGGTTGAGCGTATAAACATTGTTTCGCGCGTGGCCGTACACAAGCGCGGCAATGGCAGCGTTGCCGCGCACCAGCCGGCCCGCGAGGCGGAAATCATTCGCCGGCTGATTTCGCGCAATCAGGACCGCTTCCCGCCGGCGACGCTGGTGCGGATGTGGCGCGAGCTCCTGGCCGCGACTACCCGGCTGCAGGGCGCCTTCACGATCGCGGTCTATGCGCCGCCCGAGGCGCAGGGTTTCTGGGACCTCGCGCGCGACCATTACGGCAGCCACACGCCGATGCTGACCTACCGCTCGACCGCGCAGGTCATCCGCGCGCTGACCGAGGGTCAAGCCGCGATCGGTGTGTTACCGATGCCGCAGGAAGAGGATCCCGACCCGTGGTGGCGGCATCTGTTGTCGACCCACGACAATGCGCCGCATGTTATTGCCCGCTTGCCCTTCGGCGCCCGCGGCAACGCCCGCCCCGACAGTGCCGACGCGCTGGCGATCGGTCACGGCGGCCAACAGGAGACCGGGCGGGACCGCACCCTGATCGCCACCGAGAACGCACCCGACATCAGCCGCGGCCGTATGTTCTCGACGCTGTCTTCGCTTGGTCTCGTCTGCACCTTCATGGCGTCCTGCCAGCACGCGGAGGGGGTGAACACGTTGATCGAGATCGACGGTTTCGTGCCGGCATCCGATCCGCGCCTCGCGGGCCTGCGCGAGCAACTCGGGCCGGCGCTCTACCGGCTTTTGGGGTTCGGCGGGTATGCCGTGCCGCTCTTCGCGGCCGAGCCGCAGCCGCCGCGGATCGCGGGGTCCGCGCCATCGGCCGCAATCGCCTCCGCGTCAGTAAAAGGTTGAGCCGATGACGACCGCGACCGCCCCGGTCCCCGGATCGGGCATCCTCGACATCGCCCCCTATATTGGTGGCGACGCGACGGCGCCCGGCACCCTGCGGCCGATCCGTCTGGCGTCGAACGAAAGCGCGCTGGGGCCCAGCCTTAAGGCGATTGCCGCCTATCGTTCCCTGGCGGGCGACATTCACCGCTATCCCGATGGCGGCGCGGCGCAGTTGCGCGGCGCACTCGGCCGCCATCACGGGCTTGACCCGGAGCGCATCGTGTGCGGCTCCGGTTCGGATGAGCTGATCGCGTTACTGCTGCGCGCCTATGCCGGGCCGGGGAGCGAAGTGCTCTACAGCCGGCACGGCTTCCTGATGTATCCGATCGGCGCCCTGGCGGTCGGCGCGACACCGGTCGCCGTCCCCGAGCGCGAGCTCACCGCCGACGTTGACGGGTTCCTGGCGCGCGTGACCGAACGCACTCGGATCGTCTTTATCGCCAACCCGAACAACCCGACCGGGACCTATCTGTCGGCCGACGAGATGGCGCGCCTCCATGCCGGGTTGCCCCGCCATGTCGTGCTGGCGATCGACGCCGCCTATGCCGAATTCGTCAACCGCAACGATTACGAGCCTGGGATCGCGCTCGTCAACCGGGCGGAAAACGTGGTGATGTTGCGCACCTTCTCGAAGGTATACGCGCTTGCCGGGTTGCGCCTCGGCTGGGCCTACTGCCCGCCGGCGGTCGCCGACGTGCTGAACCGGATCCGGGGGCCCTTCAACGTGAGCGCGCCGGCTCTGGCCGCCGGGGTGGCTGCCGTGGAGGACGTTGCCGCGCTCGCCCGCGCCCGCGCGCACAATCAGCGCTGGCTGCCCTGGTTCTCCGAGCGGCTCGCCGCGCTCGGGCTGCCGCTGACCCCGAGTGTCGGCAACTTCGTGCTGCCGCGCTTTCCCGATGATCCGCGCCATGACGCCAGTGCGGCGTTTGCCTTTCTCCAATCGCGCGGTATTTTGATCCGCCAGATGGGCGGGTACGGCCTGCGGCAGCATCTGCGGATCACGATCGGCACCGGGGAAGAGATGGAGATCGTCGCGGCGGCATTGACCGAGTTCATGGCTGCGACATGAGCGCCCTGTTCGAGCGGGTCGCCCTGATAGGAGTGGGGCTGATCGGATCCTCGCTCGCCCGGGTGCTGCGGCGCGACAGCCCGGAAACCCGGATCGTCGCCTGCGCCCGCAGCGCCGAGACCTTGGCAACGGTGCGCCGGCTCGGCCTTGCCGACGAGACCACCGACGACCCCGCCGCGGCCGTCGCAGACGCCAACCTGGTGGTAATTGCGACGCCGCTGTCGGCTTACGCCGAGATCGGCCGACGGATCGCACCGGCGCTGCGCGAGGGCGCCATCGTCACCGATGTCGGCTCGGTGAAGGGCGTGGTGATCCGCGATCTGGCGCCGCTGTTGCCGGCCGGCATCCATTTCGTTCCGGGCCATCCCGTCGCCGGTACCGAGCACTCCGGGCCGGAGGCCGGGTTTGCCGAATTGTTCCGCGACCGCTGGTGCATTCTGACCCCGCTGCCGGCGACCGCGCCCGATGCGGTCGCGAGGGTCACCGCACTGTGGGAAGAGGCAGGCATGCGGGTCGTGACGATGGCGGCTGAGCATCACGATAAGGTGCTGGCGGTGACCTCGCACCTGCCGCACCTGATTGCCTACACAATCGTCGGCACCGCGACCGATCTCGGACACGACCTGCAATCCGAGGTGGTCGCCTTCTCGGCCGGTGGCTTTCGCGACTTCACCCGCATCGCGGCCTCCGACCCGGTGATGTGGCGCGACATCTTCCTCGCCAATCGCGAGGCGGTGCTGGAGCTGCTGCAGCGCTTCAGCGAGGATCTGACGGCACTGCAGCGCGCGATCCGCCGGGGCGAAGGTGACACGTTGCACGAATATTTCGCCCGCACTCGCGCGATCCGCCGTTCGATCATCGAAGCCAAACAGGCCTAGCATTTCTCGTCTTGTCCCTGCGAGCGGAGCGAAGCAATCCCGTAGCACCCGGGTCCTACCCCTTGGGGATTGCGTCGTCGACCCTGCGGGCGGGCTCGCAATGACGCCTGACATGAGATTCGGAGGGTGCGAATGCACGCAGTCATTTTCGAGGTCGAACCGGAGCCGGCGCGCCGCCAGGACTATCTCGACCTCGCCGCGCGGCTGCGCCCCGAACTCGAACGGATCGACGGCTTCATCTCGGTCGAGCGCTTTCAGAGCCTGACCAATCCGGGCAAGATCCTGTCCTTGTCGTTCTGGCGCGACGAGGCGTCGGTCGAGCGCTGGTGCGCTCACGAAGAGCACCGCGCGGCGCAGCGCGCCGGGCGCACCGGCATCTTCCACACCTACCGCCTGCGCGTTGCCCATGTGGTGCGCGACTATGGCATGGATGAACGGGCGGAAGCGCCACAGCCACCGCCCGAGAGTGCGGTGTAGCGGTCACTTCCAGTCGATCCGGGGCACCTTCCCGAGTTTTACCGGGCCGAGATACATCTCGCCATTCTGGATCGTAAACGAGGTTGCGATTTCCGGCCGCCCATCCGGCCCGGGCTTGGCCAGCATGCCGAGCGCGAGTCGCGCCAGGCGCGCGTCCCCCGCACGCATACGTCCGGCCGCGACGAGCGCGCTCATCAGCGCGTCATAGCCCTCGACCGCCCCGGAAAACGCGCCGATCGGCTGGAGATCGTGATCGAGCGCCAGGGTGCCGGAGCCGGTGACGCCGAGGGTGCCCCAGCGCAGCGCCAGATGGTCGAGTTCG
>JBARKH010000283.1:0-6870 GCA_049801295.1 Allostellaceae bacterium | reverse complement strand
CCCCAAAGTCACGGCGCCGACCCTGCTGATCGTCGGCGGCGCCGACCCGACGGTCCTCGAATTGAACCGTGCGGCCCTCGCCGAATTACGGTGCGAAAAGCACCTCGCGGTGGTGCCGGGCGCGACGCATTTGTTTGAGGAGCCGGGCACGCTCGAAACGGTGGTCGACCTCGCCGGCAATTGGTTCGCCTCGCATCTGGCGCAAGGCGCGACATGATATTTAAGGACCGCACCGATGCGGGGCAGCGCTTGGCCGAAAAGCTCGCGCATCTGAGGGACAAAAAGCCGGTCGTATTGGCCCTGCCGCGTGGCGGCGTGCCGGTCGGCTTCGAGATCGCCCGAGCGCTTGATGCTCCGCTCGACCTCGTGCTCGTGCGCAAGATCGGCGTGCCGTGGCAGCCCGAACTCGCGCTCGGCGCCGTCACCGACGGCGAGAAACCAGAAACCTTCATCGACAAAGAATTGGCCGCGGCACTGGATATTCCTGACGAGTACGTGAAAGAGGAGACGGCGCGTCAGGTCGAGGAGTTGGAGCGACGGCGGCGCATCTATTGTGCCGGCCGGGCGCCGCTCGATATCGCCGGACATACTGCGATCGTGGTCGATGACGGGATTGCAACCGGCGCGACGATGCGCGTGGCATTGCAAGCGGTGCGGCGGCGTAACCCCACCCGGCTTGTCCTGGCGACCCCAGTTGCCGCGGACGACACGATCGCCAAGCTACGACCGCTGGCTGACGAGGTTGTCTGCGTCGAGATGCCGGCGGGGCTCGGCGCCATCGGCTTTTACTACGCCGATTTCCACCAGATAAGCGACGACGAGGTCACCGCTATTCTTGCCCATGTGGTGGAGCCCCGGGGAGAAGACTGCGGCTGAGCGAAGGACTGGCGGTAACTGGCGCGACTTTCTCGCCCGTCACCTCAAAAAGCCGGATCGAGGATCTGGGTCGGGCCCTGAGAATCATAGCGGCCGTTCGGCCGGCATTGACCAGGGTCAATTACTCAGGCCGCTCGCTCAGGCAGCATCGCGGCGGTCGCGGTAATTCGCCAGAGGAGCCGACCATGATGACCCGCCGCGCAGCGACACTTGGCATCGCCTCGACCGCTGCCATCGCCACCTTCAGCCAGCCCGCCGCGGTGGCGGCCGAGTTGCCGGCGCTCGAATTGCCGGCACCGCGCCATCAGGGCGGCAAACCGTTAATGGAGGCATTGACGCTGCGGCGCTCAATTCGCGCCTATGATGCCAAGCCCTTGCCGCCACAGCTGCTCTCTGACCTGTTGTGGGCGGCGAACGGGGTCAATCGCCCGGCGACGGGCGACCGCACCGCGCCCTATTGGCGGCACATCATGGTGATCGACATCTATGCGGCGATGGCCGAGGGCGTCTGGCTCTACGACCCGAGCGGCCATAGCCTAGTGCCTTACCTGAGTGGTGACATCCGAGCCGACACCGGTTTGCAGGATTTCGTCGGAACTGCGCCGCTCAACTTGATCTATGTCGCGCATGGCGAGCGGATGACCGATGTTCCGGTACAAGACCGCCGCCTCTACGCTTCGGTCGATACCGGGTTCATTGGCCAGAACGTCTACCTGTTCTGCGCATCCGAGGGGTTGGCGACGGTGTTTCGGGGTGCGGTTCCGTACGACAAGCTAGCAAAACGGTTGCGGCTGCCGTCGGAACAATTCGTCACCTTTGCCCAGACGGTAGGATACCCCTCCGCCTGAGAACGGGATCGCCCCGGCCCATTAGCGAATGCTGAGGAACGGATATCTCTGCATATCTTCGCGGCTCTACAGCATCGAGGCCTCGTCAAAGCCAATGGCCGTGTCGGTGCGCAGCACACCGCGGACGCGCTGCAGCAAGTCTGTCTCGGCGGTCATCAGCAAGGCCCATCCCCGATCAGGTGGTGATTGGGGGCGACCGGCGCCCCCAATCCGGCGCCTTAGGCAGTCTTTACTTCGATCTTCACCTGCTTCTGCGCCTCGGCCGTCTTCGGCAGGGTGATCGTCAGCACCCCTTTCTTCAATTCGGAGCTGATCTTGTCGCGATCGATCCCGGCCGGCAGCGAGAACGAGCGCTGGAATGAGCCGAAGGAGCGCTCGCTCAAATAGTAGTCCTCCTCCTTCTCTTCTTTCTCCTGGTGCTTCTCGCCCTTGATGGTCAGCACGTCGCCGCTGACGCTGACATCGACATTCTTCGCGTCCATGCCGGGAAGTTCGGCGGTGATTCTGTAAGCCTTGCCGTTCTCGGCGACGTCGATCACCGGCACGGTGGGCGTGAAGGTCCTTTCGATCCGGCGCATCGGCTCGAAATCGAACATTCGATGCAGCGATGGCATTGCGAAAGCGCCGCCAAAGCGGTCGAACACCCGCTCCATTTCATCGCGGAAGGAATGCCAAACGTCGGGCGTTCGCACGGGCACAGGGGCAGGGACAGCGGTGTGGCTTGGAGCGGAGGCCGCAGGAGTGGTCCTTTTTACTTCGATGGCAGTCTTGGCCATGGTTTTCTCTCCATCAAAAAAAAGGCGCGCCCATGCTTGCCACCCTCGGAGGACGGCGCCTTGACCTATATCAATCGGGCCGCAGCGATTAAAAGTCCGCGAGTTTGACCTGCATCAACGGCCGGCAGCCGAAAGAGGTTTAGCAACAGGCGTGATGGCGCTGGCAGCAAATGCGGAAAGAAGGAGGGCCATTCGGTGGCACACAAACAAGTTCTCTTCCGCTCGGCTGCCCGCGAGAAAATCTTGCATGGCACCACACAGCTTTGCGATGCCGTGCGCTTTACGTTGGGCCCGAAATCGAAATCGGTGCTGATTCAGAAGAGTTGGGGAACACCAATCGTCTGCAACGATGGCGTGACCATCGCCAAGGAATTCGATCTCAAGGATCCCGAGGAAAATCTCGGCGCCCAGATGTTGCGTCAGGCCGCCGAACGGACCGGTGACGCGGTCGGAGATGGCACCAGCACCTCGACAATCCTGGCGCAAACGATCTTCGCCGACGGGGTGCGCAACGTCGTCGCCGGCGCCAGTGCGGTCGACCTGAAACGCGGCCTGGACCGCGCCGCAAAGGCCGCGATCGATGCGCTGCGCAAGATGTCGAGGCCGGTCGGCACCCGCAAAGAGAAAGCCCAGGTGGCGACGATCTCGGCGCACAACGATCCCACGATCGGCGAGCTGGTCGCCGACGCGATGGAGAAGGTGGGCGGCGAGGGCGTGATCACGGCCGAGGAGTCCAAGACCACCGAGACGACGCTGGAAGTGGTCGAAGGCATGCAGTTCGATCGCGGCTATATCTCGCCCTACTTCATCACCAATGCCGAGAAGATGAGCGCCGAGCTGGAAGATCCGTACATTCTGATCCACGAGAAGAAACTGTTGGGCCTGCAGCCGATGCTGCCGCTTCTTGAAGCGATCGTGCAGACCGGCCGACCCCTGCTGATCGTCGCCGAGGACGTCGAGGGCGAGTCATTGGCGACGCTGGTCGTCAACAAACTGCGCGGTGGCCTGAAGGTCGCGGCGGTTAAGGCTCCAGGATTTGGTGATCGCCGCAAGGCCATGCTCGAAGACCTTGCGGTGCTGACCGGCGGCCAGGTGATCAGTGAAGAGGTCGGCGTCAAGCTCGAGAACGCAACCATCCAGATACTCGGGACGGCGAAGCGGGTGGTCGTCACCAACGAGGACACGACGGTCGTCGGCGGCGCCGGCAAGAAGGAGGACATCGGCGGAAGATGCAACCAGATACGCAGGCAGATCGAGGAGACGACCTCCGACTACGATCGCGAGAAGTTGCGGGAGCGACTGGCGAAGCTGTCGGGCGGCGTGGCCGTCATCCGCGTCGGCGCGCCTTCCGAGGCGGAGATGAAATCGCGCAAGGAGGCGCTGGACGACGCGATCAGTGCCACCAAGGCGGCAGTTGCCGAGGGTATCGTACCCGGCGGCGGGCTCGCATTGATCCGTTGCATCGATGCCGTCGCCAAGGAAGAGGCGAACTGCGAGGGCGACGAGCGCACGGGCGTGCAGGTCTTGAAGCGCGCCCTCGAGGCGCCGACGCGTCAGATCGCCGAGAACTCCGCCGTCGACGGCGGCGTGGTGGTCGCGCGCATGCTGGAAGGGCAAGGGAACTATGGCTTCGATGCCGCGCGCAAGGAGTATGTCGATCTGGTCGAGGCGGGGATCATCGATCCGACCAAAGTAGTCCGCATCGCGTTGGAGAATGCGGTATCGGTGGCGAGCGTGCTGCTGCTGACCGAGGCGACCATGACGGAAATCCCCGAGGACAAGAAGGAACGCTCGCTTGAGCCGGGAATGGCCATGTGAGGACGGGCAGCAGCGCGCGGCCAGCACTCAGCGGAATTTCAATTCGGTTACAGCACCGCAAAGGACTGCCTGCTAGATGGACCCGTCTCGCTCAGGTACCCCGGAGGTCGCTCCCGCTATCGACATCCGCGATCTGACGCGCCGGTTCGATGGCGTTGCTGCCGTGGACCGGGTGACGATCACGATCAATCAGGGCGAAATGTTCGGCCTGATCGGACCCAACGGCGCCGGGAAGAGCACCCTGATCAAGATGCTGATCACCTTGCTGCCGCCGACATCGGGATCGGCCAGGGTGGTCGGCTATGACATCATCCGCGAACCGGGTGAGGTGCGCCGTCACATCGGCTACGTCCCGCAGCTTCTGTCCGCCGACGGCGCGCTCACGGGCTATGAAAACATGCTCCTGTCCGCGCGCCTTTACGGCATTCCGCGGGCGGAGCGGGTGCTTCGTATCACCCGGGCGCTCGCTCGCTTGGGACTGAGCGACGTAGCTGATCGTCTAGTCGGCCACTATTCGGGCGGCATGATCCGACGCCTCGAAATCGCGCAAAATCTACTTCATCGGCCGAAGGTGTTGTTCCTCGACGAGCCGACGATCGGGCTCGATCCGTCCGCGCGCGAGGCGGTGTGGGATCATGTCCGCGATTTGCGGGAGTCCTTCCACACGACAATCATCATTACCTCGCATCAAATGGAGGAAGTCGAGGCGCTCTGCGACCGCATCGCCCTGATCGATCGCGGCCGCATCGCGGTTGTTGGCACCCTCGCTGAGCTCAAAGCCCGCGTGGGATCTGGTGCGACGCTCGATGATGTCTTTATCCAACTCGTCGGCCCCAAGGCTGAAACCGAAGGAGAGGAGGGCTATGGGGCCGTCAGGCGCGCACGCCGCGCCGCGCGTGAGCATGGCTGACGATGCCGTCAGCCGAGCGCTCGATTACGGCACGCAATGCTTGGCGGTGGCCGCCGCCGAGGTGCAAAAGCTCCGTCACGACCCGTTGGAGCTCTTCACCCGAGCAGCGCAGCCGGCGCTGTGGCTCCTGTTGTTCGGCGAGGTGATGGCGCAGGTGCGCGGCATTTCTCCTGGCCGCGTACGCTACCTCGACTTCCTTGCCCCCGGGATCCTCGCGCAAAGCGTGCTGTTCGTCGCGATTTTCTATGGGATTTCTGCGATCTGGGAGCGGGATCTCGGCGTGCTCCAGCGCTATCTCGTCAGTCCCGCACCACGCTCAGCACTGGTGATCGGAAAGGCTCTTTCGGCGAGTGTGCGTGCCTTGTCACAGGCACTGATCGTCTATCTGCTCGCGCTGGCGCTCGGCGTCGACATCGACCTTGAGCCCAGCAACATTCTCGGGGCCATTGCGGCGATCGCCGTAGGGTCGGCGCTGTTCTCAACTTTTTCGCTGATCATTGCCTGCATCGTAAAGACGCGCGAGCGATTCATGGGGATCGGCCAGGTGCTGACGATGCCAATCTTCTTCGCCAGCAACGCGATCTACCCACTGTCGCTGATGCCCGGGTGGCTGCGTGCGGTTTCTCACCTGAACCCGCTGACCTATGAAGTCGACGTGCTCAGGACAATGATGCTGTCCTCGGGGCGATCGGATTACGGATTGCTGCTCGATTTTGGCGTGCTGTTGGGTACGACCGCGATATTGACGACTGTGGCGGCAAAGCTGTACGCGCGGATGGGCTATTAACTAGCGACCGCTTCCTTTCCTAACCTAATATGTCTGCAATGCGGCCTGCTACTCGTATCCGTGGGCTTGGCCTAGCCGCTTTGACACGAAACCCTCCACCACTACATGGACCACCTCGCCCGTCAGCTCATGCCGCGCGGAGCCGACACCGAGGCTACTAGCGCGCTGTGCAGGCACGGAAGGCTTCACGGATTGCGTTTTATGCCAACTGCCCCCGGATAGCGCCGAGCAACACATGGTAGGATAGGGGTCTTTCAGGACTTGTTTGATTCCGAGTTCGGCTGCGCGCCGTTCGACCGTGGGGTCGGTAGTCGCGGTAATCATGATAATCGTCGGGACGTGGCTGCCGCGCTTGCGCAGTTCTGACACCACCTCCAGGCCAACGCGACCGCGGCGACACTCGCCGTATAGCGGCCGCGGACGGGACCGGGTCGCCTGCCGAGAACGCAACCAACGGGCCACCCACGGGCGGGCGGCGAACCTCATTTGCGACACTTGTTGGTCCACGTCGATCAGGAAACGGCAGCCCGATCAGCGATTCAGCAGCGGCGAATAGGGGAGCGCGCCCCGGCGCCTTGACCCAGGTCAAGGTGGCCGGTCCGATACGCTGTAGGATTATAGAATGCAAACGGCGCTGCTAACCGATCTCTATCAACTCAATATGCTGGCGGCATACCTCGATCACGGCCTCACCGATACGGCCGTCTTCGAGTTGTTCGTGCGCAAACTGCCACCGCGCCGCGGGTTTTTGATGGCCGCCGGGCTGGAGCAGGCGGTCGGCTATCTAGAAAACCTGGCCTTCTCGATAGAGGACATTGCTCGCTTGCGCGCGTTGGGTGCCTTTCCCGAACGGCT
>JBARKH010000282.1:0-6884 GCA_049801295.1 Allostellaceae bacterium | reverse complement strand
CGTCGCCCTCCCGCCGATAAGTCCGGCGGTGCTCCTCCGTCCACATTGCCGTTCACCATCACGGTGAGTCCCGTTACCGTGAATCACGCAATCGGGCGCGACGCAACACCCTTTTGGGTCAGGTTCTGAGCGTCAGAAGTACGAAGGCGCGTGTCTCGCTCCGAAACCATTGCGCAGCTTGGAAAATATGTAGCTGCTGTTCGCTCTCTCGTCGGTCGACGTTGTCGAAGGCCACAATCAAGGGTCTATTCGCGTCACCCGTCAGATGTCGGGCGAGCTTTAACGCGAATAATCGCTTATTGCCGCTCAACTTGATGAGTTCATTGGCCTCGGCATGCTGTCGGGCCACCTCGGTAGGCATCATCGAGAGCGCACCTCGGCGAAGGCGGTTGAGTTCCACAGAAAACACGCGGTTGAGGCCCTCCAAGGTGTATAGGTCAAAACCAACATTTTGTACCGTCTCCACAAACATCTCGCAAATATAATCCTCGATGTTGTCGATAGTGGATGGGGCTCGATTGAAATCTAAGACGCACCAGACTGCGTTTTTTCGGAGCGAATCGGGTATGAGATGAGAAAAAAATCGTGCTATGAAAAGAGATTTTCCGGAACCGCGACTCCCAATAATTAGATGCATGCGCCCATGGCTACCGATATCACTCTGGTATCGGGTTATTTCCGGAGTCAGTGAGTATTCGCGTTCGTGATCGGTCTGAATTGTTTTGTATAAATCATGAGTTCGCTCGATTTGGCGTAGCAGCGTATGAAGTACCTGATCGTATTCGCGAAGTTCGGCGGTATCTACATAAGCTCTTTCGAGAATGAGCTGAATCTTCTCCGGGTCTTCGGCCCGGAAGAACATTTCGTAGAGAGGGTTCAGGTAAGGGGCAAGCGCGTTTGGCCTTACCCTTTCGACAAACAATTGCGAGCCGAGATCCCTTGCGGGAGTGGTAAAGGACACCCGTGAGATCGCGCGAAGGATACGAATCGCGTGGTCGTTCAGCGGCAACGTACCCATCAACGCGCGCAGCCGGGTGAGCAGCGCGGTTCCTACCTGCAATTCGGCGCAGGAGAATCGCTCCGTGGCATTGGAGTCCCAGTTGCTTATTAGCAGATCTCTGCCGTTACATCCGACTGCAACGAGTACGGGATTTTTGCCTGTCGGAAAATTCTCGTTAAGCAGCTGGGAATATAACCTGGCTTCTGACACCGCCTGTTCCGCGGATACGTCCGGTGATTTGGCCTCAACCACGCACACCGGATATCCACCGAAAAAGATCACGTAATCAGGGACATAACCTCTAGGAAGTGCTGATTTATCGACAAACGACATTGTGCCGAGCGACTTCTTCGTAAGAACCGCGCGGCTCGGAATGCCCAGGAAAGATTCATGAGTCAGCAGGGGATAGATGAATTTCTGTTCGACATCACTTTCGTTTAAAAGGTCATAAACAGGAAATCCGAGCAAACTCATCGGTCCCTCTCGGAAACAGGCGTGGAAGTTGCCCTGCCTTAGAGAACCTACTTACTGCGCCGCTATACCATATTTTGTTGCAGAAGGGTGATTGATTAGCGCAGGTATAAGCAACCCGATGGGGGTACCCTGGCCGCTACCGGTTCTGCCAGTTCGGTTTCCGGCGTTTGGCGAAGGCTTTGGGGCCTACGATATAGTCCTGGCGCGCGATATTGGCCTGCACGACAATAGGCTGATGCCGCTCCCCCCGCTCGCCCAGCCTGCTCGCGCCGCCCGGCGGATTTTTTGCGGTTAGATGAGACAGCCTCCGACCGGTCCGGGGGAAACCCCGTCGCTGCCGCTCCGGGGCGAGCCGCAACAGCTTGGGGCAGCGGCCGACTCGTTCCCGCTCGGCTTTCCCGAGCCGGCTCGGGCGTCGGGGTGGCGGCGGCTGGTGCCCTGGGCCTTCGGGCTCCTGACGCTCGGCGCGCTCGTCCTGGTCGTCCTGCATTTCGGCACAATCGAGGAGTTCACGCGGTTGGCTTTGGCGGCCCGCCCGGAGTGGTTCCTTCTCGCGGGCGCCGCTCAGGCGACGACCTATGTGTCCGCATCGCTGGTGTGGCGAGAGGCCTTGCGGCGTGCCGGGCACCCGCGACCGCTCGGCACCCTCATCCCGCTCGGCATCGCCAAGCTGTTCACCGATCAGGTGGTCCCGACCGGCGGCGTCAGCGGCGCGATCCTGGTCGTCAGGGGCCTGACCCGCCGCGGCGTCCCGACGAATGTCGCGATGGCGGTGCTGCTGGTCGGATTGGTCGCCTATTTCGCGGCCTATCTGGCGGCGGTCCTGACCAGCCTCGCAATCCTCTGGCTGCACGGCCGGGCCAACGCCGCGCTCTTTGTCGTGGTGACGATCTTCGTGGCGATCGTCGTCGCCATTCCCTCGGGCGTCTTGTGGATGAGGCAGTGGGCGAACCGGCTGCCGGCAACCTGGCTCAGGCGGTTGCCCGGCACCGCCTTCCTGCTGCGGGCAATCGCGAACGCGCCGACCGATCTTCTGCGGGATCCGCCGCTGCTTGGCGAAACCGTGATTCTCGAGCTCGCGGTTTTCGTGTTCGATGCGCTGACGTTGTGGCTGGTATTTCGCGCCTTGGGCGACAACCCGGCGATCTGGGTCGCTTTCGTCAGCTTCATCATGGCATCGATGGCGGCGACCATCGGACCGATCCCGCTCGGCCTGGGCACATTCGAGGCGGCGTGCGTCGGGATGCTGAGCCTGCTCGGCGTCGCAATCGAGGCCGCTTTGGCAGCGACCCTTCTGCTGCGCGGGCTGACGTTCTGGCTACCGATGGTGCCGGGTTTGTGGCTTGCCCGACGGGAGATCGAGCCGGGGTAAGCACCAGGCCCCGCTCCGCCCGCTACCGGTTCTGCCAGTTCGGCTTCCTTCGTTCCGCGAAGGCTTTGGGGCCTTCGATGTAGTCCTGGCTGGCGAGATTGGCCTCTGCGGCCGGGTATGCCCTGGTCATTGCGGCTTCGAGGGTGGGGGCGTCGAGGCTCCGGTAGACCACCTGTTTCGAGGCGCGGATCGCCATTGGCGAGCATTCGAGGATCTGGGCGGCCCAGCGCCGGGCGGCGGCGAGGGCTTCCCCGGCCGGCACCACCTCGTTGACAAAGCCGAGGCGCTCTCCCTCGGCGGCCGAGACGCGCCGGCCGGTCAAGATCATGCCGAGCGCGGCTTTCTGCCCGATCATCCGCGGCAGGCGGTGCGTGCCGCTCCCGGCGATGAGGCCGACGCGCGGCTCGGGCAGGGCGAAGACCGCGTTCTCCGCGGCGATGATGATGTCGCAGGCGAGCGCGGTCTCGAACCCGCCGCCCATCGCGACGCCGTTGACCGCGGCGATCAGCGGCTTGTCCAAGTCGAAGCGGTGGCTGAGCCCGGCAAACCCGGTCGCGGGGCGGGGGCCGCGCCGTCCGGCGGCCTGGACCTTCAAATCGTTGCCGGCGGAAAACGCGCGGCTTCCGGCGCCGGTGATGATGCCGACCCAAAGATCGGGGTTCGCGGCAAACTCGTTCCACACCCGGTCGAATTCCCAATGCGCCTCGCTGTGCAGCGCGTTCAAGACCTCTGGCCGGTTGATCGTGACGATGCGCACCCGGCCTTCGTCGGCGACGGTGCAGAAACGGTAATCGGTCATTTCGCCGCGACGGCGCGCTGTTGCGGCAGGGTGACCGGGATCTTGTAGAGGTTGCGCGCGTTCTCGAAGACCAGCTGGTGGAGGGCGGCTGGCCCGAGCGCGGCCTCGCAGGGGGCGTGACCCATCGCCTTCGAATTGGGCCACGGGCTGTCGAGGCCGGGGAAGTCGCTCGCCCACAGGAAATTGCCGAGACCGACCTCGGGCGCGCGTCGGAACCCGCCCTCTTCCTCGACCTCGAAGGTGAAGAAGACGTGCTCTTTGACGATTTCGCTGGGGCTGCGCTTGAGCACGATATCGGGCTTGAAGACCCGGTTGTCCGCCGGCCCAAACTCGTATTCGCGGTCGAAGCGCCAGAACATGAAGGGGACCCAGCCGACCCCCGCTTCTTCCAGAACAAAGCGCACCTTGTGGCGGTCGCAGATGCCGGAGAAGACGACTGCGCTCATCAGTTCCGCCATCGCCCCCATCGGGAAGTTGGCGACCCGCATCAGCGCCTGGTTGCGCGGTTCCAGCCCCTGGACCCCGACCCCGATCTGGCGGGTGCCGCCGCTCGGATAGGCGTGCAGATTGACCGGCATCCCGGTTTCAGCGGCGGCGGCCCAAACCGGCTCCCACATCTGGTGCATCACCGGCTCGGGGGCGAAGACCCAGTCGAAGATGACTCCGGTCGGCAGCCCGAACCCGGCGACCCGCAACAATTCAGCCGTCGCCTCCTCCGGGCTCATGCACGGCAAGGGCAGCAGCATGATGAAGCGGCCCCCGGACTCCTCGTAGAGTTCGCGCGCCCAATCGTTGACGGCGCGCACGCAGGCCGCGCGCAGCTCGGGATCCCTGATTTGCGAGATCGGCTCGTAGGGGCCGTTGACGAGTTCGGCGTCGACCCCGTCGCGGTCCATGTCCTCGCAGCGATAGCGCGCGTTGGCGGCGCGGAAGATGCCGGGCTCGGGCTCCTCGGGAAGCCCCGCCCTTGTGTAGCAGTTGACCGGTCCCCTGCCGACCCCGGCCCAGCCTACGCCGCTCCACGCGCGGCCCTCGACGACCCACTGGCGGGTCCCGTCTGGCCCCGTGACGATGCGCGGCCCGTCCTCCTGAAACTTCCGGGGCAGGCGCTTTGTCCACAAATCGAACGGCAGGTGCATCAGCCGGCAATGGCCATCGGCGGATATGACGCCAAACCGCTTTTCCATCGCGCGTTCCCCCCAGCGAGCCGAGATCCGAGAATGATAAGCTCGCGATCCCGAACCGTCCATCTCACGCCTCGGGACAATCGCTGCTATTGTGCAAACGATGACTGTCACATTGCGCCAGCCCCGGACCGGCGACATCAAGGTACTGCAAGAGGGCTGGAGCTGGGGCTGCTTTCTCGGCAGCTTCATCCTCGGGCTGCCGCTCTACCGCCGCGGGCTTCAGGTCTGGGGCTCGGCCATGGTCGCGTTCAACATCGTCGCCCTCATCGTCGGGTACGTCCCGACTGAAGCGGGCGCCACCCTTTACACTTGGCTGTCGGTCATCGGCCTGGGGTTGAGCGTCTTTTTTGGGATGAAAGCCAATCAGATGGCGCTCGATCGCTATCTCAGCCTCGGCTGGGAAGTCGCCGCTCCGCAACGCACATTCCGCTGAGCCGGCATCGGGCGCTAAAGACCGAACGTCACCCGGGGCGAATTGGCCAGCGACAATCGCCGGTAGCGGGCCAGCGCCCATAGCGGGAAGAACGCGCGATAGCCGTGATAGCGCAGGTAGAACACGCGGGGAAAACCGACCGCAGTATACCACGGCTCGTCCCAATTGCCGTCGCTATCCTGGTGCGCGATCAGGTAGGCGATGCCGCGCGCCAGCGCCGGATGGTCAACTTCGCCCGCCGCCATCAGGCCGAGGAGCGCCCAGGCGGTCTGCGATGCGGTGCTGTACGAGGCCTCGCCATGCGGCGCTTCGGGTAAATAGCTCTCGCTCGCTTCGCCCCAGCCGCCATCCTCACGTTGCTGCGCGATCAGCCAGACGACCGCGCGGCGCACTTCCGGCGCCCGCGGGTCGACACCGGCGGCGTTCAACCCCGCCAGCACCGACCAGGTGCCGTAGATGTAGTTGGTTCCCCACCGGCCGAACCAGCTGCCGTCGGTTTCCTGTTCGCGCCGCAGGTAGGTGAGCGCGGTCGCGAGGGCCGGATGATTGGGCGATATGCCGCGCTGCGCGAGAAAGCCGACGCAGCGCGCGCTGACATCGACGCTCGGCGGGTCGAGGAGGGCCCCGTGATCGGCGAAGGGAATGTGGTTGAGATAGGAATGCGTGTTGTCGGCGTCGAACGAGCCCCACCCGCCGTTGCGGCTCTGCATGCCGAGGACCCATTCTTCGGCGCGGTCGATCGCAGGCCGGTAGCGCTCCGCGTCGAAACGGTCGAGCGCCAGGGCAACCGCGGCGGTGTCGTCGAGATCGGGGTAATGCGGGTTCGCGTACTGGAACGCCCAGCCACCCGGCCGCAGCCCGGGGCGGGTCGCGGACCAGTCGCCGACCGTGTCGAGCACCTGCCTCTCGGCGAGCCAGTCGATTGCGCTGCGTACCGCCGGCGTGAGCCCGGAATCGCCGACCTCCATCAGCGCGTGGCAGGCGAGCGCGGTGTCCCACACCGGCGAGAGGCAGGGCTGGCAGTACCCGTGCTCGCCGTCAAAGACGAGCAGCTTGCGGATTGCCGCGGCGGCGGCGGCGCAATCGCGATGATCGGGCGGATAGCCCAGGCAGTCGAACATCATCAGCGCGTTCGCCATCGCCGGGAAGATGCCGCCGAGCCCATCCTCGCCGTTGAGTCGTTCGGTAACGAACGCGACGGCCTTTTCGATCGCGCGCCGCCGCGGGTCTGCCGGGAACACCGGTTCGGCAAGCCGCAACAGCCGGTCGACGAGGGCAAAGGCATGACCGACCGGCGAAGCGGTAGGCGGCGCGATCCAGCCGCGCACGCTCTCCGGCGGCTCGACAAACAATTCGGCGATGGTCACCCCGCGCGGGTTCTTGGCCGTCGGCTTGAGCGCCATCAATACCAGGAGCGGCACCAGCACCGTGCGCGACCAGTACGAGATCTTATCGATGTGAAAGGGAAACCAGCCGGGCAGCAGCATGATTTCGACCGGCATCAGCGGCACCGCGCGCCACGGCACCACGCCCCACAGCGCGAGCGTGATCCGGGTGAACACATTGCAGCGCCGCGCGCCGCCGCGCGCCAAGATCGCGGCGCGGGCGCGCGCCATATG
>JBARKH010000281.1:0-2247 GCA_049801295.1 Allostellaceae bacterium | reverse complement strand
CGCCCGCGCCGCCGCGAACGCCCGGCAGCACGCCCTGCCGATGCCGTTGCCGCCGCCGGTGACGAGAACGATTTTCCCAGCAAAATCGATGGTCATAAGTCAGGCTCCGAGAGGCTGAACGTCACGGCTTCAAGAGCGGGCATTTCGATTGGGCGAGCGGGGCGAAAGCCTGTTCTCCCGGGATCGTCGCGATCAGCTTGAAGTAATCCCATGGGTAGTGCGATTCCGATGGGGTCTTGACCTGGAACAGGCGCATGTCGTGCACCATCACTCCGTCAGCCCTGATGTGGCCGTTATGCGCGAAGAAATCGTCGACCGGCGTCGCCCGCATCACCTTCATCACCGCGTCGGTATCGTCGGTCCCGGCGCGTGCGACGGCGCGCAGATAGTGCATCGTCGATGAATACACCCCGGCCTGCAGGCTGTTCGGCATCTTGTGGATGCGGTCGAAAAACCGCTTCGACCAGGCCCGGGTCTCGTCGTTCAGGTCCCAATAAAAATTCTCGCTAAGCGTCAGGCCTTGCGTCGTTTCGAGGCCGAGCGCATGAACGCCGTTGATCCGCAGGCCGAGCGCGGCAAATACCTGAGGCCCGGGGATCATGCCAAGCTGGCCGGCCTGCTTGATCGTCTCGGCCAAATCGGTGCCGGCATTGGCCAGTCCGATGACCTTGGCCTTCGATTCCCGCGCGCGCGCCAGATACGATCCGAAATCGTGCGCATCGAGCGGGTAGCGGGCGCGCCCCAGCACCTTGCCGCCACTTTGTGTCACTACCGCGGTCGTGGCGCCTTCGAGGTCGTAGCCGAAGCTGTAATCGACCGTGATGAAGAACCAGGTGTTGTCGCCGCGCGCCACCAGCGCGGACCCGACCGTATGCGCGATCGAGTGCGTATCGAAGACGTAATGGATCGAGGTCGGGGTGCACGCTTCGTTGGTCAACCGCTCCGCTCCGGCCGCGCTCAGCGAGATGATCTTGTGCGCGGTGCCGGCGATCGCCTGAACTATCAGAGCCTCCGAGGAGCCTGTAACGTCCATGATCGCATCGACCTTCTGGTTGCGGAACCAGTCGCGGGCGATCGCGGCGGCGCGATCGGCGCTGTTGTGGTGATCGGCGACGACGATTTCGATCGGCATGCCGAGCACCCGGCCGCCGAAATCCTCGACCGCCATTTTCGCCGCCGCCGCGGTGCCCGGACCGGTGGTATCGGAATAGGGGCCCGTCATGTCGAGGATGAGCCCGATCTTGTCCACCTTGTTCGAAATCGGCGCCGTCTTCTGCGCCGGTTGCGCGCGCGCCGGGCCTGCGGGGCTCGCCAGGAGGGCCGCCGCGATGGCAGCGAAGAGCGCGGATTGCCAAGTTGCTCGCATGGTCATGCCGATCGATCAGCCTCGTCAAAGATTGCCGTGTACACGATCCCGCCGTTTCTGACATAGCCTTGTCAACGCGATGCCCGCCCGATATTGCTTTGTCGCACTACCGCGCTCCTCGCATTGACAGCTCAAAATTGTCATTGCAAGCGAAGCCAAGCGATCTCCTGCCATTCAACCGAAATTGCTTCCTCGCGCCGTCGCGACGCTATGGTGAGCCCCATGACCCAAAGAATGCCCCGATCCGCTCTCCCCGACCAGACGCGGACCAAGTGGATCCGGCGCTGAACGGCACCGAAGCGGCCGCGCCGGCAGTCGCCTGGCCGCTTCTCCGGCTGATGCTGGTCGGGCTCGGAATCTCGGTCGTTCCGCTCGATACCGCAGTCAATATCGCCTTCCCGGACATTACCGGCAGCTTCGGGCTGCCAATCGCGATGATCCAATGGGTGGTCATCTGCTATGTCTTGACGCATGCCGGGCTGATGCTCGCTTTCGGGCGGGTTGGCGACATGTGGAGCCACGCCACGGTGTTTCGCGCCGGGCTCGCCTGGAGCGTCGCTGCCTTCCTCTTATGCGCGGCGGCGCCAAGCTTTGCCTGGCTGTTGTTCTTCCGCTTTCTGCAGGGGATCGGCGCCGGGCTGATCATCAGTTGCGCGCCGGCGCTGGTCACGAGCCTCTATCCCGAGGCGCGGCGCAGCCACGCACTCGGCATCTTCACGCTGATGTTTGCCGTGGGCTCGGCGCTTGGGCCCTTGATCGGCGGGACGCTGGTGGCGCGGTGGGGCTGGCCCGGCGTCTTCTGGTTCCGCGCGCCGATCGCGCTGACCAGCCTCCTCTTCCTGCGCGGCCTGCCACAGGGCATCGGCGCCGGCCGCCACCAG
>JBARKH010000280.1:0-10717 GCA_049801295.1 Allostellaceae bacterium | reverse complement strand
ACCCAAATCATCTGGGGCACCGACAGCGACGTCCTCTCCGAGACCCAAGCCCGACGCATGGTCGAGACGCTGCCGAAGGGCGAACTCGTTGCGGTGCCCGGGGTCGGACACGCGCCGACCCTCGTCGAACCCGAGGCACTGGCCGCGCTGGAGCGCCTCCTCGCAGCGGCGGGACCCGCGGCGCCTCAATCGCAGGCGTAGCCCAATCTGAGCTGCAGGCGGACGCCGCTCAGCAGGTTTCCGGTCCGGTCGCAGACCGCGACCACGGTGCTGAGATCCTCCTCGAGCAGTTCGCGGGCGCGCGTCAGCGCCTCGTGCTCGGTGCTGAAGCGCTCGGATCGGACCCGCTCGTCGAGGTGCAGATCTGCGCTCGCCATCGCCAGCGCCTCTCCATAAAGAACGCGATACGTCATGACCGTACCCCCCTTCGCCTTTTCGCTGGTGTCGCGCCGCTAAGCCGGCTCACTCGGCCGCTTCGCGCTGACCCGGCTCATCGCCTGGTTTCGCTCGCACCGCGCCGCGCACCGGCGGCGAATGACCGCGCGCGCCCTGACGATCGGTTCCGGCCACCCGGCAGGTCAGCGCGATCGTATCGCACGCCAGCGCGCTGATGTCGCAGGCCTCCCGCCGGGCGGCGTCTGCGAGCCATTGCTGCTGGATCTGCGCGAAGTCGGCGGGGTTGCGGCATTCGAACATCTGCTGGAGGGAGCGCGCCGAGGCGTCGATCGCCTCCTGTTGCCGGCGCAGCCACTCCGCCCAGATCGCTCCCATCCCCGAGCCCAGCTCGCATTGCGCGCTGGTCCAGGCTTCGGCCTCGCGCAGGACCCCGGTCGCGACTGCGCCTCCGGGCGTCATGCCACTGATCGCGCTGTCGGTTCGGGTGCTGTCGCTGCGATTGAACTCGGTCATCTCCTAGCCCTCCATAAAAGAAAATCGCCATGTACCAAAGCTCACGGCGCCGCCCGGCCTCACACGCGGGTTAAAACGCCTGGCTCTTACGAAACTTCTCAATGGTCGACGCCGGTAAGGATGCCCCGTCTTTTACGGCATCAATATGACAATCCTGTTTCGTTCGGTGACGAAACGGTTTTTATGACCCAGAGCGACCGAATGCCCCGATAAACTCAGGAGTTTTCTTGGTGATGCGCGAGCCAGGATGCTGCCGGGCCGGCGCCAGCGTCAAAGTTTCAACTTGGATATGGCTCGCGCGTCCTTCGAGACGGCCGCTTCGCGGCCTCCTCAGGATGAGGTTTTTTCTTAATGTGATCAAAAGGCACCTCATCCTGAGGAGCGCCCAGCGGGCGCGTCTCGAAGGACGCACGATGCGTACGCCGCCCACACTGAGATCCCACCCGGCCAACAAAGGGCTTGACGATGTTCGCTAGATGTTCTTATTGGGCGGGCATTCCAGCGCCAGAGGTCGCGCATTGCGTGCGCCGCCGGCGCATGATCCATAGGATAGGCCGGGCGGCCCCATGGCAAACGCGCTCTATTACGGCGACAACCTGCGCGTGCTGCGCGAAAGCATCGCCAGCGAGAGCGTCGATCTGATCTATCTCGACCCGCCGTTCAATTCGCAGGCGAATTACAACGTGCTATTCCGCTCGCCGGCCGGCATGCAATCGCAGGCGCAGATCGAGGCGTTCGAGGACACCTGGCATTGGGGCCAGGAGGCCGAAGACGCCTTCGACCAAGTGCTGCGCTCCGGCAACACCAACGCCGCCGACCTACTGCGCGCGATGCGCTCGTTCCTCGGCGAGAACGACATGATGGCCTATCTCGCGATGATGGCCGTGCGCCTGATCGAACTGCATCGCGTGCTGAAGCCGACCGGATCGCTCTATCTGCACTGCGATCCGACCGCGAGCCATTATCTCCGCATCCTGCTAGATGCTGTCTTCGGGAACGCCAGCTTCTTGAACGAGCTGATATGGAAGCGGTCCAGCGCACATAATTCTGCGAAGCGCTTCGCACCCGTTCATGACACGATTCTCTACTACGCGAAGGGATCGTCCCATACTTGGAATCAGGCTAGGCAGCCCATTCCTCAGGAAACGATCGACGCTTTGTACAACAACGTCGAGACCAAAACGGGGCGGAGGTTCAACCGCGCAGACTTGACAGGAGCAGGAGTGCGGACTGGTTCATCCGGAGCCGTGTGGCGGGGGGTCGATGTCACGGCAAAAGGGCGCCATTGGGCAATTCCAGGATTCGTCAAACTTAAATCAACTGATACGTTAAGTGCGCTTGACGAGCTTGACGGCATGGGCCGCTTGCATTGGCCGAAAGCGGACGGTGGCGTCCCGATGCTCAAACGCTATGTTGATGAGAGCCCCGGTATTGCGGCGCTTGACGTGATCGCGGACATACAACCGCTTAATAACGTAGCAAAGGAGCGTCTGGGCTATCCCACGCAGAAGCCGCTGCCATTGCTGGCGCGCATTATTGAAGCATCCAGCAACCCCGGCGATGTGGTGCTCGACCCGTTCTGCGGCTGCGGTACGGCCGTTCATGCCGCGCAAAAGCTCGGCCGGCAGTGGATCGGCATCGACATCACGCATCTGGCGATCTCGCTGATCGAGCGCAGGCTGAAGGATGCGTTTCCCGGCATCGCCTTCGAGGTCCACGGCACGCCGAAGGATCTCGACGGCGCGCGAGATCTGGCGGCGCGCGACAAATATCAGTTCCAATGGTGGGCCTTGTCGCTGGTCGAGGCGCAGCCCTATGCAGGCAAGAAAAAAGGCGCCGACAGCGGGATCGACGGCCTCATCTATTTCAAGGCCGACGCCAAGACCACCGAGCGGGTCATCGTCAGCGTCAAGGGCGGCGAGCATGTCAGCGTGCCGATGATCCGCGACCTCAAGGGGGTGTTGGAGCGCGAAAAAGCCCCGATCGGCATCTTTCTGACCCTCAACCCACCGACCAGGCCGATGGAGGCCGAGGCGGCAGCGGCCGGGTTCTACGAGAACGATTTCGGCCGCTACCCGCGCCTCCAGATCATCACGGTTGAAGACGCCTTGAGTGGCGCTCGCCCGCGCATACCGGTCATCGACACCGGCGCCGCCTTCCGCCGCGCCGGCCGGGAAACCAATACCCGGACGCAGCAGATCCTCGACCTGTAGCTCCCTCCCCGTCACGGGCCCTCCCAGTCAAACGGGATGTGCTTGGCGGAATTCGCCGTCATCTCGAACTTGAAGCCGAACGCATCGACCGAAAGGATCGTCGACTTGCCCCAGGTGACGAGCTGCGGGCCGGGTCCGGTTTCGCTGCCCGGCGCGTTCATCAGCTGCGGATATTTGCCGGGGTTGCTGGTCGGTCCGACCAACGCTTTCGCCCAGGCCTTCACCTTGCCGGCGATCTCGACCCCCCAATGGCCGATATCGGGCGCGATCTCGTAGGTGATTTTCGCGCGCTCGATGCCGCGGGTCTGCCGCCCCCCGGCAAAGCATTCGTTGACCCACGCCGGAAATCCGCCGGCGCGGCCGCCGATGATCGCCGGCAACGCCGCCATTTGGCGATCGTCGGCGTGGTCGTCGATGTAGAGGCCGGCGACGCCTGAAGCGTTCCGGGCCCACAGATCGCCCTCCCATCGTCCGACCCTGACAAAGCTCAGATTATCGAGGCTCAATTCGCCGTAATGGCCCTGCCGAACATGCCAGAACAGCACCGACTCGCAAAAGCCATTGTCCGGCGCCTGCGCGAACGTGCAGGGGCAAGGTATCGCACAACTGCAGTTGTCGAACCAGTCGCCGACGATATGCCAACTCGGGATATCGCTCATCGTGACCTCCCTCCGCCGCCGGAAAGCACCGGATTATAATCCACGTCGCCGGACCTGACGACCTCCGACATAGCGATCTTGACCGCCCCTTCCCCGATTCTGGTATCTTGTCCGGAGAGACAAATGCCCCCGGTTCGACCTATGATCGAGACGCATGATCTGCCGCAATCGGCATCGCTGCGGTAGGAAGCTAGGCTCACGGGCCGCGGCGGCGCTTCAACGCCGGCGAAATCAGCACGGCGCTGCGCCGTTATGCGGATGGCGAAAAACCGGGTTGTAAATTCGCAATGTGGAGAGCTTTCCGATGTTACCCGCACCGATACCCGAAAACGACGACGCCCGGATCTCGTCGTTACGTCAAATGACGCTCCTGTCCACCCCACGGGAGGCGGATTTCGATCGGATCACTCGAATAGCCAGTAAATTATTCGGAACCGAAATTGCGTTGCTGACCTTGATCGATCGGGATCGGCAGTGGTTCAAATCCCGCATTGGCCTGGATGTCGCCGAGACTCCCCGAGATATTTCGTTCTGCGCCCACGCAATTGAAAACCAGGATACATTTATTGTTCGAGACACGCTGAATGACAGACGGTTTCATGATAATCCGCTGGTGATCGATGGGCCGAAGATCCGGTTTTATGCCGGGGAGCCGCTGAGGAACGCCGCCGGTTTTCTGATCGGAACGCTATGTGTGATGTCAAGTACGCCGCGAGAGTTCACCAAGGAGGATGAAAAATCGCTCCAGGATCTCGGAAGAACTGCCGAGTTAGCTATAGATAACCGCCGGCTGAAAGCAACACAATTTGCTCTTCTGAATTCTCTGGTCGAGGCAGATCGGGAAAAACGGGTGGATTCGTTGACGGGTATCTGGAATCGGCGCGGGCTCGATGAGTTATTCGACCGGGAATTAGCTAGAGTCAGCCGCGAAAACATACCGCTGGCGATCGGCATGGCCGACATAGATTATTTCAAGAGGGTCAATGATACCTTCGGTCACCAAACAGGCGATGAAGTAATCAAAGCAACAGCCACATTATTGCTTAACAACCTGCGCAAAACCGATGTTGTGGGCCGCTACGGCGGCGAAGAGTTTTTACAAATCATTCCTGGGATCCCATTGGAGGTGTTGCCGAGATTCGCCAACAAAATCCTGACCGAGTTTCGAGAGAATGCAGAGCTGAAAATGCCCGATGGTGAAAAGCATAAATTTACCATCAGCATTGGATTTTCTATAGTAACCCCGGAGAAAGGCGTGCCGCTCGACAGAAGCATTTTGATCGATGCGGCAGATAGGGCGATGTATACCGCCAAGAACGGGGGAAGAGATCGGTTTCATATTTTACAACTGGGGGCAAACGATTAGGCGCCGCGCGCGGCCGCGATCTCATCAGGCGTATAGCGGAAGGCGCGGAACACTCGGTTGTTGACGCCGGGCCGGGCGGGATCGTCGAAAAAGTATGGGCTGACATATTCCCAGACGACGTCGCCGCCCTCGGTCACCTCGAAGAGACGGCCAAAAATGCCTTCGCAGATCAGCGTGTTGCCGTTGGCAAGGCGTTGCGCCCCCGAGATGTAGGGGCTGAAGAAATCGAACAGCGCCGGGTCCTGGTATTGCCAGACGATCTCGCTCGTTCGCGGATCAACTTCGATCACCCGCGAGTAGGTCGCCGGGTGGTCCCGCCGGTGGGTGCCATTGTCGAAAATGAGGATGTTGCCGTTGGGGAGCGGCCGCGGATCGTGCTGCTGCGCCAAGGGCGGGCTGCCGAGCTGCCAGATGATATTGCCGCTCGCGCGCTCGATCATGATGACGGTCGAGATGTTGCGGAAGCTGACGAGGATATTGCCCTCAGCGGTCTCGGCCACCGTGTTGCCGTGGGTCCACTCGGCGCGATGATCCTGGAGCGTCATCGCGTAGGCCTCCGGTTCCATGTGGTCCCAACTGCGCCATTCCCAGACGGTTTCGCCCGCCGTCGTCATTTCGATGAGGTAGTCGGCGTAGATGCCCGCGGCGGCCTCGCTGCCGGGCAATCCGCCCTGGACACGGCGGGCGATCTCAGCCGGCAGCGGACGCAGGCAGAGCAGCATGACGTTGCCGTTCCTCAGCTTGCGGGCATCGTGGTGGTGATCGGGGTGGCGCACCTCCCAAAGGATCCGGCCGCGCCAGTCGGCCTCCATCGCCGCGCCGGCCTTGAACCGCGGCCACGCCTCGAAGCGGTCGAGATCGGTCATCAGCTTGCCGCCATAAAACAGGTGGCCGTTGTCGAGGAGATAGCCATAGAGACCGGGCCGGTGCGGCATCTTCCAGCTGTGCGCGACCTCGCCCGCCATGTCGATCAGATAGACGGTGCCATCGCCCGACATCGGCGCGAAGAGGGTGTATCCTGGCTGCGCCAGCGCCGGATCGTGCGCGATCAACCCGGTGCGCGAGCGCCGTATCTTCTGCTGGTCGACCGTGGTCATGGCGCGCCCCCAAAATTTATCGTCATCCCGGCGAAGGCCGGGACCCACCCATCCGAGCCCGAGGCGGCGGAAAAATGGATCCCGGCCTGCCCCGGGATCACGATCTTATGTCCGGAGATCTTGGGGCAGAACCGAAAGGCCGAGCTACTCCACCGTCACGCTCTTCGCCAGGTTGCGGGGCTGGTCGACATCAGTGCCCTTCAATACCGCGACGTGGTAGGCGAGGAGCTGGATCGGGATCGCGTAAAGGAGCGGCGCGACAAAGGCGGCGCAGTGCGGCACGGTGATGCCGAAGGCAAGGCGCCCTTCGAGCCGCGCGACGCCCGCCGCGTCCGAGATCATCACGACCCGGCCGCCGCGCGCCATCGCCTCCTCGACATTCGACAAGGTCTTCTCGAAGAGGCCGTCGGGCGGCGCCAGCACGATCACCGGCACCGAATCGTCGATGAGGGCGATCGGCCCGTGCTTCATCTCACCGGCGGCATAGCCTTCGGCATGGATGTAGGAAATCTCCTTCAATTTGAGGGCGCCTTCGAGGGCCAGCGGATAGGACGTGCCGCGGCCGAGATAGAGGACGTCGCGGGCGAGCGCGATCTCGGCGGCAATCTCCTGGATGCGCTCGTCATGATGCAGGACCTCGCTGGCGCGCGAGGGGATCTCGGCGAGCTGGCCGGCGAATGCCGCCTCGCCCGCTTCGTCGATCGTGCCGCGCGCCCGCGCCAGCGCGACGGTGAAGGCGGCCAAGACGGCGAGCTGGGTGGTAAAGGCCTTGGTCGAGGCGACCCCGATCTCGGGCCCGGCCAGGGTCGGCAGGACGACATCGGCCTCGCGCGCGATCGTCGATTCCGGCTGGTTGACGATCGCGATGACCTTCTGGCCCTGGGAGCGGCAATAGCGCAGTGCCGCCAGCGTGTCGGCGGTCTCGCCCGATTGCGAGATGACGAGCGCGGCGCCGTCCTTCGGCATAGAGGGGGCGCGGTAGCGGAATTCGGAGGCGATGTCGGCCTCTACGGGCACGCGGGCGATGCTTTCGAGCCAGTATTTGGCGATCATTCCGGCGTGATGCGCGGTGCCGCAGGCCAGCGTCGTGATCCTGCCGATATCGCCGAGGGCGAACGGCAGGTCCGTCAGGCGGATCGCGCGGCTCACCGGGTTAATCAGCGCGTGCAATGTGTCGCCGATCACCGCCGGCTGCTCGAAGATCTCCTTCTGCATGAAATGGCGGTAGTTGCCCTTGCCGATCAGCGCACCGCTCAGCGCGGTCTCGCGAACCTCGCGGACGACCCGCTGGTTCTCCCGGTCGTAAATCGCCACGTCGCGCGAGGTGACGACGGCCCAATCGCCTTCTTCGAGGTACGTGATGCGGCGGGTCAGCGGCGCCAGCGCTAGCGCATCCGAGCCGACGAACATCTCGCCATCGCCATAGCCGATCGCGAGCGGGCTGCCGCGCCGCGCGCAGATCAGGAGGTCGTGTTCGCCGGCAAAGAGGAAAACGAGGGCGAAGGCGCCTTCGAGCCGCTCGAGCGTCCGCGCCACCGCCTGCGCCGGCCCGAGGCCCTGGGCCAGGTGATGCGTCGCCAGGATCGCCACCGCCTCGGTATCGGTCTCAGTGTGGAACCGGTAGCCGAGCGCGACCAGCTCGCGCTTCAGCGTCTGGAAGTTCTCGATGATGCCGTTGTGGACGACGGCGACCCTGTCGGTCGCGATCGGGTGGGCATTCTTCTCGGTCGGCTGGCCGTGCGTCGCCCACCGCGTATGGCCGATGCCGATCGTACCCTGCACCGGCTCGCGTTCGAGCCGGGCGGCGAGGTTGGCGAGCTTGCCCTCGGCGCGGCGCCGCTCGATGCGGCCGTCGATCAGGGTCGCGACCCCGGCCGAATCGTAGCCGCGATATTCCAGGCGCCGCAGCCCCTCGATCAGCTCGGCCGCGACCGGCGTTTTGGCGATGATGCCGATGATCCCGCACATCAGCCCTTGTTCCCTTTCAACCGTTGCCGCAGCCCGGCGGCGCGGCCCGGCTTGTCGACCTGGCGGGCGCGCGCGATCGTCAGCGCGCCCTCCGGAACATCTGCGGTGACGACGCTCCCGGTCGCGACATAGGCGTCGTCGCCGACCGTAACCGGCGCGACCAGCGCGGTGTTCGAGCCGATAAACACGCGCTCGCCGATGGTCGTGCGGAATTTGCCGAACCCGTCGTAATTGCAGGTGATCGTGCCGGCGCCGATATTGGTCCCCGCGCCGATATCGCTGTCGCCGAGATAGGACAGGTGACTGGCCTTGACGCCGGCGCCGAGCCGGGTCGCCTTGACCTCGACGAAATTGCCGACATGGACATCCGATTCGAGCACCGCGCCGGGGCGCAGCCGGGCGAAGGGGCCAACGATCGCGCCCTCGCCCACCGTCGCGCCTTCGAGATGCGAGAACGAGCGGATCTGGACATTGTCGGCGACCCTGACTCCGGGCCCGAAGACCACATTGGGCTCTATGACGACATCACGCCCGAAAGTGGTATCGGCTGCGAGGAACACGGTCTCGGGCGCGATCAGCGTAGCGCCCGCCTCCATCGCGCGTTGCCGCAGCCGGTCCTGCATCCGTGCTTCTGCCTCCGCCAACTCGGCGCGGGTGTTGACGCCCAAGAGTTCCTCCGCAGGTAATTCGGCGACCCGGCACGAAAGGCCCTGCGCGCGCGCGATCCCGACGATGTCCGTCAGGTAGAATTCGCGCTTGGCGTTGTCGTTCCCGATTCGGTCCACTAAATCGAAGGCGAGGCGCGCGTCTAGCGCCATGATGCCGCCATTGCACAACCCGATCGCCCGTTCCTCGGCGCTGGCATCCTTGGCTTCGACGATGCGCACCAGCGCGCCGTCACCATCGAGCACGAGGCGACCATAGGCCGCGGGATCGGCCGGCCGCATCCCGGCGACGGCGACCGCGACTTCGGGCGCGCGACGCCGCGAATCGAGGAGTGCGGCGATCGTCTCGGGACGCAGCAGCGGGGTGTCGCCGTAGAGCACGACAAGATCGGCGATGCCGCCTTCGGCCATGCGACCCTCAAGCGCTGAACGCGCCGCCCGCACCGCATCGCCGGTGCCGCGCGGCGGAGATTGCGTCACACACCGGGCCGGCGCGACCGCATCCGCCACCCCATCCATGCCGCGGCCAATGACGAGGATGGTCTCGGCCGGATCGAGCGGTCGCAGCGCCTCGATGACATGGCGGATCATCGGCGCCCCGGCGATCTCATGGAGAACCTTGGGGCGCGCCGATTGAAGGCGGGTGCCCTCACCGGCGGCGAGGATGATGGCGGCGACGCGGGAATGGCTCATGACCAACGAAACGCGATCATTGTGGCAAAGGTTCGCACGCGCCTTGCCCTCTGCCAACACACAGATTGTTGCACAGTGTGATCGGCCGGGCGCAGAGTTGAGGGCGATGGCGCATTTTCTATGTGTGTTCGACCTTGACGGTACGCTGGTTGACAGCGTCCCAGACTTAACCAATACGCTTAATAAAGTGTTGCGCGAGCGCGGCTACGCACCGCTGACCCGGGTGGAAGTGGCGCCGATGGTCGGCGACGGGGTGCCAACCCTGGTCGCTCGCGCCTTTGCCGCGCGCGGCGGCAGCGCTGCCGAGGCGGTCGAGGCGTTGCCGCACTACACCGATATATACGAAGCCAATGCGACCGTCCTGACCCGCCCCTACCCCGGCGTGCGCGCGACCCTGGAGGAGTTGCGCGGGCGCGGTTATCGCACTGCGCTGTGCACCAACAAACCGCAGCAGGCGACGATGGCGGTGCTGGACGGGCTCGACCTCGCCGCGCTGTTCGACGGGATCGCTGGCGGCGACCGCTACCCCGTGCGCAAGCCGAACCCCGGCCATCTGCTCGGCCTCATTGGCGAGCTCGGCGGCAGCGCCGGGCGCGCTGTAATGATCGGCGACAGCGAAAATGACGCTGCGGTCGCGCACGCCGCCGCGGTGCCGCTCGTCATGATGCGCTACGGCTATGCGCGGGTCGCCCCGGAGACGCTGGGCGCGGCCGCCGTGCTCGACCATTTCGCCGAACTGCCGGCGACGCTCGATCGGCTTGGGCTCACTCCATCAGCGTGAGATCGACGCCCTGGCCGTGCAGCTCGGCCAGATAACCCTCGACCACGCCGAGCTGCGTATCCATTTCCATCCGCACCGGCACCAGCAAATCGCCGGGCACCAGTCGGGCGTACCAGATCTTTCCCTGCCGAGCCCCCTCGTCCTTCTCCGGATCCGAACTGCCAGGCGGATAACGCCGCGTCATACGGCAGGCGATGGCATTGCCCGAGAAATGCTGGCCGCCCGCCGGCGACAGCACCTCCCGCCCGGCGTCGGTGAAAACCAGATCGTAGGCGTGACGGCCGTCGAAGACGCGCGCGGTTAGCGCGCAGCTGCCGGTGCGGGCGAGCTGACGCTCCAGCCGGAAATAGGCGGTCAGGTCGTCGA
>JBARKH010000279.1:0-4183 GCA_049801295.1 Allostellaceae bacterium | reverse complement strand
GCGCTGCGCCGCCTCCGAGGACCATGCCGAAGCGTTGCAGGCCTGGGGGGAGAAGCGCGCGCCCTCGTTTCGCGGCCGCTAGGAGCGCGATGGGGGCTTGATCCGGGTGACGCTACCGGGTCGAGATCGCGCTAAACGGGGATCGCGCGCTCGCTGGCGCCGGATCTGGTCGGGCCCGAGGACATCGTCGAGCTCGGCCTCGACGGAGAGCCCGTGCGCGGCGAAGGCCAGCAGCTTTATCTCGAGCGGTTTATTCACGCCGCGATTTTCGAGGCGCGGCCCGATGTGATGGCCGTCGTGCACGCCCATGCCGAAGACACCCTGCCGTTCAGCATCGCCGCCGCGACAAAGCTGCGCCCGGTCATTCATGCCGGCAGCTTTATCGGCCCGGAGGTGCCGGTCTGGGACATCGCCGATAATTTTGGCGACACCAACCTCCTCGTCACCAACATCGCGCAGGCCCGCGACCTCGCGAAATGCCTGGGCCCGAACAGCGTCGCCTTGATGCGCGGCCACGGGTTTGCCTCGGCGGCACGCTCGTTGATCGAGGTCGTGCGGCTCTCGGTCTACCTGCCGCGCAACGCCCGCGCGCTGATGCGCGCCAAGCAATTGGGCGGCGAGATCAAATATTTGTCGCAGGGCGAGATCGACGCGCGCAATCGTGGCTACCGCCCCTATTCCCCCGAGACCTGGCGGACCTGGGAATACTGGGCGAACAAGGCCGGTCGCGGCCACCTCCTGATCCGGCTGGATGACGGGCACACGCACCCGCCGAAGGGCTGATCCGGTTGCAGCCGGTCAGAAGGCGCGCGCCGTGGCGAAAGCGGTGGTCTCGACAAGGGCGCGGCGCAATGGTCCCGCCGCGAAGGGCGCCAGCGCCCTTGCGGCCTCGGCGGCGTAAAACCGGGCGCGCAGCAGCGTTTCAGCGAGCGCGCCGCGTCGCTCGAGAAGTCGGATCGCGCGTTCGAGATCGCCCGGGCCCTGTTCGCCCTCTTCGAGCGTGCGCCGCCAGAAGGCGCGCTCCTCGGCATCGCCCCGGGCGAACGCTATGACGATCGGCAGGGTGATCTTGCCGTCGCGGAAATCATCGCCCACCGACTTGCCGAGCTCGCTCTGATGGGCTGAAAAATCGAGCATGTCGTCGATCAGCTGGTAGGCGATCCCGAGATTGCGGCCAAAGCGCTCGAGCGCCTCCTCCTCGGCCGGCGGGCGTTCCGCGATGACCGCGCCGAGCCGGCTCGCCGCGGCAAAAAGCGCGGCCGTCTTCGCCTCGACGATCTCGAGATAGGCCGCTTCGCTCGTCGTCGTGTCGTTGGCGGTGACCAGCTGAGCGACCTCGCCCTCGGCGATGACAGAGGCGGCGTGCGCCAGGATCTCGAGGACGCGCAGCGAGCCGTCCTCGACCATCAATTCGAACGACCGGGCGAAGAGGAAATCCCCGACGAGGACCGCCGGCTTGTTGCCCCAGACGGCATTGGCGGTGTCGCGGCCGCGGCGCAAATCGCTGGCGTCGACCACGTCATCGTGCAGCAACGTCGCGGTGTGGATGAACTCGACCGCAGCGGCCAGCGCGATATGGCGCTCGCCGTGGTAGCCGCAGAGGTGCGCCGAAGCCAAGGTCAGCATCGGGCGCAACCGCTTGCCGCCGGCCGCGACGATGTGGCCGGCGAGCTGCGGGATCAGCGCCACCGGGCTGTGCATCCGCGCCACGATGAGCGCGTTGACACGAGTGAGATCGGCACCGAGGAGCCGGAACAGCGGGTCGAGCGTGGGTTGCGGCGATTCGAGGTTGCGATCGATGCTCGTCACCGGCGCTACCACTCTCCTGCGCTTGAGCAATGTCGTCACGCGGCGGGCGAGCCGGTTTCCCGAACTCCGTTGACGCGCCTCAAGGCGAGCGAGCATAGAATGACCGAACGAGTCAAGTGCTGCACGTAGGTCGATGGGCGGGGGATGAAGGAGCTGTTACGCACCAACAACGTGGTTCGCCTATCCTGGGCTCAGGCACGGCTCAGCGAGGCAGGCATCGAGAGCCTCGTCCTCGACCACCATACAAGTCTCGTCGAAGGCAGCATCGGGGCGATCCCGCGCCGCCTGATGGTCGCCGAACGGGATCACCGCCGGGCTCGCGCGCTGATCGCCGCCGCGGAGGAGGGATTACGCTGAGCGCGCCCGGGCCCGACCCCGATGCCGCGCTGACCGAGGACACGCTCCTCGGCGGACGGGTCCGGCTCAAACAGCCGGTCAGCGGCGCGCGGGTCGCGATCGACTCGGTTTTTCTCGCCGCCGCGGTACCGGCCGAACCCCTTCAGCTGGTGCTCGATGTCGGCTGCGGGTCGGGGGCGGCGGCACTGTGCCTCGCCGCCCGAGGGGCGCAATGCCGCGTCATCGGCTTTGAATTGCAACGCGACCTGGTTCGGCTGACCAGCGAAAACGCGGCGCTCAATGGGATGAGCGGGCGGGTGTCGGCGATCGTCGGCGATCTGCTGCAGCCGCCGCCGCGGCTCAGCCCCGGCATGTTCGACCATGTCATGGTGAACCCGCCCTTCATCGAAGAGGGGCGCGGCACCCCGGCGGCCAATCCGGCGAAAGCGCTGGCGATGATCGAGGGCGCCGCCAATCTCGCCGACTGGGTGCGCTTTGCGCTCGCGATGGTGCGTGGCAAGGGCACGGTGACGTTTATCCACCGAGCCGACCGGATCGACGGGTTGCTCGCGCACCTCACCGGCCGCGCCGGCGAGATCACGATCTTCCCGCTATGGCCGGCGGCGGGGAGGGCGGCGAGCCGCATCCTGGTACGGGCGCGAAAGCAGGTGGCGACGCCGGCGCGGCTCTTGCCCGGGCTCATCCTGCACGAACCCGACGGCCGGTTCAGCCCGGCGGCAGAAGCAGTGCTGCGGGGCGGTGCAGCTCTGGAGCTGTAACAGCCCTACGTCCTGTTTTTGCGTACAGGTTGTGGAACCTTTGAGGCTCACCCGCGTTCCGTGGGTGCGCGCAACGCGGCAAGAAGTGTCAGCCCTATGAAATCGAAGGAATATTAAACAACCTGCATCCATCCTCGCCGCATGCCGCTCCCCGAAATCGTCCCCCCAAGCCAGGAGAGCGCAAATGCGTAAATTTGCCCCCATCGTCTTCGCCCTGCTCATCGCCGTCTCGTTCGTGCATCAGGCCAATGCGCAAGCCATGAGCTATCGCGTCGCCCCCCGTTCGTACGCCTACCGCGCCGACCCCGCCGTCAACAATTACCTCAGCGCCGTCTATGACCATAGGTTGCAGGTAGACCCGCGCTTTCGTTCCTACCGGAAGTGGAGGGAGTGTCACATCATCACGTGGCCGGGGTTGCGTCCCGATTGCATCGCCAGTTTCGATCAATACGAACCGGTGCTCTATCGCGCCTATTAGAGGCGCTGGGGCGCGGGCATTTATGGCGACCGTCGGGCGGGTTTGGCGGATTGCGCGGCAATACCCACTTCTCGGGGCATGAGCCTTCGCGACGCCCTGGGCGGTGCCTTGAAGCTGTTGCCGATCGAGCGGCTGCGCAACCCGCCGCCGGTGGTTGCGGTGTTGCGTTTCGAGGGGGTCATCGGACCGCGTCAATGGCGGGGCGCGGTGTCGCTGCTGAGCCATGCCGCCGCGCTCGACCGCGCGTTCGCGTTCCGCCGCCTCGGCGCGGTTGCGATCGCGGTCAACTCGCCGGGCGGCTCGCCCGTGCAATCGGCTCTCCTCTACCGCCGCATCCGCCAGCTGGCCGAGGAAAAGAGCGTGCCGGTCTTCGCCTTTGCGGAAGATGTCGCCGCGTCGGGCGGCTATTGGCTGGTGCTGGCCGGTGACGAAATCTATGCCGAGGAAGCCTCGCTCCTCGGCTCGATCGGCGTCGTCACCTCGAGCTTCGGTCTCGACCGGCTGATCGGGCGCTTCGGGATCGAGCGGCGGCTGCACACCGCCGGCGAGAACAAGGCGATGCTCGACCCGTTCCTGCCGGAGGATCCCTCCGATGTGGCCCGGCTCACCGCCTTGCAGCGGGATATCCATGAAACCTTCAAGGAGCATGTACGCCGCCGCCGGGACGGCAAGATCGACGCCGCCGATGAGACCCTGTTTTCCGGCGAGGTGCTGACCGGCCGCATGGCATTGGCGCGCGGGCTCATCGACGGCATCGGCGACCTGCGCTCGGTGATGCGGG
>JBARKH010000278.1:0-3014 GCA_049801295.1 Allostellaceae bacterium | reverse complement strand
ACGAAGCGCGCGGTGCCCGAAATCACCCTGCGCCGCTGCAAGCACGACGTCGATCGGCTGCGCCGGTTGATGCACAAAAACTCCCTGGTGCCGGTCGGCGCCAACGCGTCACGGCACCGCTCTGCGCAGCCGACGCGACAGCGATAAATGATCAGGCCGTTCACCCGTCCCCAGGTCGCTCGCCCGCCTCTTCGCGGCATTTGCCTCGTCGTAACAGGCAATGAGAAGACAGCCAATCAATCAGAACAATGGCCCGCTGCGCCGGGTACGGCAACCAAATTTCCGTGGCGACCAGACGCCCGCGTTCTCAGCGAAACGATCCCCTTGTTCTTTATCGGGCGCAACAAGAACGGGCTGTGGGTAGTCCGCGAGGCCGAGGGGCGAACCGGCGGCGTTTTTCTGCTCGAGCGGTCGGCGCTGCGGTTCGCAAGAAAAAGCAGCGTGCCGGTCGGATGCGCGACAATGTTTCTCGCGGAGCGCTTCGAACTCGACGTTGAGAACCAAGGCAACCCGGTGGTCACGTGGCTCAATGCAGTACAGCGCGCTTGGCGAAGGCTGATACCGGACTATCCGCCGCCAATACCGATCGGCCGGAAAAAACTCAGAGGAGGGTGGCGATAATACCGGGAAAACAAACTGAACCTTCCTCGTGGCAGCGACCGCCGGTATTCATGATCGGTCAAGACCGCCGCGGCAATTGGGTGGTTCAAGACCAAAAGGGGGTTTGCGGGGGCCTCTTTGTCGATCGCGCCGCGGCGCTTCGCTTCGTGCGTTTCGAGAACAGCGATCGACCGCAGGCCGTCATCATGGTGTCCGACCGCCTGGAGCTCGACCTGAACCGTGAGCCGGAAACGGCGCCGCACCGGCAATTCGCCGGGGATTCTCAGCGGCAGCTCGGGATCGCCTGAGCGAAAGTTCAGTTATCAGCATGGCCTTTGGAAAAAGGCCACAAGCCACGCAGGAATCCCTCGTTCCTGTCCTTGCCGCTCACTGTTTCGGCCTCTCCGGTGCCGACATTGAGAATTTTCTCGGCCGGCGGCGTCGGGCGGTTCCACCAGCCGCCGCCCAGCGCCTGAAACAGAGCGGCCGTGTCGGAAAGCCGGGCGGCGCGGGCCTGCACGACGGCGATGACGGCATTCAGATAGGTCGACTGCGCGGTGAGCAGCAACAATACGTTCGCGTTGCCGGTCTGCATCTGCTGACGTGCGAGATCGAAACTGATCTTGGAGGCGCGTTCGAAATCGCGCGCCGCCTTCAGCGCATCGGCGTCGCTCTGTATCGCGCGCAGGCTGTCCGCTACGTTCTGTACGGCGCCGACGACGGTGCCCCGATAACTCCAGGCCGCCGCGTTATAGGTGTCCTTGGCTCCTTGAAGCTGATGGAGCAGGGAGCCGCCGTCGAACACCGTCTGCGCGACGTTGCCGGACAGCAGCCAGAATTCGTTCGCCGGCGAGAGCAAACCGGCCAGCACCGTATTTACGTAACCGGCGTTGGCGTTGATGGTAAAATTCGGGAGCATGTTGGCGGTAGCGACCCCGATTTGCGCGCTCGCGGCGTGCAATTGCTCTTGTGCGGCGCGTATGTCCGGTCGCTGCTCGATGAGCTGCGACGGAAGGCTCACGGGCAGGTCGCTCGGCAAGGACAGGTCGGCGAGCTTGAACGACTCGCTTGGTCCTTCGCTAGGATAGATGCCGGCAAGGGCCGCCAGCAGGTCGCGCTGCTGGGCAAGCGCCTTACGCAGCGGCGGCAAGGTCGCCTTGACCTGGGCGAGGGCGGCTTCCTGCAGGGCTACGTCATTGCGGTTGGCGTAGCCGTTGTCGAGTTGCCGCCGCAAGACATCGAGCATCTTGGTATTGATCGAAATAAGCTCTTTAGTGGCCTCGATCTGACCGCGCAGTGAGGCTTCGTTGATCGCCGCGACCGCCACGTTCGATGCCAGCGTCAGGTGCGCCGCCTCGACCTGGAAGCGCTGATTGTCGGCGTCCGCCTGAAGCGTTTCGACGGTGCGGCGGTTCAGCCCCCAAACGTCGAAGGTGTACGCCACCTGGACCTGCGCTG
Source organism: Allostellaceae bacterium (assembly GCA_049801295.1). Lineage (GTDB taxonomy): Bacteria > Pseudomonadota > Alphaproteobacteria > ATCC43930 > CGMCC-115725 > DATARH01. Next base: position 956 of record JBARKH010000278.1, on the reverse strand, counting down.
TGTAAAGATTGAAAGGGTTAGGAGGCACGGGAGGAAAGGGAGGAGTTGCAGAGAGCGTCGGCGAGAACACGGGAGCGAGCAGCTGCCGCGTCGGGTTGAAGTTCGCCTGGGCGAGCGGAAAGTAGTGACCCTCTTGGGCGTAGACCGCCTGGTTCGCCGCGCGCAACGTGGCGATCGCCGATTGCAGGTTCGGATTGTTGTCCAGCGATCGCTTGATCAGCGCGTTGAGGGCGGGTGATTTAAAGAGTGTCCACCAATCCTGCGGAATGTCGCGGCCCTGCACGAAACGCTGCGACCGTCCGGTCGGCGCATCGGTGGAGGAGGTCCGCGGCCCCAACGGCTCCTTGGTATAGCCGCTAACTTCGGGTGCGGCGGGGTGGAGAAAGTCCGGACCGACCGCGCAACCCGCCAACAACATCGCCGCCGCCACAGCGGCGGCACCAACCCACAACAACCTGACCGACGAATCACACATCTGCAAATGACACTATTGCAACCGGAAAGATTATCTCTGAGCGTCCTAGGACTTCCGGATCGCCCAGCATTATTTACGAATAGTCACGAATTGGCTGTGTTCCCCCTGCCACACTATCGATGATTTAACGCGGACTTGCACTGTGATCTTTCACAGTTCAATTTCCCACCGCGGCGATGCCGAGCGGCCGCACTGCGGAAAATAGCGAGTTAGCATCCCCGTGATAGACTGTGATGAGTCGTGCGGCCCCTCGTCAAACTGCGGGGCACGATGAGTCTTCGGCGTGTAATCCATCCGAGTCCTGTGATTAATGACAGTGGACCGCTGGGCCAAGTAATGGCCATGTCGCGGCAGTTTTGATGACTCTGGACGTGGCTTATCGATGGCTCTCGGCATAACCAGCAGCCGCGCCAAGGCAGTGGTCATGGTCGCGCTCGTCGTGGTTGCGGCTGCCGCCTATTGGGCGTGGCCGTCCGGCGTG
>JBARKH010000277.1:0-2887 GCA_049801295.1 Allostellaceae bacterium | reverse complement strand
CAGTGGCCGGGCTGATCGGCCAGGTGCTCACGCAAGTCGCTGCGGCCAGCGCCAATAGCGCTCGCCGGGCGATGATGATGTCCCGCATATCCCCCCGCCCCCGCAGCGGCTTCGCCGGGACAGCGGGCAGCTGGTCGCGCAACACTATGGCACAATTGCGTTTTCAGATCCAACGAGAGCGCCGGTCAGCGACGCAGCGGCTCTAGGATGCTGACGAAATTGGCGACAGCCGCGCCGCCCATGTTCATGATGCCGGCGAGCGCCGCATTGGGGATCTGCATGTCACCGGCCTGGCCGGTCACCTGCATCGACGCCAATACATGCATCGACACACCGGTGGCGCCGACCGGGTGACCCTTCGACTTTAGGCCGCCCGAGGGATTGACCGGCAATCTGCCGTCCTTCTCGGTCCAGCCTTCGAGGATGGCGCGCGCCCCCTCGCCTTCCGGCGTCAGACCCATTGCCTCGTATTCGATTAGCTCGGCGATCGTGAAGCAGTCATGTGTCTCGACGAGATCGAGGTCGTCGAGGCCGAGCCGCGCTACGGAGAGCGCCCTTTTCCAGGCGAGCGCCGGGCCGTCGAATTTGAGGATGTCGCGCCGGCTCATCGGCAGAAAATCGTTGACCTGTTCGGCAGCGCGGAATGCCACCGCCTTTTTCATCGAGAGCGCCGTTGCCGTATCGGCCAGCACCACCGCCGCCGCCCCGTCCGACACGAGCGAGCAATCGGTGCGCTTTAAGGGGCCGGCGACGATCGGGTTCTTGTCCGAAACATTGCGGCAGAATTCATAGCCGAGATCGCGGCGCATCTGGGCCAGCGGGTTGGCGACGCCGTTCTTGTGGTTCTTCGCCGCAATCCGCGCCAGCGCATCCGACTGGTCGCCATGACGCTGAAAATATTTCTGGGCGATCTGGCCGAAAATTCCGGCAAAGCCGCCCTCGATCTGGTCCTCCTCCTTGCGGTACGAGGCGCGCAGGAGGAGGTCATTGACCTCGGCGCCGCCAACCTCGGTCATCTTCTCGACGCCGACGACGAGCACCAGCCGGGCCTTGCCGGCGGCAATCGTGTTGAGCCCCATATGGATCGCCGCGGAGCCTGTGGCGCAGGCGTTCTCGACCCTTGTCGCCGGCTTGAAGCGGAAACCGGGATCGGCCTGGAACACGAGCGATGCAGGAAATTCCTGCTTCACAAAGCCGCCGTTCATCGTCCCGAGAAAGATCTGATCGATGTCGGCGGCGGCAATCCCCGCATCGGCAAGGGCGCCCTGCGCCACTTCGACAATCAGCGATTCGACGTCGCGCCCGTCATGCTTGCCGAACTTGGTATGCGCCCACCCGACGATGCACCCGATCATGCCGATCCTCCACCCGTTGCCGGCGTCGACGATACCAAGCCGTCCCGCCGCGCTCTATCGTGATATGGGAACGACAGAGAATTTTGTCGGTGTCTCAATCGGCGAACGGATCGCGCACCAGGACGGTGTCGTCGCGCTCGGGGCTGGTTGACAGCATTGCGACCGGCGCGCCGATCAGCTCCTCGAGGCGGCGAATGTACTTGATCGCGGTTGCCGGCAGCTGCGCCCAGGAGCGAGCGCCGCGTGTGCTTTCCTGCCAGCCCTCGGCGACCTCGTAAACCGGCGCGATCTCGGCCTGCACCGTGGTCCCGGCGGGGACGTAATCGTAGTTTTGACCGCCGCGGCGATAGGCGGTGCAGATCTTGATCTCGTCGAACCCGTCGAGGACGTCGAGCTTTGTCAGGGCGATGCCGTCGATCCCGGCGGTCTTGATCGCCTGCCGCACCGCCACCGCGTCGAACCAGCCGCAGCGCCGCGGCCGTCCGGTCACCGTGCCGAACTCGCGGCCGCGCTCGCCGAGGGTCTGGCCGAGCCGATCGGTCAGCTCGGTCGGAAACGGCCCGGCGCCGACCCGCGTCGTATAGGCCTTGGTGATGCCGAGGACGAAGCCGATCGCCGACGGTGCGGTCCCCGATCCGGCCGCGGCCTGGCCGGCCACCGTGTTCGACGAGGTGACATAGGGATAGGTGCCGTGGTCGACATCGAGCATCGCGCCCTGCGCCCCCTCGAACAGGATCCGGCGGCCGGCGCGGCGCGCTTCGTCGAGCAGCCGCCACACCGGCGCAGCATAGGGCAGCACTTTGGGCGCGATCTCGCGGAGCTGGGCGAGCAGTTCGGCGCGGTCGAATTCCGGCGCGTCGAGGCCACGCAGCAATGCGTTATGGTGCAGCAACAAATCGTCGACCCGGTCCTCGAGCGCCCTCGGGTCGGCGAGGTCGCACACCCTCACCGCGCGCCGTCCGACCTTATCCTCGTAGGCCGGGCCGATGCCGCGCCCGGTGGTGCCGATCTGCTTGGCGCCGCGCCGTTCCTCGCGGGTGCGGTCGAGCGCGCCATGCGACGGCAGGATCAAGGCGGCGTTGTCGGCGACCCGCAACGTGTCGGGCGAAATCGTCAGCCCTTTCCCACGCATGACGCCAATTTCGGCGACGAGGGCCCAGGGGTCGACGACCACGCCGTTGCCGATGATCGATAGCTTGCCCGTACGCACCACGCCCGAGGGTAAGAGGCTCAACTTGTACTCGACATTGCCGACGACAAGCGTGTGACCGGCATTGTGGCCGCCCTGAAAGCGCACGACGACATCGGCCCGTTGGGAGAGCCAGTCGACGATCTTGCCCTTGCCTTCATCGCCCCATTGGGCGCCAACGACGGCGACATTGGCCATGCTGTGCTCCTAGCCGGCGAGCGGGTGTGGCGCGCCGTTTTCAAAGACGTAGCCGCAGTCGAGGCGGCACGCCTCTTGGCGCCAATCGGCCGCCGGTAAGAGCGCCGCGACAGTGATCCACCCCTCGGCGCGCAAGGCGCGGGCG
>JBARKH010000276.1:0-3555 GCA_049801295.1 Allostellaceae bacterium | reverse complement strand
GTACCCGGCGCGGTCGGCACCGATACCGGCGGCTCGATCCGCGGCCCGGCGGCAGTCTGCGGTGTCGCCGGGTTGAAGCCGACCTACGGAAGGGTCAGCCGCCTTGGCGTCTTCCCCAATACGTTCTCGATGGACCATTGCGGGCCGCTCACCCGCAGCGCCGAGGACATCGCGCTTTTCATGCAGGTGATCGCCGGCTTCGACGCGCAAGACCCGGGCAGCGAGGATGTCGCGGTGCCGGATTACCTGGCCGAGCTCAAGGGCGGGGTGCGTGGGCTGCGCCTCGGCCTCGTCGAGGATTGGCATCAGGGTGCGGGCGCCCATCCCGATTTGGCGGCGGCGATCGAGGCGGCGGTCGCGGTGTTGCGCGAAGCGGGCGCGATCGTCGAGCCGGTCCGCCTCTCAAGCCTGCGCGACTACACCGACTGCAAGACGACGATCTCGAGCGTCGAGCTCTATTCAATCCATGAGCACGACCTCAAAACCCGGCCGCAGGATTTCGGCCGCATCCTGCGCAACCGGGTGCTGCCGGGCGCCTTGATCCGCGGTGAAGATTACCTGGCGGCGTTGCGCTGGCGCACCGAGCTGGCGCAGGAGCAGACCCGGGCGTTAGAGCGCGTCGACGCGTTCATCACCGCTGCCGCCCTCAATGTCGCCGATCCGGCCGACCCGAACCTGCCCGACCGGCTGGTCAGCGCGCCCAGCATCACGATGCCGTTCAGCGTCGGCGGCCTGCCGGCGCTCGCGATACCCTGCGGGTTCAGTGAGAAGGAGGGCCTGCCGCTATCGTTGCAGATCGCCGCGGCGCCCTTCGCCGAAGGTCTGGTGCTGCGCATCGCGCATGCCTACCAAGAGGCCACCGATTGGCACCGCCGCCATCCGACACTGGCCTGATCGCCCTGGAGCATTCATCATGGCCAGCGACAAGCGCACCGACCTCACCCACCTGCCGCCGTCCACCCCGGAGGAAATTCGCGCCATGGTGCGACAAGCCGGCCTCGATCTGCCGGAGGAGCTGACGCGCCAATTCATCGAGGCGTGGCCGGCCTATGAGGCGATGATCCGGCGCATCCCGCGCGGCCGGTCCTACGCCGAGGAGCCGGCGCACAGCTTTCGGCCGGCCCGGCTGTCAAGGAGCGGCAAGCCCCGATGAATGGCATAACCGAGAAACGGGCGACGCGGGTTGACGAGCGGTTCCGGTTCATCTTCGACTCGGTCGGGGACGGCATCTTCTTGTGCGATGCGGAAACCGGCAGGCTGATGGACGTCAATGCGACCGCCTGCGCGATGTTCGGTTTCTCGCGGGAGGAACTTATCGGCCGACCGCTCGAATCTCTGTCGACCGGCCTCTCGCCCCTCGTTCAGCGTGATCTGATGACATTGTTGGGGGAGGCGCGATCGCGCGGGCCGCAGATCTTCGACTGGCTCTGCAAGGCGCGGGACGAGCGTCTGTTTTGGGGCGAGATCTCGCTGCGCTACGCCTCGCTCGGCGGCCGTCCGGTCGGGCTCGCGATCCTGCGCGACATCAGCGAGCGCAAGCGCAAGGATGACGAAGTCGTCCAGCTCGCTCATTTCGACGTCCTTACCGGTCTGCCGAACCGGCGGAACTTCGACGTCACGCTTCGCCAGGATATCGCGCGATCCAGGCGCTACGGCGGACCGCTCAGCGTCGCGATGTGCGATATCGATCATTTCAAGCTCGTCAACGATACCTTCGGGCACCAGGCCGGAGACGTCGTCCTCAAAAGCCTCGCCGAGCTGATGCGCAGCAGCCTGCGGCAGAGCGACTACATAGCCCGCTGGGGCGGTGAGGAATTTACCCTGCTGCTGACCGAGACTGGCGGGGACGCTTCGGAGCTTCTCCTCAACCGGGTGCGAACGAACATCGCCGATCAGGTAATCCCGGAAATCGGACGGTCAGTGACGGTGAGCTTTGGGGTCACGGCTTATATAAAGTCCGAAACTCCGGACAATCTGATGTCACGGGTCGATCAGGCGCTTTACCTGTCGAAAGAGACCGGCCGGAACAAGGTGACCCGCGCCTGACCGGCGGTCACGGCGATGCGCGCCGGAGGCCACCCGCCGCCGTGTCGCGCCACAGGGTCACCACCCGGTTGCGGGCGCCGGCCAACAGGCGCACGCTGCCCCCATAACAATCAGCCCTCGGGAGACGCGCGATGAAGACCAGCCACGACCGCATTCTCACGACCCACACCGGCAGCCTGCCGCGCCCCGCGGGATTGCGCGAGGTGCTGGTGAAAAAAGATCAGGGACAACCCTACGACAAGGCCGAGCTCAGCCGCCTGACGCGGGAAGCGGTCATCGCCATCGTCCGACGCCAGGCCGAGGTCGGGGTCGATGTCATCAACGATGGCGAAATGTCGAAGCCGGGCTATTCGACCTATGTCGCCGACCGCCTCTCGGGCTTCGCCGGGCACGAGCCGGCCAAGCCGCGCCTCGACACCGGGCCCTACCCCAATTTCATGGCCGCCTATACAAGGATGACCGGAGAGATGAACTCGCGGCGTGCGGTCTGCGTCGGCCCGATCGCGGTCAAGGATAAGGAGCCCCTCGCCGAGGATCTCGCCAACCTCAAGGCGGCGCTGGCCCAGGTCAAGGCGGTCGAGGGCTTCATGACCGCGGCTTCCCCCGGTCTCGTCCCGGTGTTCCAGAACAACCGCCATTACCCGACCTACGAAGCCTATGTCGAGGCGATTGCCGCGGCGATGCAGCCGGAATATGAGGCGATCGTCGGCGCCGGGTTTGTCCTCCAGCTCGATTGCACGGACCTCGCGATGGCCCACCACACGAGTTTCCAGGAATTGAGCGAAGCCGATTTCCTGAAGCGCGCCCAGTTTCACATCGAGACGCTGAACCACGCGACCCGCAATATCCCGGCCGAGATGATGCGCATCCACATCTGCTGGGGCAATTACGAGGGGCCGCACGACCACGATATCGATTTCGCCAAGGTCGCGCCGATCCTCATCAAGGCCAAGCCGCAGGCGCTCGTCGTCGAAGCGGCCAATCCGCGCCACGCCCATGAATGGCAGGTGTGGAAGGACTTCAAGCTGCCCGACGACAAGATCCTCGCGGTCGGCGTCCTCGATACTTCGACCAACTATGTCGAGCACCCCGAACTCGTCGCCGAGCGGCTCTGCCGCTACGCCGACATCGTGGGCCGCGAGCGGGTGATGGCGACCAGCGATTGCGGCTTCGGCACCTTCGCCGGCTACGGCAAGATCGACCCCGACATCGCCTTCAAGAAACTCGGCGCAATGGCCGAGGGCGCCGCGATCGCCTCCAAGCGCCTGTGGGGCCGCGCCTAGGACGCGACATGGCGGGCGGCGCCGGCACCAAGCCCCTCTCCCGCACTGCGGGAGAGGGTGGCTCGCCCGGCAGGGCGAGACGGGTGAGGGTGGTAGCACCCGGCCAGACGATCGCCCCCTCACCCCAGCCCTCTCCCCCGATGGGGGCGAGGGAGTTCTTTGGGGCGCCGCACCGGCGCACGATCCTCGTCGGCATCGCCGCGGCGCTGGTGCCGCGACCGCTAGC
>JBARKH010000275.1:0-6587 GCA_049801295.1 Allostellaceae bacterium | reverse complement strand
CCAATGCCTGGCGCGGCGGCACAATGATCGGCGCGAGGGTCGCCACCTGGGCGATGCACGGCAGCGCGCCGATGCCGTCCGCCTCGAGATCGTCAGCGGTGAAGACGCCCCGCACCCCCGGCATCGCGCGGGGCGCCGCGGTATCGATGCCTTCGATCAACGCATGACCGTGCGGCGAGCGCAGCACGACGGCGTGCAGCTGCCCGGGCAGATCCATGTCATCGACATACCGCCCTTGCCCGGTGAGAAACCTCCGGTCTTCGAGGCGGCGCAGCGAACGCCCGATGTGGCCCCCGTTCATCCGCCCGCGCCGGAAGTCACCCGCGGCATCACGCGTATTCCCCGCTGCCGCCGCCGGCGCTGCGGTGGGCGAAGTTCAAGGTGAGCAGGCGCTGGGTGAAGGCGCCATAGGTGGTCGGCTCGTAGCGCGGCGGGTTGTCGGGGCCGACGCAAGTCGGGACGCAGTCCACGACACAGTCGTGGTTCGGACCGAGGAAGAAAGGGATCGCATAGCGCGAGGCGCCGTTGCGGTTGATGACGCGGTGCGGCGTCGCCCGGAAGCGGTCGTTCGAGTAGCGCGCAAGCATCGCCCCAGTGTTGACGACGAACGTGCCCCGCACCGCCGGCGGCCTGATCCACTCGCCCTCGGCCGTGCGGACCTCAAGACCCGGCAGCTCGGACTGCGCGAGGAAGGTCAGGAAATTGTTGTCGGTATGCGGTGCGAAACCGAACTCGTTCTCCTCCGGCTTCGGATGCGGCGGGTAGTGTATAAGACGGATCGTGCAGTTCGGCTCGGCGAAGGCTTCGGCGAAATAGTCCGGGGACAGTTCCAACGCCATCGCGACGACCGGTACCAGCCGCGTCGTCATCGCCTCCATCGCGGCATAGTAGGCCGTCGTCGCGGCGCGGAATTCGGGCATGTCCTGCGGCCACCGGTTGGGGCCGACGAGCGGCTTGTTCTTGACGATGTCCGGGTGGTCGGGGGCGCGGTCGCGGGTGATGTAGAAGCTCTCGCTGAAATTTGGCTTGGTGTTCTTGTTGACCGGCGAATGCCGCACGACTTGGCCGCCGAAGGGGAGATAGCCGATGTTGTACCGGCCGATCTGGAGTGCGAGCTTGTCGGCCTCAGCCCGGGCGAAGAATTGCGCCGCGACGGCAAAGGTGTCCTCAACCAGATGAGGCGGTATGCCGTGATTGGCGACCACGAGAAACCCGGTGTCTTCGCAGGTGCGGGCGATGGTGCGCGCGAGCGGCGCGCCGGCGGCGGGATCCCCGGCGAGATAGGGACCAATGTCGAGCACCGGAATGCGACCGTGATCTGAAGCCGCCCCGGTTCCTGGTTGGGCTGCAGCGCTCATTCGCCCTATCCTCTGTGGTCTCTGTCACGCCCCACCACACCGAAGCGCGGAGCGGGACCGTCGGGAGAGGCGTACTACCGATCAACCAGCGATACAATTATCCGCGGCCTCGGCTCGGCCCAGGTAGACCCCAAAGCCGACCTTGACGGCGATCGGCCGGTTGCCAAAGGTGCTGCTCGCGATCAAGTCGGAAAGGCGACGCTGATGCTTCCCCTCATTCTCTCGTCTGACTCGCACGTGTTCGAACCACCCGATCTGTGGCAGACCCGCATCGATCGGACATTCCGCGATCGTGCGCCGCGGATCGAGCGGATCGGCGGCGCCGACCAGATCGTGATCGAGAGGGATCAGATCCTCTCCGGGATCGGCCTCATCTCGAACGCCGGCGCGCGGTTCGAGGCCCCGGAGACGATCTCACCCCGGGGGCGTTTCGAGGACGTGCACCGCGGCGGGTACGACCCCGAGCAACACCTCACCGACATGCAGCTCGATGGGGTGGCCGGTGAAGTCCTCTATCCGAGCCAAGGGCTCTTCTACTTCAAGGTGGCCGATACCGGGCTGATGTCCGCGATCTTTCGCGCCTACAACGACTGGCTCGCCGAGTTCTGCCGCACCGACCCCGCGCGATTGAAGGGGATTGCGATGATCAACCTCGACGACGTCGAGGAGGGGATCAAGGAGCTGGAGCGCGCCGCCCGGCTCGGCCTCTGCGGCGCGATGATCACCGAATATCCGGCCGAGGACCGCCGCTACGACCAGCCCGAATACGAGAAGCTGTGGGCCGCCGCCGCTTCGCTCCAAATGCCCTTGAGCCTGCACACCGCGACGCGGCGGCAGGGCAAGATCCGCGGCGCCGGTCCGGGAACCCTGCGCGACGCCAGCAGCCGCGCGACCAAGGCGTTCTACCCGGCATTATCGATGTGCGACATGATCTTCTCCGGCGTCTTCGAGCGCCATCCGCGCCTGACATTGGCCATTGTCGAATTCGAGCTGGCATGGGCGCCGAATGTGCTCACCTCGATGGATTACACCTACCGCGAGCGCCACGGCGAGGCGCTCTACCGCTTCCGGGACGGTATGCGCCCAAGCGACTTTTTCCACCGCAACATCGTATTGAGCTTCCAGGAGGACGCCATCGGCGTTCGCCTGCGTGACGTCATCGGCGTCGACAACATGATGTGGGGCTCGGACTATCCGCACAGCGAGTCGACGTTTCCCCAATCGCGGAAAATCCTGGCGGAGATCCTCGAGGGCGTGCCGGACGACGAACAGGCCAAGATCGTCGGCGGCAACACCGCCCGCGTCTACAATTTCGACGTGACGGGGCTGACCGCCCCGCCTTGAGGAACCAATCTCGCTGCCGAGTCGACGCGCGCGGCGTGTCCGCGCTGTTGACTCTGTCCTAACGGTCTTTCACCGTCCGCGAGGCATCTTTCAGCTTCGGACCACACGCTATGAGCCCGTCGGACACTGCGTGGCATCAATTGATCTCCAAGGTGCAGGCGTCCGGCCGCAAGGCCGCGCTCGCGATCACCGGGGGCGGTAGCGGGGCGGTCGGCGAGTTGCTGCGGGTTCCCGGCGGCTCTCGGCTCTTGATCGAGGCGCAAATTCCCTACGACATGGCGGCGCTCGAGGCGTTTCTCGGGTTTGCGCCGGCACAGGCGTGCAGCGCCGAGACCGCAATCGCGATGGCGCAAAGTGCGCGGGCACGCGCAGCGAAGCTAGTGCCACCGGGCACCGATCTCGTGGGCCTCGGCGCAACGGCGGCACTGGTGAGCGATCGCCCGCGCAAGGGCGAGCACCGATTTCACATCGCATTCGCCAACGCCGCCGGCATCGCCCACTGCACGTGCGTCCTTGCCAAGGGCCGACGCGATCGCGCCGCCGAGGAAGACCTCGTTTCGCGTGCGATCGTCCTGTGGCTGGCCCACGCCTGTGGGATTGCCGCACCCTCGCCGCGCAGCCTCCTCGACGCGGATGAACAATACGCGGAGACCGGTGCCGCCGCCGTCGATACGATCGAACAGCTCCTGGCCGGCGAACTCGATCGCGTCACCGTCCAGCCCGATGGCCGAATGACGCTGTCGGCGCCGCCTCCCTCTGTGCTGTTCCCAGGGTCGTTCAACCCAATGCACGAGGGACATGTATTGCTGGCCCGGGCCGCCGAAGAGCTCAGGCAGCTTCCCTTGGCATTCGAAATTTCGGTCACCAACGTCGACAAGCCGCCGCTGGCGGGCGAGACGGTGAAACACCGGCTCGCGCAATTTGCCTGGAAGTCGTCGGTCGAACTCACGCGAGCGCCCACTTTCGTCGAAAAGTCGCGCCTCTTTCCGGGGGCTACGTTCGTCGTCGGCGCGGATACGGCAGAGCGGCTGTTTGGGCCGAAATATTACGGCGACGATGAGGCTCGAATGCACATGGCGCTCGAGGAAATCGCCAATTCCGGGGGGAGCTTTCTGGTGGCCGTGCGCATCGACGCATCGGGGCGCATACGCGCGCTGAACGATCTCCCCGTGCCGCGGCGCTATGCCGATCTCTTCACCGAAATCCCCGAGCACTGTTTCCGCCTCGACACCTCCTCCTCCGAGATCCGCGCACGGGGACGTGCGGTCGGTAATTCATAGCTGCGCAGCTTCGCTGGCCGCGCTTCTAACAGATCGATGATCGTGACTTCATTCTTGATCGCGACCGAGCATTAGTTTGGTACCCAGGCTGCGGCCCTGATCTCGCCGAATTCACGGGCGATCTTGCGCCAGGAGGCGCCGGCATCCTCGGTGAGGTACACCTCGCCGAACAGGCTGAACGCCACAATGCGGTCGGCGTTAGCGCGATGCGTGGCAAGGCCCCACATCGTGGCATTGGGCTGGGTGGGAAGCGACAGAACCTCCCAACTCTCCCCGAAGTCGGTGGTGCGGAGCACGCGCCCCGTTTCGCCCGTCGTGGTCTCGCCGCAGCCGGCGAACAGGACGCCGGGGTCATCGGCCTTGACCGCTATGCCGCGGGCATAGGGCAGCGGCCATTTCTCCCGGATGCCCAAGGGCTCCCAGCTCTCGCCCAGATCGTCGCTGATAAACACTTCGCGTGCGGTGCTGGCATAGAGGCGCTTGGGGCTGGTCGCCGCGAGCGTCACGGCGTGAATGTCCGGGTCGTACAAACCCGTCTCAAGGTGAGTCCAAGTGTCGCCGCCGTCCATGCTGCGGAAGACGCCGTCGATTTCCACCCCTGCCCAAACAGTACGGTGATCGTCGGGGTCGACGACGAGGCTGGTCACGAAGGCTTCGCCGATCGAGCACTCCCGGGCGGCGCCTATCGCCAGACTCTCCCAATGCTGTCCGCAATCGCGCGAGCGCCAGACCCCGGTCGGGCGCGTGCCGGCAAAGAGGATATCGGGATCAACCGGGTCGATGGCCAAGGACCAGATCGTTGGCACCGCCCCATTGGCGCCGATCCGCTCCCACCGCGCCCCGCCATCGCGGCTCGCGAACAGGCGGTATCGCCGCCGGCGAGAACGGTACGCGCCTCTTTGGGATGGGCGACCAGCGCCTGAATGCGGCTGTTGAGCGGAAACGGGGCGCGATGCCGTGTCCACGACTGTCCGCCATCCGGGCTGTGCCATACGCCCCAGCCGGCCGTTCCCAGACATAGGCTGTAATTCGCTGCCATAGGCTGTCCCCCTTCGTCGCGGCCCCTACATCACCCGCTAACCTTTCTTCGGCGACCAGCCATAGGCCTTGGCGGTGGCGCCGCCCATCAGCATCGCCCGCTCAGTCGCGCTCAGGCGGTCGGTCTTGACGAAGGGTTCGACGGCTTGTTCATAATTGACGACGGCGAATGCGCGAGTCCAGTCCGTGCCCCAGAGGCACCGGTCGAAGCCCCAGGCATCGAACACGCGCGCCAGCGGGTCCCAAATGTCCGGGAAGGGAAACGGTTCCCGGGACAGCGTGCAGGCGCCGCTCACCTTGATCACCGCGTTCTTGCGCTTGGCGAGGTCCAGCACTTTCGGCAGGTCGGCCCAGGGCTGCGGTGGCGCCGGCGGCACGCGCGGCTGCATGATGGCAAGATGGTCGATGATGAAGCGCGTATCGGGGTGGCGGTCGATCAACGCCGCGCCCGCGTCCACATTGCCCCAGAAGAGGACGTTGACCGGAAAATCGTGTCGAACCGCTGCGCGGCAGATGCGGTCGAGGCCCGGGTCGTCCGGCGCGCGGTTCGCCTCCTTCGTCAACATGATGCGGATGCCGACGGTGCCCGGGATCTTCTTCCAGTCGGCGATGACGTCGGCGACCGCCGGATCGTCCGGGTTGACCGGCTTGACCAGCGCGAACCGGCCGGGATGGGCGCGTTGCACCTCCACCGCATAACTGGCGTCGTATTGGTACATCGAAAAAGCGGAGATGAAGATCGCGCCGTCGACGCCGACCTTGTCCATCGCCGCCACCATCTCGTCACCCGTAACGTGATCGGGCCAGTTCGGCACGCTGTGCCAGGGTCGCTTCGGCGTGTTCGCCTCATACACGTGGACCTGGGAATCGATGATCGTCATTGGGGACGCTCCTCTGTGCGACCCGAGTTTGGCTATCACGGCAGGTTCGTGTCCAGAGGGCTGAGGCCTCTGGCGCGGTGCCGCAACCGCAATCTGTCCTTGGCCTGGTCGGCGAGTTCGGGTCTGATCGAAGCCTGGGCCGCGACAAGGATAACGCGATGAAGGTCGGGATCTCGCTCACGAGCAATCACCCGGACGTGAAGGATCCGCGTCAAGGGGCGCGCTGGATGATCGAGCGGGCCGCCGCAGCCCGCCGTGCGGCGCTCGATTCCCTGTTTGTCGGCGATCAGCACGTGTCGCCCACGCGCTATTACCAGAACACGCCGATCCTCGGGCGGCTTCTCGCGGAATGGGGTGAGGCGCCGGCGGGGTGCCTGTTCCTCCTCCCGTTGTGGCACCCGGTGCTCGTGGCCGAGCAGATCGGGACGCTGGCGGCGATTGCACAAGGCCCCTTCATCATGCAGTGCGGGCTCGGCTGGGGTGAGGACCGGTTTGCCGCGATGGGCGCCAATATGAGGACACGGCCTTCGGCTTTCGAGGAATCGCTTGACCTGGTCCGGCGCCTGTTGGCCGGCGAAACGGTGAGCTCCTCGGGGCGGTTCCGGATTGCCGAAGCGAGCCTCGCGCTGCGCCCGGCCGAGCCGGTCGAAGTTTGGATCGGCGCCAGCGCAGTGCCGGCCATCGAC
>JBARKH010000274.1:0-2675 GCA_049801295.1 Allostellaceae bacterium | reverse complement strand
GCCGCCGCGCGCCTTGCCAAGGCTCAGCGGCCACTCCTGGTCATCGGCAGCCAGACCCTCGCACCTGTTGACGACCCTTCACGGATAGCCGCCGCCGTCGCGCGGCTTGGGATACCGGTGTATCTCTCAGGTATGGCGCGCGGCCTGCTTGGGCGCGATCACCCGCTGCAGATGCATCATCAACGCCGGCAGGCGCTGCGACAGGCGGACTGCGTCGTGCTCGCCGGCGTGCCGTGTGACTTTCGCCTCGACTACGGCCGGCATGTGCGCCGCTCCAGCACTTTGATCGCCGCCAACCGGAGCCCCAAGGATGCGCGCTTGAATCGCCGTCCCGACATCGCGGCGATTGGGGACGCTGGGGATTTTCTCGAGCGGGTTGCCGCCGTGTCAGGTAGCGCGGCGGCGCGCCGCAACGATTGGATCGCCGAGCTCCGTGCCCGCGATTATGCGCGCGAGACCGAGATTGACGAACAGGCGAAAGCCACAGGCGAACACGTGAACCCGATCGCGCTGCTGCGTGCTGTTGATCATGCGGCAAGCGACAACGCCCTCTTTGTCGCCGACGGCGGCGACTTTGTCGCCACCGCATCTTACATCGTGAGGCCGCGCGGCCCGCGCAGCTGGCTCGATCCGGGCGTCTTCGGAACCCTCGGGGTCGGCGCAGGCTTCGCGCTAGGGGCAGCGCTGTGCCGCACGGACGCCGAAGTGTGGATCCTCTACGGCGACGGCGCCTGTGGCTGGAGTCTCAGCGAATTCGACAGCTTCGTGCGCCACGGCATCCCGGTGATTGCCGTAGTCGGCAACGATGCTTCCTGGACTCAGATCGCCCGCGAGCAGGTGAAAATGCTTCATGACGATGTCGGCACTGTGCTCGCCCGCACCGCCTACCATGAGGTCGCAGCGGGCTTCGGAGCGGAAGGCATCGTGGTGAAGACAACCGCCGAGGTTCCCGGTGCCCTTCGGCGTGCCCGCGCCGCCGCCAAGGCCGGCAAGCCGGTCCTCGTCAACGTTTGGCTCAGCCACAGCGACTTCCGCGAGGGGTCAATTTCGATGTGAGGTGGCGCACCCGAGGGCGGGGCCTGCCGGAGTGATAGAGACGTGCCAGAACGCGCCGCCTGACTTCTCCTTTTGATGCTGTGGACGGCTCCTCCACCCGGCACGAGAGTGCCAAAGATGTGGGCGCTGTTGAGGCTCCCACGATTCGGAGGAGCTACCATGCAAACGGTCACGACAATCGGTCTCGACATTGCCAAATCGGTATTTCAGGTCCACGGCGTTGATGCTGGTGGCCATGTGGTCATTCGACGCCGGTTGAAGCGTCGCTACGTCCTGGCATTCTTCCAGAAGCTGCCGCGGTGCCTGGTCGGTATCGAGGCCTGCGGCTCGTCGCATCATTGGTCGCGCGAGCTCCAGGCGCTTGGCCACACTGTGCGCCTGATGCCGCCGGCCTACGTGAAGCCCTATGTAAAGCGGCACAAGAATGATGCCATTGATGCCGAGGCGATATGCGAAGCGGTCACCAGGGTCAACATGCGGTTCGTTGCGACCAAGACGCCAGAGCAGCAGAGTTGCTTGACGCTACATCGGACCCGTCATTTGTTCATCCGCCAGCAGACTTCAGTGATCAATGCGATCCGCGCCCATCTGGCCGAGTTCGGCATCGTCGCGCCGGTTGGACGCCATGGTGTCGGACAACTACTCGGCGTCGTCGCTGATGCAAGTGACAAACGGTTGCCCGAAGTGGCCCGTGCCTGTGTTGCCGCTCTCGGCGCGCAGCTGCAGACACTGAAGGCTCAGATCCTGGAGTTCGACCGTATGATCAGGGCCTGGCACCGGTCCAGCGAGGCAAGCCGGCGACTGGACGATATACCCGGCGTCGGTCCGGTACTGGCCACCGCTCTGATTGCCAGCGTTGGTGATCCGAGGGCTTTCCGGTCGGGGCGAGACTTCTCGGCGTGGATCGGTCTCGTCCCAAGGCAGAACTCGAGTGCAGGTAAGGACAGGCTCGGCAGTATCAGCAAACGAGGCGATCGCTATTTGCGCAGCCTGTTCACGACCGGCGCACTCGCCGTCGTCCGCTATGCCAAAATCCATGGCACCAAGCACCGGCCTTGGCTCACCGCGTTGCTGGTGCGGCGACCCACCAAGGTCGCGGCCATCGCGCTTGCCAACAAGATCGCCAGAATGGCGTGGGCGATGATGGCCAAGGGTGAACGCTACAAGGAACCAGCCGCGCTGGCGGCTTGAACGAGATCACGCACCGGGTATCCGGCGTGATGTGACGGTTGGGAGGGCGAACAGCACGTAATGCAGAGCCGGTCGATTCGGCGATCAGGACAACCCACATGGGCCAGAGCATTGTCGAATGCGTCCTTTTGACCGGGACCTGATCCGCGGAGGGCATTATGGCCAGCGGTCACGTGAACCGCGCTCAAAGGCCGAACACATGGCCGCACCGACCAATCCTGCACCCGTGAAGAAAACCCTTGCCAACTCGGAGCCGTCCACACATGGCCCTTCGCGACATTTCGCGGCGATGCGGAATTTAGTCGCTTCTCTAATCGGCCGTTGTGGGTCAAGCGCTTTCAGACCATCCACCGCTGTAGTTGTCGATGTCTCTCGCGGGCTCGCGCTTCTCTTCGGACTCGGCACTAAGGCCCTTCCATCATGGGAGT
>JBARKH010000273.1:0-4821 GCA_049801295.1 Allostellaceae bacterium | reverse complement strand
GAGTGGCATGTCGAGACCGGCGAGGAGCCGCGCTGGATGGTCACCTACGGCGTCGCGGCGGATCTGATCGTGGCGCCGCGGGCGGTGGGCGAAGAGGTGGGCGCGAGCGCGACGCTGGAGGCGGTGCTGCTCGAAAGCGGCCGGCCGATTTTGATCCCGGCCGCCACGGCGATGCCGGCGAGTTTCGAGCGGATCGCCATCGCCTGGAAGCCGACACCGCAAGCCGCGCGCGCGGTGGCCGCGGCGATGCCGTTCCTGGCCCGCGCCAGGGAGGTCGTCGTCATTACCGTGGAGGAAGAAGCCGCGGAGCGGCCCGGGGACAGCGACGACGCCGATCGGCTGGTGCGAAACCTCGCCTGGCATGGAATTGCGGCGACCAGCCTGAAGCTGAGGCCGGGGCCCGAAGGTGCCGCCGCGACGCTGCTGGCCGGCGCCGGGAATCGCGCGGATTTGCTCGTCATCGGCGGCTATGGCCACAGCCGGCTGCGGGAATGGGTGTTCGGCGGGTTCACCCAGCTGGTGCTGGCCGAGGCCCCGCTACCGGTGCTGATCGCCCACTGAGCACGGCGAGGAAACCGCGGGCGGCGGCACCCTGGATCAAAACCCGCCAGCGGCCTCAATCTTTGGGCGGCGGCTCGGACCCTACGGCCGGGATAACGAAGCCCGACATCGGCTCGACCCAGACGAGGTGGTCGCGCACCTCTTTGACCCCGGCGGTGTTTTCGGCGAGGACCCGGAGCGCGGTGCGTTCGCGCTCGTCGGTAATCGAGCCGTAAAGCTCGGCGACCCCACTGGCGACCTTGACGTCGACGCTCGCGCGCGGTCCCCAGGGCTGCTTGGTGATCTCGGCCAGGATGCGTTCTGCGATTTCGGCATCGCCGAGCGCGGCGTTGCCCCCTGCCGGCTTCGACAAATCGTCGAGCAGCGCCCGCACCAGATTGGCGCGGCTGACGATGCCGACGAGCCGCCCGGCCTCGATCACCGGCAGGCGTTTGACATGGTTGTGCTCCATCAGCCGAACCACTTCGGCGAGCGATTCCCGCGGCGTCACGGCGACAATATCCGCGCTCATCACCTCGCCGACCTTACGCGCGTTGGCATTGGCGTATTCTCGCGCGAGGCGGCCCGGGGTGATCAGGAATTCGAGCCAGCGCGCGTGGCGGCGTTCGGTCCCGGTCTCGGTCCGGCGCAAGAGGTCGCCTTCGGTAACGATGCCCACCACCGCCCCCTTCGTGTCGACCACCGGCAAGCCGCTGATCCGGTGCTGCAAGAGCAGCCCAGCCGCGTCGGCGATCGTCGTTTCCGGCGTCACCGTGATCACCGTCCGGGTCATGACATCGGCCACGTTCATCGCCAACCTCCCGCATTTCGCGCTGCGCCCGCGCACAGTGCTATCCGAATGAGATGGGGGCGGCTTTGATCCCGATCAATTTTCGGCGACCGCGGAATTGCCATCCTGTGCGGCGGTAGCGAATGGACAATTCAGGTCTAAGCGACAAGGAAGCGGCGAGGCGCCTGCGCGAGGAAGGCTTTAACGAGCTGCCGGCGCGGCACCGGCGCACGATGATCCGCATCGTCGTCGAAATTCTGCGCGAGCCGATGTTCGCGCTGTTGCTCGGAGCCGGAGCGGTCTATCTCGCCCTCGGCGACCTCAAGGAGGCCGTCGTCCTGATCGTGTTTGCAGCCACCTCGGTATCGATCGCGCTGATCCAGGAGACCCGCACCGAACGGGTGCTCGAAAGCCTGCGCGACCTGACCAGCCCGCGTGCCCTCGTCATCCGCGATGCGGCCGAACGGCGGATCCCCGGGCGCGAGGTGGTGCGCGGCGACGTTGTCGTGCTCGCCGAGGGCGACCGGGTACCGGCCGACTCGATCCTCGTCTCGGGGCATGATCTGCAGGCGGACGAAGCGCTGCTCACCGGCGAATCCGTGCCGGTCCGCAAGCGGGTGGGCGAAACCAATGGCGCTCCCGCGCGACCCGGCGGCGACGATCTTCCCTATATCTTTTCCGGCAGCCTCATCGTGCGCGGGCACGGGCGGGCGCTGGTGACCGCGACCGGCAGCCGCAGCGAGATCGGCAAGATCGGCCTCGCCATCGTGCGGATCGAGACCGAGCCGCCGCGGCTGCGGCTGCAGACAAGGCGGCTGGTGACGCGTTTCGCGATCGTGAGCCTTTCCGTCAGCGCACTGGTGACGGTGCTCTATGGGTTGTGGCGCGGCTCCTGGCTCGACGCGCTCTTGAACGGCATCGCGCTCAGCATGGCGATGCTGCCCGAGGAGTTTCCGCTGGTCCTCACGGTGTTCATGGTGATGGGCGCCTGGCGGATGTCGCGCGCCCGGGTGCTGACCCGGCGCATCGCCGCGATCGAGACCTTGGGCGCCGCCACCGTCCTTTGCACCGACAAGACCGGCACCTTGACGCAAAACCGCATGACGATCGCCGAGCTGTGGGCCGGGGTCGAGCGCTGGCGGCCGAATGACCCCGGTGCGGTACCCGTGGGGTGCCGCGAATTGCTCGAATGCGGGATCCTCGCCAGCGCGCCGAACCCGTTCGACCCGATGGAAAAGGCCTTTCACTCCCTCGGCGCCGACCAGCTTCCACCGCAGCGGGACCGTATTCTCAAATGGGAGTATGGGCTGCGCCCGGATTTTCTGGCGATGACCCAGGTTTGGGAGGAAGCGGGGTCGCCGAAACTAATCGTCGCCGCCAAGGGCGCCCCCGAAGCGATTGCCGAGCTGTGCCGGCTCGACGGGACCCGGCGCGCCGCCATGAATGCCACGCTCGACGAAATGAGCCGCCAGGGGATGCGGGTGCTTGGGGTGGCGCGCGGATCGCTGGTGCGCGGCGCCGGTCGACCGGCCTCTCCGCGCAATCTCGGGTATGAATTTCTCGGCCTTGTTGGGCTTGCCGACCCGCTACGTGCGAGCGCTCCCGATGCGGTGCGTGAATGCCGCAGCGCCGGAATTCGGGTCGTCATGATCACCGGCGACTACCCACAAACCGCCGAGGCGATCGCGGCCGCAGCCGGGATCGCCGGCGGCCGTGTGATGACCGGGAGCGAGCTCGACCAAACCGACGACGCCGAGCTGCGGCAACGGATCGGCGACACCACGATCTTCGCCCGCATCCTGCCCGAGCAGAAATTGCGCATCGTCGAGGCTTTGAAGGCAAACGGCGAAATCGTCGCGATGACCGGCGACGGGGTCAACGACGCGCCCTCGCTGAAGGCCGCGCATATCGGGATCGCGATGGGCGGGCGGGGCACCGATGTCGCGCGCGAGGCCGCCGCGCTGGTGCTACTCGACGACGATTTCGGCTCGATCGTCGAGGCCGTGCGCCTCGGCCGCCGCATCTACGACAATTTGCGCAAATCGATGGCCTACATCCTGGCGATCCACGTGCCGATCGCCGGTTTAGCGGTGCTGCCGCTGCTCCTCGGTCTGCCGCTGATATTTGGGCCGCTCCATATCGCCTTTCTCGAAATGGTGATCGACCCGGTCTGCTCGATCGTGTTCGAAGCCGAGCCGGCCGAGCCCTACGCGATGCACCGTCCGCCGCGCAACCCGGAGGCGTCGCTGCTGACAACGAGTTTCGTGAGCTGGAGTCTGTTGCAGGGGGTGCTGATCCTCGCCCTCATCGCCGGGCTCTTCATCATCGCCCTCTATCGCGGGCTGCCGGACGCTGATGCCCGCGCGCTCGCCTTTGCCGCGCTGGTGGCGACGAATATCGGGCTGGTTCTGGTCGACCGGGCGGGGAACGCCTCGCTCTTCGGCGCGTTTCGCCAGTCGAACCCGGCGCTCTGGTGGGTGCTCGGGATCACCTCGGCAATCCTTGCCGCGATCCTCCTGATCGGCCCGGCGCGCGAACTATTCGGCTTCGGGCCGCTGCATGCCGACGATCTGGCGCTGGCGCTCTTCGCCGGAATCGCCGCCCTCTTTCTCCTCGATTCGATGAAGCGGGCAATCGGTCCGGGCCGGTTCGCGTCGGCGGATTGACCCCGATCAATGCGCGCCACTGTGCCAGCACGATCTTGGCAGGCGTAGACGGAAGGCCGTTCCGATGTCCATTCGCAACTTCGCCAAGCTGTTCCGGCCCGCAAGCGTCGCGTTGATCGGGGCGAGCGAGCGGCCTGGTTCGGTCGGTGCGCTCCTCGCCCGCAACCTGCGCCGCGCCGGGTTCAAGGGCGAATTGCTGCTGGTCAATCCGCATCTCGGCGCCCTCGACGGGATGAGGGTCTACCCGGACATCGCCAGCCTGCCTCACGCCGCCGATCTCGCAATCGTCGCCACCCCGCCCGATACCGTGCCCGGCCTTATCGCCGAGCTCGGCGCACACGGCACCCGCGCGGCCGTCGTCGTCACCGCCGGCTTCGGCGAATTGGGCAAGCGCGGGCGGGCCTTGCAGCAGGCTGCGCTCGACGCCGCGCGGCCCTATCTCCTGCGCCTCGTCGGCCCGAACTGCGTCGGGATCATGGTGCCCGGGATTGGGCTCGATGCCAGCTTTTCGCATCTCGCGCCGCCGCCGGGCGAGATCGCCTTCGTCAGCCAATCGGGCGCGCTGATCACCGCGATGCTCGATTGGGCGGCGCCCCGGGGAATCGGGTTTTCGCACGTCGTCTCATTGGGCGACATGGCGGACGTGGATTTCGGCGATATGCTCGATTATCTCGCAGCGGATCAGCATACCCGCGCGATCCTCCTTTATGTCGAGGGCATCACCCGTGGCCGCAAATTCATGTCGGCCGCCCGCGCCGCGGCGCGGCTGAAGCCGGTGCTGGTGCTGAAAGCCGGGCGATCGAGTGGCGGCGCGCGCGCGGCGGC
>JBARKH010000272.1:0-3722 GCA_049801295.1 Allostellaceae bacterium | reverse complement strand
GGTCGCCGCCGACCGCGACCGCGAACTCGCCGCGATCGCCGCCGAAGCGGAAGCCGCCGCCGAGGAGACGCCGCAACTCGAGGAGCAGCGCGCCGTCGGCGCCGCCGAATAGGGTTGGGCATCGGCTCCCAGCCTCCCCCTCCCCCATGATGGGGGAGGGACGGGGTGGGGGTGCGCCGGCGCCTCAACTCCGGGGTATTCCGCTTGACCCGGTAGGGTGGGCTCCCTAGTATCCGGCGCTTCGCGGCTGGCGGTAGGATGCCACCCTAAACGCAGCCTCGTTCGGCAAAGTGGCACGGCGTCCTAGCGAGAAGGCGCGAATTCTTTGGGCAGAGAGATTGCCGCCCGGCGCAATTTTGCGGTCGGGCGGTCGTCGTGTTCGACGAGGTTGGTGAGAATGCCGACGATAAATCAGCTGATCCGCAATCCGCGGTCGCCGCAGGTTGCGCGCAACAAGGTTCCGGCGATGGAGGAGTGCCCGCAGAAGCGCGGGGTCTGCACGCGCGTCTATACGACGACGCCGAAAAAGCCGAACTCCGCCTTGCGCAAGGTTGCGCGCGTGCGCCTCACCAACGGCTTCGAAGTCACCAGCTACATCCCCGGCGAGGGCCACAATCTGCAGGAGCACTCGGTGGTCCTCATTCGCGGCGGCCGGGTCAAGGATCTGCCTGGCGTGCGCTATCACATCATCCGCGGCACCCACGATACCCAGGGCGTCAAGGACCGGCGCCAGCGTCGCTCGAAATACGGTGCCAAGCGGCCGAAATAGGCCGGGACCAGGAGAAGAGCCATGTCGCGTCGCCGCGCCGCCGTCAAACGCGAAGTCCAGCCGGATCCCAAATTCGGCGACAACGTCGTCACCAAATTCATGAATTGCCTGATGCACGAGGGCAAGAAATCGGTCGCCGAGCATATCGTCTACGGCGCCTTCGACCGCATCCAGAAGCGCTCCGGGCAGGACCCGATCCGCGTCTTCCACGAAGCGCTGACCAATGTGCGCCCGGCGGTCGAAGTCCGCTCGCGCCGGGTCGGCGGCGCGACCTATCAGGTCCCGGTCGAGGTCCGCTCCGAGCGCAGCCAGGCGCTGGCGATCCGCTGGCTGATCTCATCGTCGCGCGGGCGCTCGGAAAACACGATGGAGGAACGGCTCTCGGGAGAGCTCTTAGACGCCGCCAACAATCGCGGGGTCGCGGTCAAAAAACGGGAAGACACGCATCGGATGGCCGATGCCAACAAGGCCTTTTCGCATTATCGCTGGTAGGTACGGCGCGAGGCGCCGTCGGAGTATTTGGTTATGGCACGCACCACCCCGCTCGAGCGGTATCGCAACATCGGCATCATGGCGCACATCGATGCCGGTAAGACGACGACCACCGAGCGGATTCTGTATTACACCGGCCGCTCCTACAAGCTCGGCGAAGTCCACGACGGCACCGCCACGATGGACTGGATGGAGCAGGAGCAGGAGCGCGGCATCACGATCACCTCGGCCGCGACGACCTGCGAGTGGAACGACCACCGGATCAACATCATCGATACGCCGGGCCATGTCGATTTCACGATCGAGGTCGAGCGCAGCTTGCGCGTGCTCGATGGCGCGGTCGCCGTCTTCGACTCGGTCGCCGGGGTCGAGCCGCAATCCGAGACCGTATGGCGGCAGGCCGACAAATACGGCGTGCCGCGGATCTGCTTCGTCAACAAGATGGACCGCATCGGCGCCGATTTCCCGCGCTGTGTCCATGAGATCAAGGATCGGCTCGGCGCCGTGCCGATTGTGATGCAGTTGCCGATCGGGGTCGAAAGCGATTTCGTCGGCGTTGTCGATCTGGTGGCGATGAAGGCGGTCAAATGGCGCGACGAGACGCTGGGCGCCGAATTCGCCGTCGTCGAGGTCCCCGCCGAGATGAGGGAAGCGGCCGCGACCGCCCGGGCCGAACTCGTCGAACTCGCGGTCGAACAGGACGACACCGCCCTCGAAGCCTATCTGGGCGGCGAGGAGCCGAGCGAGGAAACGCTGAAGCGCTGCATCCGCAAGGGCACGATCGCCGGCGCCTTTGTCCCGGTCCTGTGCGGCTCGGCATTCAAGAACAAGGGCGTGCAGCCGCTTCTCGACGCCGTTGTCGATTACCTGCCCGCCCCGACCGACGTCGCGGCGATCAAGGGCGTCAAGATGGGTACGACGGAGGAAGTGGTCCGCCACGCCTCCGACAAGGAGCCGTTCGCCGGGCTCGCCTTCAAGATCATGACCGACCCGTTTGTCGGCTCGCTTACCTTCGTGCGGATCTATTCGGGCGTGCTGACGACCGGCGCGCAGGTGCTCAACACGGTCAAGGACGGCCGCGAGCGCATCGGCCGCATGCTCTTGATGCACGCCAACCACCGCGAGGACGTGAAAGAGGCGTGCGCCGGCGACATCCTGGCGCTGGCCGGCCTCAAGAACACGACAACCGGCGATACCTTGAGCGACCCCGCCCACCCGGTCGTCCTCGAACGCATGGAGTTCCCCGAACCGGTGATCGAGATCGCGGTCGAGCCGAAGACCAAGGGCGACCAGGAAAAGATGGGTCAGGCGCTGGCGCGCCTCGCCACCGAGGACCCCTCGTTCCGGGTCGCGGTCGATCACGAAAGCGGGCAGACGATCATCAAGGGGATGGGCGAACTCCATCTCGAAATCATCGTCGACCGCATGAAACGCGAGTTCAAGGTCGACGCCAATGTCGGGGCGCCGCAGGTCGCCTACCGCGAGACCATCACCCGCCGCGCCGAAATCGACTACATCCACAAGAAGCAAACGGGCGGCGCCGGGCAATTCGCCCGGGTCAAGATCCGCTTCGAGCCGATGCCCCCCGGCAGCGGGTTTGTGTTCGAGAACTCGGTGGTCGGCGGCAACGTCCCCAAGGAATATATTCCGGGCGTCGAGAAGGGGTTACGCGCCTCGACCGAGAATGGCGTCCTCGCCGGTTTTCCGGTCATCGATCTGAAGGCCGAGCTGATCGACGGCGCCTATCACGACGTCGATTCGAGCGTGCTGGCGTTCGATATCGCGGCCCGCGCCGCCTTCAAGGAAGGCGTCATGAAGGCCGCGCCCAAGCTTTTGGAACCGATCATGCGGGTCGAGGTGGTCTCGCCGGAGAGCTATATGGGCGACGTCATCGGCGATCTGAACAGCCGCCGCGGCCAGGTAACGGGCATGGACAGCCGCGGCAACGCCCGCGTCATCGACGCGATGGTGCCGCTCGCCAACATGTTCGGCTATGTCAACACGCTGCGTTCGATGAGCCAGGGCCGGGCGCAGTACACGATGCATTTCGATCACTACGAGCAGGTGCCGCAAGCCGTTGCGGATGAAGTCCGTGCCAAGATGGCGTAAGACCGCTGCTGATGCCGGAGTAATTGGAGAATAGCGATGGCGAAGAAGAGATTTTCGCGGACGAAGCCGCATTGCAACATCGGGACGATCGGTCATATCGATCACGGCAAGACGACGCTGACGGCGGCGATCACGAAGGTATTGGCGGAGACGGGCGGGGCGACGTTTGTGCCGTTCGACCAGATCGACAAGGCGCCGGAGGAGCGGGCGCGCGGGATCACGATTGCAACGGCGCATGTCGAATACGAGACGGCGAACCGGCATTACGCGCATGTCGATTGCCCGGGCCACGCCGACTACATCAAGAACATGATCACCGGGGCGGCGCAGATGGATGGCGCGATCCTCGTCG
>JBARKH010000271.1:0-2201 GCA_049801295.1 Allostellaceae bacterium | reverse complement strand
CCCGCGGGCGAGACCGGCAGGCGATCCGGGTCGCGGGCGAGCCGATACCGGCGATCGGGCGACCACGCCGCCTCGTTCCACGCGAAGAAATGGTTGAGCGGCGTGCCCGGCGGGAAATCGCTCGCGGTCAGGCTCGTCACAACGGCAGGCCCGCGACGCGCAGCAGCGCCGCTTCGAGGAGTCGCGACTGCCGGAGCGCATTGAAGCGCTCGGCGGCGGCCGCGCGTGCCGCCGAGCCTAGGCGTCGCCGCAATTCGGGCAGCACGATCAGGCTGGAGAGCGCATCGGCTAAAGCGATCGGGTCGCCCGCGGGGACGATGAGCCCGGTGCGGTCGTGCTCGACCGCCTCGGCAATGCCGGCATGGTCCGACCCGACGACCGGCACGGCCTCGGCCATCGCCTCGAAAATCACCGTCGGCAACCCTTCCGAATCGCCCTCGCGCGCGGTTACGCTCGGCACGCAAAGCGCCACCGCGCCCCGCATCCAGCGGCGGACCTCGGCATTCGGCAGCCAACCGAGAAATTCCACCCGCCTCAGCCCGCGCGCCTGGTCGCGTAACGTGGCGGCGAGCGGGCCGTCGCCAATGAGGACGAGCCGCGCCGCGCTGCCCTGGCCCTCGAGCATCCGCATCGCCTCGATGAGATGGGCCACGCCCTTCTTCTCGACGAAGCGGCCGACAAAGAGGAGATAGGGATCGCTGGCGCCTTCGGTCTCGGCGAGGGGCGCCGGGTCGAGCTCCACGCCCTGGTGGATGACCGCGAGCTTTTCCGGCGGAAAGCCGCGCGCCACCAGGCGGTCGCGGACGAACTCCGAGACGCAGACAAAGAGCGCCGCTTCGCGCTGCAGGGCGGCGAGGCGGCGGCCATAGATCCGCGGCACGAGGCGCCGGCGGTAGTGCGTTTCCTTGGTGGCGTCCCCGCCGTGGAATGTCACCACCAGCGGGATCCCGAGGCTCCGGGCAATCGGCAAGGCCAAGGCGCCACCCGGACCGAAATGCGCGTGCAGCAGCCTCGGCCGCAAACTCCGCAGGTCGGGTTGCGGCGGCAGCTTGCCGAAGTGCCGGAAGAGGGTGCGGTCGAGCGCCCCCAATGCACCGCCGCGGCCGAGCCGCAACGGGTCGCTGGTCAGAAGGCTCGCGCCGGCATCGAGGTGACAGCCGAGCCACACCGGCGCGAGACTCTCGAACCCGATATAGAACCGGCGCAGAAACCCGACCTCCGACAACGGCGCCAGCCGATGGCGATAGACCAAAAGCGTGTCCCGTGGTTGCTCGCCCTCGCGAACGACCCGCGCACCGGCTGCGACGCCCAGATCGCTCATCCGATCAGTGCCTCATAGCGAGCGGCGACCTCGTCCCAGTTCAGCCCGCGCTGCGTTGCCAGGGCGCCCTGATGCCAGCGCCGCCACAGTGCGT
This sequence comes from Allostellaceae bacterium, assembly GCA_049801295.1. Lineage (GTDB taxonomy): Bacteria > Pseudomonadota > Alphaproteobacteria > ATCC43930 > CGMCC-115725 > DATARH01. The sequence goes on along the minus strand of JBARKH010000271.1, from coordinate 786 downwards.
CGTCCCGCAACAGCGCGATCGCCGCCTCGACAAATTCATCGTCGGTCGCGGCGATACGCCCGGTCTTGCTGTCGACCACACGCTCCGCGACGCTGCCGATCGGCTGCACCACGGCCGGCACGCCCATCGCCTGCGCCTCGGCGAGGGAGAGGCAGAAGGTTTCGCCCGGGTCGCCGCGGTAGAGCATGACCCGCGCCTCCCCGAGCACCTCGGCCAGCCTCGCCCGGCCGACTGGGGCGTGGCGGCGCACGCCGAGATCAGAGAGCGCATCGGCGCGGGCGAGCACCGCCTCCATCCGGTGCGCCCTCTCGCCGCCCAAGCCGTAGACCGCGGGGCCCGCATAGATATGCAGCTCTGCCCCAGGCGCCTCGGGCGCGATGCGGGCTTCCCACAAATCCAGGAGCCAGTCGAGCCCGCGCAGCGGGTTCGAGGTGAAGATCGCCCGCGGCGCCGGCGGCTCGCGGTCGGCAGCGTGGCGGAACTGCTCGAGGATGCCGTAGGGGATGATCTCCAGCCCGCCGCGCGGGACCCAGGCGGGCACCGTCCGAGAATGATATAGCCCGCTGACGACGAGGGTCGGGCGATACCAGGCAAGGCGCCACAGCATGCGCGGCTTTCTGAGATAACGCGCCGGGTTGTGCAGCCAGAGGAGGCGACGGCGGGCGCAGCCAACGAGGCCCATCACCCGGTGGCCACGATTGCCGATGTAGAGATCGCAGGATCGCGGCACGCCCGCGTCGATGGGCGCCCAGGCGACCCCGTTATGTGTCAGCCGCGCCCGACACC
>JBARKH010000270.1:0-6848 GCA_049801295.1 Allostellaceae bacterium | reverse complement strand
CCGCCGCCGCGCCGCCCTTCACGCGAATGCTCAGCATGCCGCCGAACCCGCCCGCCATCTGGCGCGCCGCGACCGTGTGGCCGGGGTGGCTCGGCAGTCCCGGGTAGAGCACCGCCGCCACCTTCGGATGTTCGGCGAAGCGTTCGGCTATGCGCTGGGCCGAGCTGCAGGCGCGCTCGACCCGCGGGAAGAGCGTGCGCATGCCGCGCATCAGGAGATAGGTTTCGAGACTGCCGAGGATGGCGCCGCCGCCGCTGCGTGCCGCGACGAGGCGCTGCCAGAATTCGTCCTCGCGCGCCGCGGTCAACGAGCCCGCGATCACATCGCTGTGGCCGTTCAGATACTTCGTCGCCGAATGCATGACGAGGTCGGCGCCATGCGCCAACGGCCGGGTGAGGACCGGGGTGGCAGCGGTGCTGTCGACGGCGAGGAGCGCGCCGCCCCGATGCGCGATCTCGGCGGCCCCGGCAATATCGGTGGTCGACCACAAGGGGTTGGCCGGCGTCTCGATCCATAGGAGGCGGGTGCGGCCGGGCTCGACCGCCCGGCGCAGTTCGTCGGGCGCGGTCGCGTCGACGAAATCGACGGCCAGTGCGCCCTTCGCATCGGCCGCGCCGAGCCAGCGCCGCAACGCCCAATACATAACTCGCGGCGCCACCACATGGGCGCCGAGGGGCAGGCTGTCGAACACCGCCGTCGCCGCCGCCATCCCGGACGCGAAGAGGAGCGAGGCGGCGCCGCCTTCGAGCGCGGTCAATAGCGCCTGCGGCTGCTCATATCCCGGATTGTCGGCCCGGGCGTAGGAGCGGCCGCGACGGTACTGGTTGTCGGGATCGCGCTCGAAGGTGGTCGCGGTGTGGAGCGGCAGGATGACCGCGCCGGTCGCGGGATCGGTCCAGCCGAGCCCCTGCGCGGCGAGGGTGGCGGGGTGCGGCATGTTGCGCGCCATCGGTCGTGCCTCCGAAGCTTTCTTCTCCCATGCTACAGTGGAGTTCGCTCAGCTCGGATGGTCATCTCGAACGCCATGCTCACCCGCCGCCGTCTCCTCCTCCTGCTGCTTCTGGTGGTCGCGGCCACCCCGCTGCGCGCCCAGTTGGCGCAGTTCCCGACCGCCCCCTTAACCATCGTCACCGCGACGGGGCCGCATAAATTCACGGTCGAACTCGCCACCACCCCGGCGCAGATGGAGCAGGGGCTGATGTTTCGCCAGAGCCTCGCGCCCGATGCCGGGATGCTGTTCGATTTCGTCACGCCGTCGCGGGCGATGATGTGGATGAAAAACACCCTCATACCGCTCGACATGCTGTTCGTCGATGCGCAGGGGCGGATCGTCAACATCCACGAGCGCGCCGTGCCGGGCTCGCTCGATACGATCGCCGCAGCCGCCCCGGTGCGCGCCGTCATCGAATTGAATGGCGGCACCGCGGCCCGGCTCGGGATCCGGCCGGGCGACCGCGTGATCTTCCCGATTTTCGCCGGCACTCGATAACCCGCGCCTCGCTCACCCCCACGAGGTCGCGAACATCACCGTGACCGCAAGCGCCATCACCGCGGTCGACAGCCAGCCGGCCGCCCAAAGTGGGCGCGGCAGGGTGAAGTCGCCCATGATCTCGGGCCGCATCGTCATCAGCATCATCACGATCATCAGCGGCACCGCGACGACGCCGTTGACCACCGCGCTCCAGAACAGCGCCTTGATCGGGTCGATATGGACGAAATTGATCGCGACCCCGATCAGTGTGCCGGCAACGATGGTGCCGTAGAACGCCTTGGCGTCGCGCGGCAGACGTGCAAGGCCGGTCGCCCATCCCATCGCTTCCGCGAGGCCATAGGCGGCCGACCCGGCAAGCACCGGGATCGCCAGGAGGCCAGTGCCGACGATGCCGCAGGTAAAGAGGGCAAAGGCGAATTCGCCGGCGATCGGGCGCAGCGCCTCGGCCGCCTGCTCGGAGGTCTGGATGTCGGTAAGGCCGTGCAGGTGCAGCGTCGCGGCGGTGGTGATGATGATGCACAGCGCAATCAGGTTGGACAGCCCCATGCCGAGATAGGTGTCGATCTCGATCCGGTGGATCTGGGCAGGCGCTTCCTCGGGCGCCTCGGTCAGCGGATGCTCCTCCGGGTTGACGCGCTCGTCCTCGGCCTCTTCCGAGGCCTGCCAGAAAAACAGATAGGGGCTGATCGTCGTGCCCAGGACGGCGACGATGACGACGACATAATCGCGTTGCCAAATGAGGCTCGGCACCAGCGTGCGATAGAGGACTTCGCCCCACGGCACTGCGACAATGAGCACCGTCGCGACATAGGCGAACAAGGACAGGGTCAGCCATTTGAGGATTTTGACGTAGCGCCGGTAGCGGGAGAAGATTTCGAGGCCCGCGCACAGCACCGCGAAGACCACGACGTAAACCCCGGTCGAACCACCGACGAGCAGCCGCACCGCATCGCCCATCGCGCCAAGATCGGCGCCCAGGTTGATGATGTTGGCGACCAGCAACAGCCCAACGATCGCGCGCAGCAACGATAGCGGATAGTGCCCGCGAATGTTGGCGGCGATGCCTTTGCCGGTGACCCGGCCGATGCGCGCGCTGATCTCCTGGATCGCCGCCATCAGCGGATAGCTGAACAGCATCACCCAGCCCAATGCATAGCCAAACTGGGCGCCGGCCTGCGAATAGGTGGCGATGCCGCTGGGGTCGTCGTCCGAGGCGCCGGTGATCAGCCCCGGCCCGAACAGGGCCAGGATGCCGCGCCGCGCCGAGTGTGGTTTGAGGTGGTGTCGCCGGCGAAACAGCAAGCGCGAGGCTCAGAGGAAGTCGCGCAGCAAGCCGAGGAACACTTCCAGCCGGTCATGGTGCACCCAATGACCGGCGCCCTCGACCGACACCACGCGGGCATTCTGGAAGTGTTGCAGGCGGCCGTCCCCTTCCGGGTTGGCGGCCCAGCTCTCCTTGCCGTAGACGAGGAGCGTCGGGCAGCTGATCCGCCCCCATAGCTGCTCGATCTCCCCTTGGGTCATGCCATAGGGCGAATCGGCGCGCACGTAATTGTCGAATTTCCAGCTATAGGTGCCGTCTTCGTTCTGGTTGACGCCGTACTGCGTCAGGTGGCGCGCCTGCTCGGGGGAGAGGTGGCTGTTGGCCTCCTGCATGCGCTTCAGCGCATCCTCGATCGAGGCATAGCGGCGCGGCAACCGCCCGGACAGCGCGCGCTCTTCCTCGACCCATTTCCGCATGCGCTCGGCGATCGGGATCGCGGAACGCGCGGCCATTTGCCGGGGCGAGGGCCCGAGCCCCTCGATCGCCACCAGCTTGTGCACGTTCTCCGGATAGACCCCGGCATGGCGGATCGCGATATTGCCGCCGAGCGAATGCGCGACGATCGTCACCGGCGCCAGCTCCTGCTGGTGGATCAGCTGGGCCAAATCGTAGACGTAGGACGCGGTCGAGTAGTTGCCGTCGGGCGACCACTGACTGTCGCCGTGGCCGCGCAGATCGGGCGCGAGGATATGCCAATCGCGGCGAAGCGCGGCGGCGACCCAATCCCAGTTGCGGCAATGATCGCGCCCGCCATGCAAAAGCAGCAAGGGCGGTGCGGCCGGGTTGCCCCAATCGACGTAATGGAGCCGCAACCGCTGCGAAAAATAGACCCGCGAGGTCGGGCCGGAATTATCCAGATCGTTGGCAATCATGGGCTTGACGCTATAAGGGACAGCAAAGACCCCCGCGCGCCGTGGCGTAGAGCCCTGGGCAACAGGCGGGGGTCGGTTTTGCGAAGCCGAACTTCGCGCCCGAACCAAAAGGCCGGGCTATGTCTTGGACTTTTCGCTGGGTCGCCGATGCCAAGCGGTCGGCAACTGGGAACTCCCGGGTGGTGTCATGCTGGCTACACACCCTCCTCAATGAGTTGACGACATCATACATCTGGCAATCCGCTGCGGGCCCTGCAAGGGGCAAAACGATGTCCAAAATGGAGAAGCATCCGATACGGCCTACAACGAAAAGGCGATTTGCGGCAGTGGCCGCGCTGCTCGGAGTATTCGTATGGTGCAGCGCCGCACCGGCGCAGGAAATCGTGCATTTCCCATCGCTCGAAGACAATGGGCCGGGGGTGCCGCCGACGATGCTCGACGGTTATCTGTTCCGGCCGGTGGGCGAAGGGCGGCACCCGGCGATCGTCGGCCTGCACGGCTGCAACGGCATGTTCACGCCGAGCGGCGCGATTACCGAGGTGCTGTTCAGCTGGGCGATCGAGCTGAGCCGCGACGGATATGTTGTGCTGCTGGTCGACAGCCTGCGGCCGCGCCATCACGGCGAGATGTGCTCAATCCAGGGTTTCGATCTCGACCTCTACCGCAAGCGCCCGAGGGACGCCTATGGCGCGCTGTGGTATCTGCAAGCGCAGCCTTTTGTGCGGGGCGACCGGATCGGGCTCATGGGCTGGTCGCAAGGCGGCGCCGCGACTTTGTTCGCGATCGCCAGGCAGAACGCCGCCCGCCCTGCTTCGCTGCCGCAGGGCGACTTCGGGGCTGCTGTGATTTTCTACCCCGGCGCCTGCAATAAGCAGCGCCAGCCGGCGGGATGGACCACCACAATTCCGCTGCTGGCCTTGATGGGCGACGCGGACGTGTGGACGCCGATGGCGCCGTGCAAGCAATTCCTCGAAGATGCGATCGGGCGCGGCGCGCCGGCCGAGATGCAGGTCTACCCGGGCGCCTACCACGTGTTCGACGCGCCCAACCTGGCGCGGCGCGAACTCCCGGCCTTCGTGACGCGCGCCGGAGTGGTGCCGATTATCGGCACCGATGAGGCCGCGCGTGCCGATGCGCTGGCCCGGGTTCCGGCCTTTCTCGCGCGCTTTCTCGGCGATTCCTCGCGGCCTTGACGAGCGGGATGAGGAAATAACGGTCCTGCGGTTCAGCCGCCCGCGGCGAAGCCGCTCCCGGTGCCGCCAAGCCGCGACAGAAACGGCCGCGACGCCTCGCTCATCGCCCTGACACCGATTTCCGACAGCTTGGCCGAGCCTTCGATCAGCGCATCGGTCCCTCGCCGGGCCAGCGCGGCATTGATCTCGACCGCTTCGGCGAAGGTCCGCACGCCGATCAGAGCGGCCACGGCTTCTGCGACGGCTGCGAACCCCGACCGGGTCATTCCGCTCGCCTCGGCGGCGATCTCCCCGAAGCCGCGGGCGAGCGCGGCCTGCGCGTCGGTGAAGGCGGTCCAGGGATCGTCAACCGAATCGGTTTGCCGGTCGGCCGCTGCGGGGACGATCTCCGGAGCCTGTTCGGCAACCGCGAGTGGCGGAGCCCAGACGATCTCGGCTTCTTGCGGGGTCTCCGGGGCGAATGCCGGCGCGCTCGCGTTGGGCACCGTTTCGTCCGGGGAAATTTTGCGCGGTCCTGATTCGCGCTCGGTGCGCTTTGGCTTTACATCTCTCATCGTTCGTCCTCGTCTCGCCATCGCCACAATGATATTGCAGTGCACAATTTCAAGATATCATATCACGGGATGATATCAATGGTATTTTGTGCGTTGCACAAGAGGAATGACTGAGCCCTCGCCCTGACTGGCTGAAGCGCGGAATATGATGCGGCGCCCGCGCATCGGGGTGATTGCCGCGGCGTTCGTCAGCCGATTCTCGGCGAGACGAAGCGCGAGAAATCTGCTGCCGGTGCGTCGGCACCAGCCTAATCAGGCGACAAAGAAACCGCATCGGCCAGTGATGACGCCGCGATTCGTCGACATTTTTCGTGCCAGATCGAGGTGGCTCTTTGACACTTCAGCAACTTTTTTCTACCCTCATCGCGATGAATGCGGCGCGGCGCGGCTGCTTCGCGCTCACCGGGGGGTGGGGGTTTTGGTTTTAGCGTGCGAGTGGTGATGTCAAACGAGACGGGGGGTTCCCGTGCCGTGGTGCCGTGCGCGCGGTTTCTCGGCCGGATTGGGGTGTGCGTCATCGCCGCGATGGGGTTATTCGGATCCTTGCCGGCAGCTGCCCGCCACGGGCACGGCGCGATCGCGTCGGCTGCCGGGTCCGTGCCGGTCTTCGAGTGGATCCTGCTGGATGCCGAGACCGGGCAGGTGCTGAGCGAGCATGACGCCGATCTGTCGACCTACCCGGCCTCGCTCACCAAGATGATGACGCTCTATCTGACCTTCGAGGAGCTGAACCAGGGCCGGATCCGGCTCGACCAGCCGTTCCGCGTTTCCGAGTGGGCGGCGAGCCGGGCGCCGAGCAAACTTGGCTTGACCCCGGGCGATTCACTGTCGGTGCGCGATCTGATCCTCGCGATCGTCACCAAATCTGCGAATGACGCCGCCACGGTCCTCGCCGAAGGGCTGGCCGGGAGCGAGCCCAACTTTGTCCAATACATGAATTTGAAAGCGCGCCAGCTCGGCCTCCAACATACCTGGTACCGCAACGCCTCGGGGCTCCCCGACCCGGACCAGCGCACGACTGCGCGCGATGTCGCGCGCCTCGCGCTCGCGCTCTATCACCAGTTTCCCCGCGAATACCGCTACTTTTCCACCCGCGAATTCGATTTTCGCGGCGAGATCGTGCATGGCCACAACCACCTGCTCGATTGGTATCAGGGGGCTGACGGCATCAAGACCGGCTATGTCAACGCCTCCGGCTTCAACCTCGCGGCCTCGGCGGTTCGCAATGGGCGCCGGCAGATCGGGGTGATCATGGGCGGGCGCTCGTGGCACAGCCGCGACCAGCAGATGGCCTCGCTCCTCGACCAGGGCTTCGCCGTTATGGCCGCCGGAGGGCCGGTGCAGACCCGCTACGCGCCGCTGGTTGCCGCCGCGTCGCCACCAGCACCGTCGGCAGTCAGCGCCGCGGTGGCC
>JBARKH010000269.1:0-18116 GCA_049801295.1 Allostellaceae bacterium | reverse complement strand
GGTCTCGCCGAGCGGCGCGGCCGTGCCGCCCAACCTCGTCGCGCCCGGTCTCGTCGCCATCGATGTCCATGTCGATCTTGTGGCATGGCAGGGGAATCGCGGGTTTATCGGCACGGCCGCGGCGCTCGGTGGCCTGGTCGGCCATTTGCGGGCGACGAGGCTCGGCGCTGCCGATTCGGCCGGACCGATCGGCATCCTGACGCATCACCTGGTCATGGCTGACCCGACCGCGGCCTTTCTTGAGCGGTTGACCGCGCTGATTGGCACCCATGCCGGTGCCCGCTGGGCAGCAGCCGCCGAGATCGTGCAATGATGCCGGTCGAGGGGGCTGATGAGGCCGCCGCCGGGATCACCCGGCACGCCTATCCGGCAGCAGCCATGGTCGGAGACTATCTGCGCAGTGCCGCCGGGCTGGTACCGACGGGCGTGGTGTTCGCGACCGAACCGGTCAGCACCGTCGCCGCGACGGTGCTGGGCAGCTTTGCCGCGATCTTCGGCATATTCGGCCTGCGCACCGTGCTGCGTCACGGGACGATCCTCGAGATGACCGACACCGAGCTGCGCGCGCAGGGAGCCTGGCGCTGCACGATCAGCTGGGCCGAACTCGACCGCATGAAGCTCAACTATTATTCGACGCGCCGCGACCGGCGCGGCGGCTGGATGCAGCTCGAACTCGGCGCGCGAGGTACCAAGGTCAGGCTCGACAGCCGAATTGCCGGCTTCGATCGGTTGGTGTCGCGCGCTGCCGAGGTCGCTGCGATGCGCGGGATCGAACTGAACGAGGCGACGCTCGCCAACCTCGAGGCGCTCGGGATCAGGCTGCCGGAACCTGGAGCATGGCGATGAGGGACGTGCTCCGGGTGGAGGATCTGCACGTCCGGTTCACCGCCCCCGGCCGTTTCATCGAGGCCGTCAGAGGCGTCAGCTTCCGCATCCGGCCAGCTTCGACGATCGCGCTCGTCGGCGAATCCGGCTCGGGCAAGTCGGTCGTCAGCCAGAGCATTCTGCGCATCCTGCCGCGCAACGGCGAGATTACCGGGGGGGCGATCCTCTTCAACGATCCGCGCGGGGAGGACGAGCCGGTCGATCTCACCCGATTGCCGGCGGACGGACCGGCCATCCGGGCGATCCGCGGCGGCCAGATTTCGATCATCTTTCAGGAGCCGATGAGTTCCCTGTCGCCGTTGCACACGATCGGCGATCAGGTCGGCGAGGCGCTGCGGCTGCACCGCGGCGGGAACGCGGCGGAGGCAAAGGAGCTGACTGTCGACATGCTGCGCCTCGTCGGGTTTCCCGATCCGTCGCGGGCCTGGCGCAGCTATCCGTTCGAGTTGTCGGGCGGGTTGCGGCAGCGCGCGATGATCGCGATGGCGCTGGTCTGTCGACCGGCGCTTCTGATCGCGGACGAGCCGACGACCGCGCTCGACGTGACGATCCAGGCGCAGATCCTCAAGCTCCTCGTCGAGTTGCAGCAGGAGCTCGGCATGGCGGTGCTGCTGATCACCCATGATCTCGGGGTCGTCGCCAATATCGCCGAGGAAATCGTCGTCATGTATCGCGGCGAGATCATGGAGAGCGGCGCGCTCGACGATATCCTTCTGCGGGCGCGGCACCCCTATTTGCGGGCGCTGTTGCGGGCGGTCCCGCGCTTCGACATGCAGCCGGGCGAGCGCCTGACGCCGCTGCGCGAGATCCCGCCGGGGGACGCGCCGCATCTGATGGCGCAGGTTCCGGCCTGGCCGGCGGAGGCCACCGGGCCGCTCCTCGAATGTACCGACATCCGCAAGAGTTTCGGGTTGCGTCGCGGCGGGCTGTTCCGCGCCGGGATGGGCATGCAGGTTGTCGCGGTCGACGGCGTCAGCCTGAGCATCGCTCGCGGCGAGTGCCTCGGTTTGGTGGGTGAAAGCGGGTGCGGCAAGACAACGTTGAGCAAGATCCTCTTGCGTGCACTCACGCCCGATTCGGGCGCGGTAATGTTCAGCGACCGCGGCGTCGCGACCGATGTCCTGGCGCTTGACGCCGAGGGGTTGAAGGGGTTTCGCCGCCGGGTCCAGTTCATTTTTCAGGATCCGTTCGGCTCGCTCAACCCGCGGATGAGCATCCACGACATCATTGCCGAGCCGCTCGTCATTCATGGCATCGGCGACGCGCGCTCGCGCGAGGATATGGTTGCCGAATTGATCACTCTCGTCGGGCTCGATCGGCGTGATCTGCGGCGCTATCCGCACAGCTTTTCCGGCGGACAGCGGCAGCGCATCGGCATCGCCCGCGCGCTCGCGCTGCGGCCGGAGCTGGTCATCTGCGACGAGCCGGTCTCCGCGCTCGACGTGTCGATCCAGGCGCAGATCCTGAACCTGTTGATGGATCTGCAGAAAAAGCTCGGCCTGACCTATCTGTTCATCTCGCATAACCTTGCGGTCGTCGACTACATCGCCGACCGGATCGCGGTGATGTGTGCCGGGCGTATCGTCGAGATTGCCCCGCGCGGCGATCTCTTCCGCAATCCGGTTCATCCCTATACCCAGGCGCTGCTCGCCGCGATCCCCGTCGCCGACCTCGAGCACCACCTCGATTTCAATCGCCTGATGGAGGGACGGGCCTCTGATCCCACGGCTTGGCCGGAGCCCTTCCGGCGCGTGCCGGGACGACCCTCTCAGTTGATCGACGTCGCGCCGGGCCACTGCGTCGAAGCCAGCGCGATGCCCGGCGCGGCACAGCTGCGCGAGGCCAGCCTCGCCGGAGGGTGCTGATGGCCGAGTCGACCGGAACCACGACCGGAACGGAAATCGTGCGCCGGTGCCGCCGCTACTCGTCGGTCGCCGTCCTGATGGTCTCGTCTCTCGTCCTGGCCGCGGTGCTGGTGACCGTGGGTACCGCGCGGGCCGCGTTGCAGGAAACGCCCTCACTCTTGCCCGAGGTGGAGAAGGGCACGCTGCCGCCGGTCGCCAGCCGGCTGCCGAGCGCGCCCGCGCTCGCCGAACTGGAGACGATCGGCCGTCCCGGCGGCGAATTGCGCATGGTAATGGCCAGTCCCAAGGATACGCGGTTGATGGTGGTCTACGGCTACGCCCGGCTGGTGGCCTACACCCCGGCTTTGGCGATCGTCCCCGACATGCTTGAAGGAGTGGATGTCAAGGACGGGCGGATTTTCACACTGCATTTGCGGGCCGGGCACAAATGGTCCGATGGGCACCCTTTTACCTCGGAGGATTTCCGCTACTGGTTCGAGGATGTCGCGGAAAATAAGCAGCTGGCGCCCGCGGGCTTGCCCGAGGCGCTGCTGCCTAATCGCGAGCCGCCGCAATTCACGGTGTTGGACGAGCGAACGGTCCGCTACAGCTGGTCGATCCCCAACCCGCTATTCCTGCCGGCGCTGGCCGGGCCGGACCCGCTGTTCATTTATTGTCCGGCCCATTACCTGAAGCAGTTCCATGCTAAATACGCCGATAAAGCGACCCTCGATTCCCTCGTCAAGAAGGCACACGCCCGAAGCTGGGCAGCATTGCATAGTAAAATGGACGTGATGTACCGCAATGACAACCCAAACCTGCCGTCTCTCGAGCCGTGGATATTGAAAACAAGTCTGCCCGCGGATCGTGTCGTGTTTGAAAGGAATCCTTATTATTACCGCGTCGATGGCGCCGGCCACCAGCTGCCATATATCGATCGGGTCGTGTTCAACATCGCCAACAGTCGGATCATCGCAGCCAAAACCGGGGCCGGCGAGAGCGATCTGCAGGCGCGCTATCTGAGCTTCGACGATTACACCTTCCTCAAGGCCAACGAAGCGGCCAATGGCTATAAGGTGCTGCTGTGGCGAACGGGTCCCGGCAGCCAGCTCGCGCTCTATCCCAATCTCAACGTTGACGACGAGGTGTGGCGCGGGCTGATACGCGATGTCCGCTTTCGCCGCGCCCTATCGCTCGCCACCAATCGCCACGAGATCAACCAGGTGATCTATTTCGGGTTGGCGATCGAGGGGCAGAACACGGTGTTGCCGGAAAGCCCGCTCTATCGCCCGGAATATCGATCCGCCTGGGGCGCGTTTGACATCAACGAAGCCAATCGGCTGCTCGACCTGATCGGCCTCGAGCGCGGGGGCGACGGCCTGCGCCACTTGCCGGACGGGCGGCCGCTCGACATCGTCGTCGAGGATTCGGGGGAATCGACCGAGAAATCCGATGTCCTCGAACTGATCCGCGATTCGTGGCGGCAGATCGGCGTCCGGCTGTTTTCCAGACCCTCCCAGCTGACCCTGTTCCGGCGTCGGGTGTTTGCCGGTCAGACGCTGATGTCGCTCGACAAAGGCATCGAGAACGGCTTGGCCACCGCGGATATGTCGCCGTGGGAACTTGCCCCGACCAGCCAGCAGCAGCTCGAATGGCCCAAGTGGGGGCAATACGTGGAAACCAATCGCACCGCCGGGGAGCCCCCGGACCTGCCGGAGGTGACCCGGCTCAGGGAACTCTACAAATCCTGGCTCGGCGCGGCGAGCGAGGACGAACATGCGCGAGTGTGGCACGAAATGCTGGGGATCTGGGCCGACCAGGTCTATTCGATCGGGCTGGTCGCCGGTGTCCAGCAGCCGGTTGTCGTCAATGCGCGACTGCGCAATGTGCCGACCGATGGAATGTACAACTGGGATCCCGGCGCCCATTTCGGCCTCTACAAGCCGGACGGGTTTTGGTTCGATCGTGCGGCCACGCCGGCGGCCTCGGCCGCGCTGACCGGTCCACCGCCGCCCGATCTACCGCCCCATTGATCCGCCTGTCCGCAATTTGCTATCGCCTCGGACCCCACAAATTTCCGATAATGCAGGGCGGCGGTATTCTGCTGGCCCGGCGCCGGCGGCGGTAAGGAGAGCGATTTTCGATGCTGGGCTATCTCGTCAACCGGATCCTGATCATGATCCCGACATTGATCGCCATCAGCATCCTCGTATTCATCATCATCAATCTGCCGCCGGGCGACTATTTCTCGACCTATATCGCCGAGCTGCAGAGCCAGGGCGAGAAGGCCAACCTTGCAAAGATCGCCTTCCTCAAGGCGCAATATGGCTTCGACCAGCCATTATGGGTGCAGTACCTGTACTGGGTCGGCGGTCTGCTGCACGGCGACATGGGATTTTCGTTCCTCTATGACCTGCCGGTCAACAAGGTCGTCGGCGATCGCCTGCTGCTGACGTTTGTCGTCTCGTTCACGACGATCCTGTTTACCTACATCGTCGCCTTCCCGATTGGGGTCTACTCCGCGACGCATCAATACAGCCTCGCGGATTATTCGTTGACGTTCGTGGGGTTTCTCGGGCTCGCCACGCCCAGTTTCCTGCTCGCGTTGGTGCTCATTTATCTGGCGCATGTCTATCTGGGAATTTCGGTGGGTGGGCTGATGGACCCGAAATACCTGGATAAGCCGTGGACGTGGCCGAAGGCGCTCTCGGTCTTTGCCCATCTCTGGATCCCGGTCATCGTGATCGGCACTGCGGGCACCGCCAGCATGATTCGGCGGCTGCGTGCCAACCTGCTCGATGAACTTCAGAAGCAATACGTCGTCACGGCGCGCGCCAAGGGCCTCCATCCGCTGAAAGTCCTCATCAAATACCCGCTGCGCCTGGCGCTCAACCCGTTCATCTCCGATATCGGCTCGCTCCTGCCCCATGTCATATCGGGGGCGGCGGTCGTCTCGATCGTGATGTCGTTGCCGACCACTGGTCCGATGCTCCTCGACGCGCTGCGCAGCCAGGACATGTTTCTCGCCGGCTCGTTCCTGATGTTCATGGCGTTCCTGACGGTGATCGGGGTCTTCCTCTCGGATCTGGCGCTGGCGGCGCTCGATCCGCGGATTCGCCTGCAGGCGGGACGCTCACAGTGAGCGAAGTCGGCCTCACCGCGGGGCAGGTTCCGCCCGAGAGAGCGCGCGACGCGGCTGCAGAGTCGAGCGGGCCGATGGCGCATTACATATCCTCGGCGCCGTTCGATCCCTACGCGGTCGAGAGCATGACCGCGGCGCAGGAGCGCTTTTACCGCGCCCCGCCGTTCCTGCTGATGTGGTGGCGCTTCCGGCGGCACCGGGTCGCCGTCGTATCGGGGGCGCTCCTCATATCCTTTTACGTGATCATCCTGTTTTGCGAATTGCTCGCGCCCTATGCGCTCGATAGCCGCCATACCGACTTCATCTACGCCCCGCCGCAGCGCCTTCACCTGTTTGACGAGGGGCGCCCCGCCTGGCCTTTCGTCAACGGCTACAATTACCGCCTCGACATGACCAATCTGCGCCGGGTCTACACGCCTGACCCGGCCAAGCATCAGCCGGTCCGGTTCTTTTGCCGTGGCGACAAGTACAACCATTGGGGCCTCATCCCGGGCGATTTCCACCTGATCTGCCCGGCGCAGGGCGGCCAGCTATTCTTGTTCGGCACCGACCGGCTCGGCCGCGATATGATGTCGCGCATCATTTATGGCGCGCGGATCTCGCTGACCGTGGGCCTCATCGGCGTCACCATCAGTTTTACCCTCGGCATCCTGATCGGCGGGATCGCGGGGTATTACGGCGGCTGGACCGACATGTTGATCCAGCGCTTCATCGAGGTCGTTCAGTCGTTCCCGCATCTGCCCTTGTGGATGGCGCTCTCCGCGGTGCTCCCGGTGACCTGGAGCCCGATCCTCGTCTATTTCGGGATCACGATGATCCTCGGGATGATCGAATGGACTCACCTCGCCCGCGCGGTCCGCTCAAAGCTCCTGTCGTTGCGCGAGGAGGATTTCTGCACCGCCGCGGTGCTGATGGGGGCAAGCCCGGCGCGCATCATCGGGCGGCACCTGTTGCCGAGCTTCATGAGCCATTTGATCGCCTCGGCGACCCTCATCATCCCTGGCATGATCCTCGGCGAGACGGCGCTCTCCTTCCTCGGGCTCGGCCTGCGCCCGCCGATCACCAGCTGGGGTGTCCTCTTGAACGAGGCTCAGAACATCAGCGTCGTCGCGCTCTACCCATGGCTGATGTTGCCGGTCATTCCGGTGATCCTGACGGTGCTCGCGTTCAATTTCTTGGGCGACGGGCTGCGCGACGCGGCTGACCCCTATCACTGAGCTGCGCCAGAGCCCGGTCAGGGCTCTAGGATCAGGCCTTCACGTGCGACGATCGTACCGGGGCGGGCCTTTCCGGCCTGGGCGCCCACCCGATCCATGAAGTCGTCGTCATGGTCGGGATCATGGTGGAACAGGACCAATGTCTTGACCTTCGCGGCATTTGCCAGGCGTACGCCCTCCTGCCAGGTCGAATGCCCCCAATTCTTGTGTGCCGGGTATTCTTCGTCGGTATAGGTACAATCGTAGATCATGATGTCGGCGTGGCTGACGAGCTGCAACACGTTGCGGTCGAGCTGGCCGATCTCGTGCTCGGTATCTGTGATGTAGGCGACCGCCTTGCCGCCGTGCTCCAGCCGATAGCCGGTCGCGCGATTGGGGTGATTGAGCGGCTCGGTGCGCAGGGTTATGCCGGGGCGCGGCACCACCGTCTCGCCGGCCGAGAAGTCGTTAAACTCCAGCTTGGCGTTGAAGATGTCCATCGGGATCGGGAACAGCGGCGGGGACATCATCTTGCCAAGCACCGCCTCGATGCCGGCGTCCGGCTTGAGGTGACCGGCCCAAACGCGGATGCGGTTGCGCGCATCATAGCACGGCGCGAAGAACGGCAGGCCGTGGCAGTGGTCGAGGTGGGTATGGGTGTAGAACAGATCGAAGTCGCGCGGGTGGGTGCCTTTCATCAGCGCATCGCCAAGCAGGCGTATGCCCGAGCCGCTGTCGAAAACAAATAACTGCCCACCGCAACGAATCTCGATACACGAGGTGTTACCGCCGTAGCGCATTGTTCCCGGGCCGGGGCAGGCGATGCTGCCGCGCACGCCCCAGAACCGAACCATCATATCCGGTTTGGCCAACGACGAACTCCCTCGCGCCCTGCACTCTTCTGCTCTCATTAAATAAAATAATTACAAAGAACAATCTGTAAACGCAGCGTGCCGCCCGGGGCACCGGGGATCGATAGCCGGCGCAGTGTTTACCATAACTCGTTGTTAACTACATCGGGGTTATGACAAGGCCCAGCGCTCAGCCGTTGGGAGAGCCCCCATGATGTCCGAGACCGAGTATGCCAGGGCCGTCGCCGAATTTCTGCGCAAGCGCGGCATCACCCGTTGTCCTACCGCCTGCGTCGTGCCGACACACGCGAGCGTCACCGAGGCGGACTGTGCCGCCCTGCGCAACCACGACGCGGAGCGCGACGCGGCGCGGCAGGCTAGATTGCGTAACCATCAGCAGATGCTCGCCTCATAGCTTCGACGGCGAATCGCTTCACCGCCGCCCGCACCCGCGGCGCCCGGTCGACGGCGCCGCAGGCGATGTCGGGTGCCTGCCCGATCCCCGCGTTATTAGTAACGTTTAGGCTCGTTAATCCGAACGGGTAGGCGCGCGAGCGTCTCCGGCTGGAACCGCGGCGCCGCACGAGTCTATAGTCCGCCCGGCGCGAGCCGGAGCACGGGATGAACCTCTTCAAGGAACATGGCGTTCGCAACTACTCCGCTGCCGCTGCGCAGATCCCGGTCATCGATTTCGGCCCGGCGTTTGGCGGCGAGCCCGGCGCACTGCCGAGAGTCGCCGCCGCGGCGCGCCACGCCTGCGAGAATGTCGGGTTTTTCTATGCCCTCAACCATGGCGTGCCCGAGGAGCTGATCGATCGCGCCTTTGCCGCCTCGCGGCAATTCCACGCCCTGCCGCTCGCTGACAAGCTGAAGCTGCGCCTCAACGAGAACAATATCGGCTATCTGCCGGTCAACGCCTCGGTCCAGGGCGCCTCGACCGTGCACAAGGCTACCCGTCCGAACCAGAACGAAAGCTTCTTCGTTAGTCACGATCGCGGCCCCGACCACCCCGACGTCATCGCCGGGACACTGTTGCGCGGCCGCAATCAGTGGCCCATGGGAATGCCTGACATGCGCCGGGACATGATGGCCTATTTCCAGGCCCTCGGCGCGATGTGCGACCGGATGCTGCCGGTCTTCGCGGTGGCGCTCGAGATGCCGGCGGATTTCTTCGCGCCGTTCTTCGCCAACGAGGCGCACGCCAATCTGCGCTTCCTGCATTACCCGCCACAGGACGGGGACGAGGACAATCTCTTCGGCCAGGCGCCGCACACCGACAACAGCTTCATGACCGCGCTGGCGCGCACCGATGTGCCGGGGCTGGCGGTACGCTTGCCCTCCGGTGAATGGTTCGCGCCGCCGATCATCCCGGGCACCTTCCTCATCAATCTCGGCAACATCATGCGGCGCTGGTCGAACGACCGCTTCCTGTCGACCCCGCACGGCGTCCTCAACGATTCCGGGACCGATCGCTATTCGATCGCCTATTTTCACAGCCCGAACGTGGAGAGCGTGATCGAATGCCTGCCCAGCTGCGTCGGCGCGGACAACCCGGCGCGCTACCCAAGGGCGGTCTATCGCGATCTTGTGCTCGAATTCTACCGGGCCAATTATTTCCACCAGAAAGGCCATCGCTCGGAGGCGGCGGCGCAGGCCACCGCGGCTGAATAGCAGGAGGACTGTGATGTTCGATCTCGACCGCTTCATCGCCGATTGCCGCGCCGCGGTTGCGGCCGATCCGTCGCACAAATCCGCGCGCGAGGTGCTGGCGCGCGCCAATTCGGACCCCGCCGCGATCCTCGCCGCGCTCGGCGAGCCGCAGCAGGCCGGGGTCAGCCCGCTTTATAAGTCGGAGGAGCTGACGATCCTCAACGTCGTCTGGGGCAAGCGGATGACGATCATGCCGCACGACCACCGGATGTGGGCGGTCATCGGCGTCTATACCGGCCGCGAGGACAACATCTTCTGGCGCCGCCTGCCGGGCGAGGCGAGCGGCCTCATTGAAGCGGCCGGCGCCAAATCTCTGGGCGAGCGCTGCGCCGAGCCCTTGGGGCGCGAAATCATCCACTCGGTGACCAACCCATTGGGGCGCCTGACCGCCGCGATCCATGTCTATGGCGGCGATTTTTATGGCGCCAAGCGCAGCGATTGGGACCCCGAGAATTTGCGCGAACGGGAATACGATTTCGCCCTGCATCGCCGCATGTTCGAGGAAGCCAACGCGTGAGCCTGAAGGTATACGCGCTGACCTGCGGCCACCTCGAGGGCGAGCTCGCCTATCTGATGGAAGGCGGGGAGGGCCGGGTAAGGCTGCCGATCCCGTCCTATCTGATCGAGCACAAGAAGGGCACCGCGCTCTTCGACACCGGCATGCACCCGGATTGCCAAGATGATCCGGCGGCCCGGGTCGGGGCCCGCGTCGCCGGGCTCTTCGCCTTCGATTACCACGAGGGCGAGGAGATCAGCGCCCGCCTCGCCGCGCTCGGCCGCGATCCCGCGCGGATCGACATCGTCATCAACTCGCATTTCCATTTCGACCATGTCGGCGGCAACGCGCAGATCCCGAACGCGACGCTCCTTGTGCAGCGCCGCGAATGGGATGCCGGGATGGACCCCGACATGGCCGCCAAACGCGGCTTCAACCCGCGCGATTTCGATCTCGGCCATAAATTGCGCCTCGTCGACGGCGAGCACGATGTCTTCGGTGACGGCTCGGTCGTGTGTCTCCCGACCCACGGCCACACCCCGGGGCACCAATCCCTGAAGCTGCGCCTGGAAACCGGTGACATCGTTCTGGCTGCCGATTCCTGCTATTTCTGCCGCACCCTGCGCGAGCGGCGCTTGCCGCGCTTCGTCCACGACCGCGATGCGATGCATTCGTCGCTCGACCGCCTCGCCGCGCTCGAAAAGCAAGGCGCGCGCATCTTCTTCGGCCACGACCCCGAATTCTGGCAAACCGTGCCCCAGGCGCCCCAGCCGATCGCCTGAGCGGCTGACCAACGCAGACCGCGCGGCGCGCCGCGGCCGCGGCGGCTACAGGGCGCCGGGAGGCATCGCAGGCTCAGTTGCTGAGATAGAACGTACAAATGCGCCGTCATTTCGACCGCGCGTAGCGTCCGACGATCTTAGCGGTGGCCAGTGCGTTGGAACGCAACTGGGAGCTGACCGCGGCACCCGATGCGGTGTTGTCCAGCGGCAATTGAGCGACTTTTACTGCGTACACGGTGATCTCGTAGTGGTGCGCGTGGTCGCCGATTGGCGGGCACGGACCGCTATATTGCGAAAGTCCGAAATCGTTACGCCCCTCGCTCGCACCCGCGGGCAAATCCCTTGAGCCTTCGCTGCCGGCGCCGGCCGCTAAGCTATGCACCGTCGCCGGGATATTGAACACCGTCCAGTGCCACCAGCCACCGCCCGCCCGCGCATCGGGATCGTAAATCGTCACCGCGAAGCTTTGCGTGCCGGTCGGCTCGCCCGACCAAAGGAGTGCGGGCGAAATGTTTTGCCCCTTGCAGGCGGTATAAACCTGAGCGGGATCCATCGGCCTGCCGCTCTTGACCTGCGTCGAATTCAACATGAATTCCGCGGCAAGCGCCGGCGTCGCCACGGCCGACAGCGCGACTCCTAGAATCAGCCAGCGCATCCCCCCCTCCCTTCGGTTTAACGCTCACCATTGAAGATACCTGAACAGACCGCAAGCGACACTCGCCCTGTGCCGGGGCGCCGGTCCCGCGAGCTGCCGATGACCTGTTTGGGTCCGGCAGAGGGCGATCGCTGGCCGGGCGATAAATTGGTGCCCAAATTGGCAGCGGACAACTGGGCACGAACGGATATCAGTCGGGAGAAAACGCGGCGGTCAACAGCCAAAGCCCCAAGCAATCCTTACTATTGGGGACGGGGAAACATGGGGCGGCAGCGATGCTCACGCGTCAGCAAACCGCCGCCTTCAGCCACTCGGCCACCCCTCCACCGATGAGCGGGTGCACGGCGTATGCCCGGGCCAAAATGGTAAGGGAATCCGCCCAAGTCAATTCGCGCCCGCGCTCGGGCGACGCTCTCAGGCCGAATTCTCGATCCGCTCCATGTCGGCGTCGCTGAACCCGAAATGGTGCCCGATCTCGTGGATCAGCACATGGCGGACCAATTCGAACAAATCCTCGCCGGTCTCGCACCAATAATCGAGGATCGGCCGGCGGTAGAGGAAGATCATGTCGAGGTGGGGCCGCGGATCGCTGACGCTTTTCAGGGGCAGCGCGACGCCGCGATAGAGCCCCAAGAGGTCGAACGGGCTCTCCAGCTCCATCTCCGCCTCGGTCTCGGCGTCGGGGAATTCCTCGACGCGGATCACGACCGGCCCCAAATGCCGCTTCAACCGGCGCGGGATGACGCCGAGCGCGCGCGTGGCGAGCGCCTCGATCTCGGCGAGCGAGGGTGGTCGCTCCGCCATTACCGCGCGCCTGTCGGTTGCCCGCGGTCTTGACCAAACGCGCGCGGCGGTTCACTTGCTAGGGGGCGGGTCCAACGAGGGAGGGTGATATGGCCGAGAGGCTCACCGGCGCGGCGCGCCACACGGCGCTGCACCGACTGCATGGCTGGAGCGAAGTCGAGGACCGCGACGCGATCCGCAAGAGCTTTCACTTCAGCAATTTCTCCGAAGCCTGGGGGTTTCTTTCGCGCATCGCTCTGGCTGCCGAAAAGATGGATCACCACCCCGAGATCTTCAACGTCTACAATCGCGTCGAGATCATCCTGTCGACGCACGATGTCGAGGGGTTGAGCGAGAAGGACGTGCACCTCGCGGAAGCAATCGACGCGCTGGCGCCGCTACGCGACCGCAAACCGCCGACGCCGTAACCGTGCCTCTGGGGAGCCGGCGTGCCGGCCGGCCTCAGCGCATCGGTATGCTGTACATCAGGACGATCGATTGCTCACCCGGATTGAGTTTGGTCAACCCGGCATTCGAAGTATGGGTAACCGCCAGCCCGAGCCGGCTCTGGTCGGCGAACCGGTAGGCGAACTCGGCGCCGGTGCGGAATTCCCACCAGGAACCGAGATCGGTGCCGGAGCCGCGCTCGAAAACGCCGGCCGCGCCGTTCGGGGTCAGCACCCAGTTGGGCCCGAAATTCACGTCGAACCCGAAACCGAAATAGCCGTAGGCGGCGCCGTCGGTGGTCGCTGACACGCCGACAAACGGCGCCAGGAACCAGAGCGTATCGCCGAACCGGTATTCGCCGCGGAATTCACCCGCGGTGCCGGCGTTCTTATGCGCGCTCGGCGTGATGTCGAAGGCGCCGACGCCGAGCGCGAGATGCGCCGGATCGCCAGGTGAGCCCAGGGTAACCTGCGCCGCGGCCGGCGGCGTAAGCGCGCCAGTGAGGGTAACAACCGCCGCTGCGAACACCCCCCGCAGTCCGAATATCGAAAGCCTCACCCCCGACCCCCTCCGGATTCACTCTGGCATTTTAGAGGTGATCATCCTGCCTGCAAGCGAAACCGCAGCGCGCGAGCGGCGGCCGAGCCTCACCACGCTTTGGCGCGCTCGCCGGCGAGGACCAGCTGTTCGCGGATCCCCGGTTCCATCGCCGAGTGCCCGGCGTCGCGCACGATAATGTACTCCGCCTCGGGCCAGGCGCGGGCCAATTCGTCGGCGCTGCGAATCGGGCAGATCATGTCGTAGCGCCCCTGGACGATCGCCGCCGGAAGATGTCGGACCCGGCCGATCTGCGCCAAAAGATCGCGCTCGGGCGGAAATAGGTGAGAGGTGAAGTAATGCGCCTCGATCCGCGCCAATCCCAGGGCGAGGCGGTCTTCGCCGAAGGTGGCGACCGTTTCCGGATTGGGCAGGAGGGTCGAGCAGGCGCCCTCGTAGACGCTCCACGCCCGCGCCGCCGGCAAATGAATGCCCGGGTCGGGGTCGACGAGGCGGCGGTAATAGGCGGTGAGCAGGTCGCCCCGCTCGGCTTCCGGCAGAAACCCGGCAAAGGCGCGCCAGGCTTCGGGGAAGACCCGTTGCATCCCATAGAGGAACCAGTCGATCTCGGATTGCCGGCACAAAAAGATGCCGCGCAGAATGAGGCCGCGCACCCTTTCTGGATGAGCCTCGGCATAGTGGAGCGCCAGAGTCGAGCCCCACGAACCGCCGAAGACCAGCCATTTGGCGATCCCGAGCTCGTGGCGCAGCCGCTCGATATCGGCGACGAGGTGGTCGGGAGAATTGTCTCTGGTCTCGCCGAGCGGCGATGACCGGCCGGCGCCGCGCTGATCGAAAATGACGATGCGCCAGTGGCCGGGATCGAAAAACCGCCGATGCACCGGGGTCGCGCCGGCGCCCGGCCCGCCATGCACGAACAGCGCCGGCGGCCCCTCGGGGTTGCCCGATTCTTCCCAGTACATCGCGTGGCGCTGGTCGAGCCGGAGGTGCCCGGTGCGGTAGGGCTCGATCGGCGGGAACAGATCGCGGCGCGTCGTCATCGCCGCGCAGTTTAGGAGCGCGGACGCCGTTGCGATAGCACAGACCACGGCAATTTCATGGACGCTCGGCATAAGAAAACTGCGCCCGGCGTTATCCGCCTCAGCGCGCCCGGCCCGTACCCGTTCTTCCCGGCCGGCCCGCGCCGGATGGGGCCGGCGGCACGAGCGTTTGCATCCCGCCATTTTCGGCTATCCTGCGGCGGCTCGACTTGGTGTTTGTCGCCGACCTCCCGCAATTGCCGGTCGGCAAGATCTCGCACCCCTCTTCGTCGCCGGGGATACCGGAGGGCATGAGATGGCCGATCGCGCGCCGCTCGGCGAGGGTTTCCGTGATCGCGCTGGCGCCGGGGCGCCCGTTGCGATGACGGCAAGCTGGCGCCCGCCAGCCGAAATCTCGTTGCATGCGCCGCTGGCGCGGGCAGTGCTGGCGGCAAAGCCGCACCGGCCATTGGCAAGGCTTCGGCGCAAGCTGGGACGCACGCTCTTCCATGTCGTGCACAAGCGGCTCGGGTTGCCGGCCCCGGCCATTCTGCGGTTCGCCAATGGCAAATCCGCCCGGGTCGATTGCGCCAACACCGCGTTTCTCGACTACGCTTCACGCAACCGGCGGGCGGAGGGCGTCGAACCCGAAGTCAGCGGGCTGTTGATCGGCCTGGCTGAGCGGCTGGGCGTGGTTTACGACGTCGGCGCCAACTGGGGTTACTATCCGCTGCTGCTCGGCACCGAGAAGCGGTTTCGTGGGGTCATCCATGCCTTTGAGATCAGCCCGCGGACGACGGCCGATTTGCGCCATGTCATCGGCCAGGCCGGGCTACTCGAGCGGGTCACCGTCCACGGGTTCGGGCTGTCGGACCGCGACGGCGAGGTACGCCTCAGCCGCGAGCGGCACAGCTACCTCTCTCGCGTCGTCGGCGAGGGGTATCGCGGCGCCGTCGATCGGGTCGAAGTGCGCCGGCTCGATGGTCTGGGGCTTCCGCCGCCCGACCTGATCAAGATCGATGTCGAGGGGCATGAACTGGCCGTATTGCGCGGCGGCGCCGGCATGCTCGCCCGCGATCGACCGCTGATCGTGATGGAAAGCTGGCACGAGCCCGTGCGCACCGAGGCGATGCTGGCGCCGTTGCGGCTGCTCGCCGGGCTCGGCTACCGATGGCATCGGCTGACCTGGCACCCGCAACCCGGCGGCGGGCTCGGACCGGGTGCCCGGCACGGATCGGTCGTGCTCGCGCCGCTCTGCGTGTCCGAGCGTCCCGCGATCCGCGCGACGCTCAATCTCTTGGCGGTCCCGGCGAGCCGCGCGGCCGAATTTGGCTTAGGCTGAAGGGGTGCCGATCGACGGCGGCCGGTGCAGGATCTGGAACCGGATGGCGCGCTGTGACATGATCGGGCCTGCTGGCGACGAGGGCTGCCGATGCTGCTGACCCCAGAACAACTCAAGGCGTTCGACGAGGAGGGCTACCTCTTCCTCCCCGATTGCTTCGGGCCGGACGAGGTCGCGCTGTTGCGCGATGAGGCCGAGGCGATCTACCGCTCCGACCGGCCCGAGCTGTGGCGCGAGAAATCGGGCGCGCCGCGCACGGCCTTTGCCGCGCACACCTATAACGAGGGCTTCCGGCTGTTGGGCGCCCATCCGCGCCTCATCGAGCCGGTCGAGCAGCTGTTCGGCGAGCAGCTCTACATGCACCAGTACAAGCTCAACGCCAAGGCCGCCTTCGACGGCGATGTCTGGCAATGGCACCAGGATTACGGCGTCTGGGCGCGCGACGACGGCATGCCGGAGCCGCGGGCGATGAACATCTCGGTGTTTCTCGACGAGGTCATGCCGATCAACGGCCCCTTAATGTTCATCCCCGGGAGCCACAAATCGGGCGTCCTCCCCGCCGGGCACGACGAGACCACGACCTCCTACCCGCTATGGACCCTCGACCACGCGACGATCGAGCGGCTGGTCGGTGCCGCCGGCATCGTCGCGCCGACGGGGAAGCCCGGTGGGGTCCTGATGTTCCACGGCAATCTGGTGCATGCCTCGACAGCCAACATCACGCCCTACCCGCGCACGATCGTCTATTTGACGCTGTGCGCCGTCTCGAATTACATCCGCACGCCGACCCGGCCGGAATGGATCGCCCATCGCGACTTCACACCGATCGAGCCGGTCGCCGACAACGCGCTCATCGAGTATGCGCGCTCGCACCGCATTGCCGCGGAATAGGAGGGGAGAGAAGAATGACGGCGCAGAACATTGTCGTGGAGGACGGCGAATGACAGCGGTGGCAGGAAGGACGATCGCCGAGGAGAGAAGGCTCGCCGGGCCGGATAGAAGGGTCTTAGCCGACCGGAGGACCATGGCGGAGCGAAGGGCCGCGGCCGGAGAGCGAAGGCTCGGGACGGCAGAGAGACGGGTTGACCCCGGCAGAAGAAGGATGGGGGCACGCGGGAGACGGATCGGGGCGGAAGATAGACGGGCCGCGGCGGAGAGGAGGCTCGCCGCGCGCGAGAGAAGGGTCGCGGCGCGGGAGAGAAGGGTCGCGGCGGCGGAATAGGAGGAGTCCGCCATGGCGCTCAAACGCATGGTGTTAGAGATCGGCATGGGCACCGACATCCGCGGCGCCGACTACACCAAGGCGGCGGTCCGCGCGCTGCGCGACGCGCTGTGGCACAATTCACTCTCCGTCGCCGCGGCGCTCGGCCTACCCACCGATGCGATGCGGGTCGAGATCACGATCGGCGTGCCCCGCCCCGAGCTTGTCGACAAGGCAGCGGTGTTGGCGGTGCTGCCGCATGGCACCGGAACGGTCGCCGTCGTCGAAGGTGGCCTCGAAATCACCAATGACGAGGGCACCAACACGACCGTGCTTGCCAATGCCGCCGCGATCGTCCGGCTCGACCTTCCGGAGGGAGGGCGGTCATGACGCTGAAACGGGTCATCACCGAATTCGGCAGCGGCAACGATCTGCATGGCGGCGATTATACCAAGGCGGCGGTACGCGCCGTCCAAGACGCGATCCACCATAGCTCACTCTCGCTCATTCGCAGTCTCGCGGTCGATGCCCGCACCATGCAGGTCGAGGTCACGATCGGGGTGCAGCGCCCGGGTGAGGTCAGGGCCGACGAGGTCAAGGCCGCGCTGCCGCACGGCGCGGTAACCGTGCGGGTCGTCAAGGGCGGGCTCGACGTCCCGGGCGAGGCGGCCGGCGACGTTGCGATCATCGCCAGCGCCGCGGTGACGGTCCGACTCGATCTCGCCTAGATCCGATAGGTTTGGCGGGTCAGTCGGGGGGCGGCGCAAGCTCGCTGATTGGCGCTGCGGCGGCGCCGCGGCGGCGCCACAGCCGGCTGCTCTCGATCGCCTGCCAGATCGCGATCGTCGGCAATCCGATCGCCAGGTCCCGCCCGCGCTTCAATAGCGAAAGCGCCAGCGACATCTCCGGCGTCAGCCCGAATCCGACACCGAGCAGGAGATAGGCGCCCTCCTGCACCCCAACCGCCTGGGGCACGAGGAAAGCCGCGGTGCGGATCGCGTAGAGCAGGCTTTCGATCGCCAGCACCGCGCCGAATGGCAGCGGCTCGCCGGCCAGACGAAGCGCGAGCCACACCTCGGCGGCGCTCGCGATCCATGCGGCAAGATGCAAGAGAAAGCTCGCCCACAGCCCGCCCCTGCGGCGATAGATGCCGGCGAGCGCCTCATGCAGCGCTGCTGCCCCGGCGGCGCCGCGCTCGGCCCAGC
>JBARKH010000268.1:0-13797 GCA_049801295.1 Allostellaceae bacterium | reverse complement strand
TCTCTTCCATGAGGTCGTCGATCCATTGTTCGGCGAGACCGGGGACCTCGACGATGCCGACGCGCAGCTCGCTCCCGTCGATCTCGTAGCGAACGGCGCCGAGCCGCTTTTCTCCTGGCATCGACGGCTGGGCCTCCGGCCCGCACAGAAAGGCGGAGGACGGCGCCCAGATGTAGCGGGTTCCATCGAGAACCAGCTGATGCGCCTTGTGCAGGTGGCCGCTGGCCACGAGCGCCACGCCGTAGCGCCGCACCAGCGCGAGCAGCGCCCGCCGCGGGTCGGGCCGCACCGACCAGTAGCCGGGATCGCCCTCGTCCGGGCTTTCGAGAAACAACGGACGGTGCAGAAACCAGGCAAGACGCCGGTCCTGCGCCGAGTTCATGATGTTTTCGAGCCAAGCGAGTTGCGCGCGCTCCTCGGGCTCGCCGCTGCCGAAGATTAGCGCATCGAGCCCGATGAGGCGCCAACCCTCGACATCCTCGAACCAGCGGTCGGGCCCGAAATGATTATGCCACCGGATCAGCCGCTCGGCATTGACCGGCTGGTGCCGGTGATGCGCATCGCCGACGTCATGATTGCCTGGCAGGGCGCGGAAAGGAATCCCGAGTCCACTCATTAGGCCGGCGCAATGCCGTAAATCATCGTCACAATCCGCACCGTCGATGCTGACGTCGCCAGTATGAATGACGAGGTCCGGGTGCTCGGTCGCAATCCATGCCGCCAGCGGCGCCCAGTTAGCGGCGAAATGCGGCTTCGCGAGGCT
Organism: Allostellaceae bacterium; assembly: GCA_049801295.1. GTDB lineage: Bacteria > Pseudomonadota > Alphaproteobacteria > ATCC43930 > CGMCC-115725 > DATARH01. Next base: position 13,034 of record JBARKH010000268.1, on the reverse strand, counting down.
CAAATGGGTGTCGGAAATTTGGATCAGTCGGATCATCTTGTACGTTGCCGAATTGCGGGGGTGAGGGCAAGCTCGTGCCGTTACCTATAGCGGGATGCGATGCCAGGCGAGGCGGCCGAGAAGATCTCTCTGGCTCCGCAAATTTCGTCGGGAACAGCGATCAATCCAAGACGGAGCCGCCCGGCCGTGTTGAGCAGCGCCGGAAGAGACTTGGCTCCGCCCCACTTTCGTCATCGCGGCGACCGCAGCGGAGGAAAGGAACGCCGGTGCGACCGAAATATCCTGCCGCTTCAGCAGAGGATGTCGGGAAAGCCGCCGGCACGCACGCCCGACAATGCGAAATGAACTGCAGCGCGCTGCTTTCCCATGACCGCGTCAATGCAAAAGCACGGCAGGCCGCCCGGGAAATTGTCAGCGCCTTGAGACAGGCGAGCTTGAGATCCTCATCAAGCACGCCGACGGGCTTGCTGCCGATCACATCCGCTGGCCCCGCGACTGGATACGCGGCAACCGGAACGCCGGATGCCAGCGCCTCGAGCTGAACCACCCCAAATGTGTCGGTCCGGCTGGGAAACACGAACACGTCCGCGGCCGCGAGGTATGCCGCCAGTGTCTCCCCTTCCAGCAGACCCAGAAAGTGGGCACCCGGAAACCGGCGCTTCAGCTCGGCCGCCTGCGGGCCGTCACCGATGACGATTTTTGAGCCGGGTAGATCGAGCGCCAAGAACGCAGCCAAATTCTTCTCCACCGCGATACGTCCGACGCTAACGAAAATCGGGCGCGGTAGATCGATCGCCATGGCACGCTCAGGCCTGAAAAGCTCGGTATCGACGCCGCGAGTCCACATTCCGAGATGCTTGAACCCACGATTGCCCAGTTCCTCCATCAGTGAAGGGGTGGAAACCATTGTAACCGCGGCGGCGGCATGAAAGCGGCGCAACAGGGCATAGCTCCACGATAGAGGGATCGGCAGTCGTGCGGAGACATACTCGGGAAAGCGCGTCATGTAGCTGGTCGTGAATGAAAGTCGTCGGTCGAGACAATAGCGCCGCACCAGGTGCCCGATTGGGCCCTCAGTGGCGATGTGCAGTGAATCCGGGGCGGCGTGCTCGATCCGCCGTGCTATTTCGCGTGAGCTTGGAACGCTGCAGCGGATACTTGGGTAGGACGGCAACGGAAATGACCGGAAGCCTTCCGGCGTCAAGAATGCAATCTCGGTGTCGAATTTTCGGGTGCTGGCGGCGAGGGCCTGCAATGTGCGCACGACCCCGTTGACCTGCGGCCGCCACGCGTCGGTGGCTATCAAGATCCGCTTCACGCTGCGCCGTCGTTAAGCGCTGTCGCATTCACTCGATAGTGCTTCGGCGACGCGCGAGTCGAACCGATCATGTTCATCGGCTTCTCTCCAGCTCCGTGTCTGAGCGCTATGTCAGTTAAACAACGGAATGTTACCGGCGTGTGGCACAAGCGGTCGTGGTTCAGGGCAGCCGCATTAGCGGCCTTCCCACGCGGATGGCAGCACCTTCCTGCACCGAATCGCAGAGCGTCACGCCGTTTGGTGCAAACACGATGATGGTCGATCCGTGTTGGAACCACCCCATCTCCTGACCTTTACCGAATGAGGCTTGGCAGGGTATCTCGGCTGTGCCGCGATATTGCAGGTTCAAGAGGACGTCGAGAAAATGGAGCCGGATGCTGGCAACGAGAATCGCGGCTACCGGCACCATCGTCACAACCGGGCCGGATGGGTGGAGCACGGTGCGAATGACCGCGCGCTCGTTCTTGCAGAACAGCTTTTCGATGCGCTTAAGCGCGATCGGATTGACGTTCCAGGTGTCGCCCGAGATATATGTCACCCTGTCCACGACGCAGTCGTACGGTGCGTGGAAGCGGTGATACATGCTCGACGCGAGCCGCAGGGTGGCGAACTGGCCGTCGCGATACAGCTCGATCAGCTGCGGATCCAGCAGCAGATCCTCGAGCGTGTAGGGAAAGCCCTTGGCCTGGATCAGCTCGGTGCGGTGAATGAGGCCGCACGCGCCGACGGTCGCGTCACAGGGGCTGGTGATCACGCCTGGATCAGGGTCGACCGGACGCGAGCCCGGTATCAGCTCCCGCGTAAAGCACGCGTGCAGGCTGTTGAAGCGTTGCGTCGCCGATTCGCTCAGATCGAGTTCGGTGAATAGGCGCCAGATGCCGATTGCGGCCCGCGCCAACGCCGGTTGTTCGATCTGGCTGAACCAGCCGATGAATCGATTCGCCAGCTGACGAGGAATGCGGTTCGTCAGCAGAAAGTTGATGTCTTCCTGGAGCGCGAATTTGGCCAGTACCGCTCGCATTGTCATGTGTTTGCAAAGGTGAGCGCGTAAGGACAGCCGCGATGGTGGGGGCAATCACGACCGCGGCCTTTTATGGGTTCGGCGCTGTGGTCTTGGCCGCATCGGCGGTCAAGGTGAAGTCGCGCCTGGAGCTGTCGAAGGCCAAGCATCCCTCGCTCGGCGGTCATTCGCGCATCGCCCGATACGTTGCCGGGCTGCTGCCTTTCTACCAATACGACCAAACCCACATCTTCAAGGCGGACGGCGCTCCGGATATGGTCGCCGCACAGCGGCGCACCGATTTTATGCGGCTCAGCGCTCTCTACCGTAGCCGGTACGCCCGTACATTGGAGCTCACCGCCGAGGTCACCGGCGTGATCTCCGATTTGCAGTTCACCGAATCCTACCGCGTCCCGTTTCAATTCAGTCGCTTCGTGCGGCGGCACTTGCCAGTTGGCGCGTTTCTCGAGTCGTCGTCCGGTGTAACAACGACCGATCTGGACGGAAACGCGTTTTATGACCTGACCGGTTCCTATGGCGTCAACCTGTTCGGCTACGATTTCTACAAAGAGTGCATCGAACGAGGAATGGAGCGCGTGCGTGCGCTCGGTCCCGTCTTGGGCTCCTATCATCCGGTGGTCGCCGACAACGTCGCGCGGCTTGCGCACATTTCCGGCATGGACGAGGTCTCGTTCCACATGTCGGGGACGGAAGCGGTGATGCAGGCCGTGCGGCTGGCGCGCTATCACACCAGGCGTTCTCACCTGGTGCGCTTTTGCGGCTCGTATCATGGCTGGTGGGGCGATGTGCAGCCAGGCCCCGGCAACCCGGTTCCGCCGCACGAAACATACACGCTGAAAGAGATGTCCGAGGCCTCGCTCCGCGTGCTGCGCAGCCGACGCGACATCGCCTGCGTCCTCGTCAACCCGGTGCAGGCCTTGCACCCGAACAGCGCCGCGCCGGCAGATTCGACCCTGGTCGACAGTACGCGGCAGGCGCATCTCGACCGCGCGGCCTTTGCCGATTGGCTGAGGCAGCTCCGCGCCGTCTGCACCGAACGAAGCATCGTCCTGATCTTTGACGAGGTTTTTGTCGGTTTCCGGCTCGCGCCGGGCGGCGCGCAGGAATATTTCGGCGTCGAGGCAGACATCGTCACCTACGGCAAGACCCTCGGCGGCGGCCTGCCGATCGGTGCCGTATGCGGCCGCAAGCATCTGATGAAACGCTTTCGCGAGGATCGACCGGCAGACATCTGCTTTGCCCGCGGCACGTTCAATTCGCACCCTTATGTGATGGCGGCAGCCAACGAATTCCTGCGGCGCCTTGAGGACCCGACGATCCGCTCTTGTTATCGCGATCTCGACCAGATCTGGGATCGCCGGGCCGCCGGGCTGAACCAGCGTCTGCGTGCGGCCGGATTGCCGGTGCAGGTGGCGAACCTCTCGTCGATCTGGATCATCTATTACACGCGGCCTTCCGCCTATAATTGGATGTTCCAATACTATTTGCGAGCCGAAGGCTTGGCGTTGAGCTGGATCGGCACCGGCAGGCTGATCTTCAGCCTGAATTACACCGAAGCCGATTTCGCTGCGGTCGCCGACCGCTTTGTCGCGGCGGCCGAGGCGATGCAACGCAGCGGCTGGTGGTGGGAAGATCCGCTGGCCACCAACAAGACAATCAAACGGCGGATTTTGCGCGAGATCATCGCTCATCTTCTCGCACCGCGACGCGCCATAAGCTGAACGATCCGCTTCCGTCCCTAGCTTCTATGGTCGAGAGCGATCCCGTCGTCGATATCGCCGCGCAGCAGATGATAGGGCGCCTTGTAGTAAAGTTTGATGTCGTGGAACGGGTCGGTGACGATCTTGACCGCCCAGACCAGTCCCGCCTGGACGTCTTGTAAGAAAAACAGTTGCACGGATCGGAAGATCAGCCCGCTTATACCGATAAACAGCCAAAAAACTCCGAGGTTATGGAAGAACCCTCCGACATTATCCCAAGGTATTATCACGCCAAATACGGTCGGCTCAAAGTAGAGTACCAGCGGTGACAATGCCCATAGGGCAAGCAGTACCCCTTTACGCTTGAGATTATAACCAACCTTGATCGATTCCTTATATTCATGGGTTGCTTGATTAACCGCATCGTATCCCTTCGGCTCAAAAAAGAAATGTCCGATTTGCCGGCTCGTCATCGACAGCATCCAGGCGATCAGCGCTGCCATCGCCGGATCCCAGAACAGCAGGACATACGCGCCTACAAAGCTGGTCGCGCTGAACAAATGAAGCGATTGGTTTACCAAGCTATGGTGATAGTATCGATGATCATCCCAACGTTGTGTCTTTAGCGTTTCCAGAAACCCGTTCATTTTGGAAACCTGTCCTTTGTTGCGATCCGTGAGCCCTAGCGAAACCGGGGAGCGAGGAGAGCGGCGGGGCCGTCGGCAATGAGAGGTTCGGCGATCGACTCCTCATCGGATTTCACGAATCTGAGGAGCGAGAAATGGCCGAATGGCGGCACGGCCCGGCGTTCGATCAGGCGCACATCGTCGCGCCGTTCGGTCCAGCGCGCAAACATCTCCCAGGGAAACTCCGTGCGCCATCCGAGCCGACGAACAATGGGCTGCAGCAATCTCTCTATGATGCGCCGCAAGCCGGCCTCGGCACCAACCCGACTGATGAGGATCATCTCGCCCCCGGGCCTGAGCATACGGGCACACTCATCGAGTCCCGCCTCCGGATGCGGAATCGTGGAAATCACGTGATTGGCCACGACGACGTCGAATGAGGCATCCGGAAACGACAGATGCTCCGCATCCATCACCTCAAGCTGTTCGACGTTCGTGAGAGATAGCTCCGTTACCCGCTGTTGTGCCCTGCGCAGCATCGCCGCGGAAAGATCGATTCCGACAATCCGATTATCGGCGGAATAGTCCGGGAGCGAGATTCCCGTTCCAACTCCGACTTCAAGAATTCGTCCGCCGACCCGGTCAGCTGCCGCAATCGCCGCTCGGCGCCCCCGATCGAACACCGCGCCGAAGACCAGATCGTACACCGGAGCCCAAAGCGTATACGCTTTCCTTACGGTGTCCTGGTCTAATTCTGCCATCACTGTGATCCCAAGTTTCAGTCGGCGCCACACAAGGATAATCAGGGTCTGTTACTATTAAATGAAGCATTTATTTCAATTTATTGGAGCTTTAGTGCTCTCAGCGAGATCGATCACAATTGCCAGCGGACATGGGGCGTGCGGGGAACCACTATGGCGTGAATTGAAAGGCCGCTATCGGCGTCACGCAGCGAAGGCGCGGCCGAGTTATCTCGACGCCTGGGGCGCGGCCTCGCTGAGGCCAACTGTGCGGCCGGGAAAGCCGGCAGCATCGAAATACCGCGTGTTGCCGACAAGCTGGTAATCGAGCACGGTTCGCAATCCACCTGCCGCCGGCGCCGAGCGCGCGACCCGAGTGACATAGCCGGGCATGGCGCCGCCCGGCATCGTCTCGGTCAACACCCGGCCGACCAGTTTGCCCTTGTCTTTGATTTTCAGGCCGAGGACGCGGGCCAGGGTCTTACCGACGTCGGCGTTGCTGGCAGGCGCTTCGTCGACAAAACCGGGCTTGAAGTCCGGACCGATCGCGGCCATGAAATTCATCGTGTCGGCGCGGCTGAAGGTGCCGTGCATCCCTTGCCCTTGCTGCAGACCGGTATCGGCAATCTCCACCGTGCAGGTCAGCGGTTCGGCGCAGCCGGTCGAGAACGTGCGGAAATTGACCGCGATCGCCGGCATCGGCGTCAATGCGGTGCCTTTGAGGTTGATCGCGGTCAACGGGAGGGTGCCGGGAAAGCGGCCGAGCGAATCGTCGACAAAAAGACCGCTGACATAATCCTGCGCCAATAGCGCGCCGATCACGCGTGCGGCGAGCGCCTTGTCCTTCTTCGGCAGGTAGACGAGGTCGGAGCCGCCATTCGCTGCGACGACCACATCCGGGTTCTTCGGGTCGGGGCCGATCAGGCCGTTGGCGAATTTGGCGTGGGTGCCAGGGGAAATCGGCGCGCTCTTATTGTCGGGATCGAAGACCGGCAGGCCGAGCGCAGCGGCAAGGTCGAGCGCGACAAAGCCGGGCGGCAGAAAGCCCGCCGGCACGTCCGCATAAGACGCACGTGCCGACGGGCTGGTTTTGCTTTTCTTTGAAATCGTCGCGAAACCGTGATCGGCGCTGACGACGATGTCCGTCGTCTCGGCAAGGCCGAGCTCGCGGAGCGCGACGCGAATGCGGGCGAGATCGTCATCGGCGTTCTTGATCGCGGCGAGCGAGGTCGGACCGTTGATGCCGGGGGTCAGCTGGTTGAGGCTGTCGCCCTGGTTATGTTGGGTGCCGTCCGGATCGCGGGACCAGAACACCATCACAAACGGCTTGCCACGGGTCTTAAACATAGGCAGCACGATCTTGGTCGCGACATCGACAAAATAATCCTGCTGGACGACATTGGCGACCGTGGTTCCGGGTGAGGTGGCATTGCCGGGCTTGCCGTTGTCGCCGCGTGTCGGCGCGGTCGTCGGCAGACCGGCTGCGGTCAAAGCCGCCTGCACCTCTTTCGACAACGGGATGCCGTTGGGGCTGCCGGTCGAATCGTCGACCACGATGGTCTTCTCGCCGGTGCGCTCGGTATGGTCGAAGATCAGGGCCGGGCCAAGCTTGCCGATCGTCGCGGTGCTGAGCCCCTGATCGCGCGCCGCCCGTAAGAGCGTGACTTCATCGAGGTAATCGCCGGCGAAATGTTCGTCGACATCGCCGAGGACGGGGTCGCTTTCGAGGAATGGGGTCAAGCTGTCGCCGGCACCGGGCACCAGAAAGCCGGTATAGACCGTGTTGCTGAAATCGCCGGTATCGCCGAGGTAGTGGCCGGTCGCCATCGCCGACGCGTTTGGGGTGGTAAAAGTCGGGAACAGCGAGTGCGGGTTCTTGAAATTTACCCCCTGATCGCGGACCGCCGCCATGGTCGGCGCGGTCTCAGGCGTGACCATCAGCGCGCGCAGCCCGTCCGGCACGAAGAGCACGACATTGTGCGGCGGGCCGGCTGACGCCGAGGCAGCGGACAGGCTACAGGCGGTCAGCACGAAGGCAATGATCTTGATCCTAAGGGGGATCTTGATGCTAAGGGGCATGGACGCGGTTTCCCGTAGGGCCGCGCGTTGGACTAACAGGCGAAAGCGACAGAAATATTACGGAATTGCGTCCGAGCCGGCGGCAGCGCGAAATTTGCGTGCATCAAGCCAACATGATGCGCCGACGGGCCGCGGTGGCCGGCATCGCCGCTCCCACATTATGCTGCGAGAGTGAGTCGCAACGGCGGGGTTCCACCAAAAAAATAGGTGCGCAGAGCCCCTGTATCAACTATTCTAGAATTATGGAATCATTGAATGCCGCCCGCATCTTTGGAGCCTTGGCGCAGGAGAGCCGCCTCGGGGTTTTAAGGCTGCTGCTCGCGCAGGGCCCTAACGGGCTTGCCGCTGGCGTGCTGTCCGACAGACTCGGCATTCCAGCATCGACGATATCGTTTCATCTGAGTGCCCTCGAGCACTCGGGCCTGATCTCCGCCACGCGGCAAGGCCGCCAGCTTATTTACGCGGTGCGCATCATCGCGCTGCGCGAGCTCTTGGTTTTTCTGACCGAGGCCTGCTGCGGCGGCCGTCCCGAACTTTGCGGCGACATCAACGAGCTCCTGCCGCCGCTGCCCGAGGAAAACCCATCGATGACCCCTGCATTCAACGTGCTCTTCGTGTGCACACGCAACTCCGCTCGCTCGATCATGGCCGAGGCGATTCTCGCCAAGGTCGGCGGTGATCGATTCCATGCCTACTCCGCCGGCTCGGAGCCGAGTGTCGGGCCGATGCCAGAGGTCATCGACAAGCTGCGAGCGCTCGGCCATGACGTGGCGGGGCTGCATTGCAAATCGTGGGACGTATTCACGGGGCCGGAGGCGCCGCGGATGGATTTCCTGATCACCCTTTGCGACGCCCAGGACAGCCAGACCTGCCCTGATTTCGGCGACAAGGTGGTTACCGGCGCGTGGTCGCTGCCTGACCCCGCCAAGTTCACCGGCAGCAACGCCGAGCGGGCGGTTCTCCTCAACGAGCTTTATGCCAGCCTCTACCGCCGGATCATGATCTTCATCAATCTGCCCTTTGCAACACTCGAACGGATGGCGCTGAAGATCCGGCTCGACGAAATCGGCGAAGGCCCGGTCGGCGCGCTCGCGCGCAGCCGGGAGGGCTGAGCCATGGGTATCGGCATCAACGGCATGGGCCGCATCGGGCGCCTTGCCTTACGCGCGTCGCTCGGCGCAATGGAACGGCCCGAGGAGGATCCTCGCGCCAACAATCGGCTGGATATTCTTCATGTGAACGAGGTCAAGGGTGGCGCTACGGTTGTCGCGCACCTGCTTGAGTTCGACAGCCTCCACGGCCGCTGGCGTCAGAATCTCGTGGCCGAGGATGACAGCGCGATCCTGGTCGGGAATCGGCGGATCGGCTTTACCGCCGCGAACACGCCGGGCGAGGTCCCGTGGGGCGATCTCGGCTGCGATATTGTCCTGGAATGCACCGGCAAGTTCCTGAAGCCGGATCAGCTACAGGGCTACTTCGACAGAGGGGTTCGTCGCGTCATCGTCGCAGCTCCGGTCAAGGACGCCACCGCGCTGAATGTCGTCGTCGGCGTCAACGAGGACCGCTATGATCCGAGGAAACATCCGCTGCTGACGGCAGCGTCGTGTACCACCAACTGTCTCGCGCCAGTGGTCAAGGTCGTCCACGAAGCCATCGGTATCCGGCACGGGCAGATCACGACGATCCACAATCCGACCAACACCAATGTCGTGGTCGATGCGCCGCACAAGGATTTGCGCCGTGCCCGGTCGGCGATGCTGTCGTTGCAGCCAACCACCACTGGGAGCGCGACGGCGATCGCTCTGATCTATCCCGAGCTGAAGGGGCGGCTGAATGGACATGCGGTGCGCGTCCCCGTGCTCAACGCCTCGCTGACGGATTGCGTCTTTGAGCTGGAGCGGGCGGCGAGCGAATACGAGGTCAACACGCTGTTCCGCACAGCCGCCGCGGGATCGCTCGCCGGCATCCTCGGCTTCGAGGCACGGCCGCTGGTCTCGGCCGACTATGCCAATGACACGCGCAGCTCGATCGTCGACGGCCCGAGCACGATGGTCACCGACGGCACACTGCTCAAAGTCTATGCCTGGTACGACAACGAGGTCGGCTATGCCTGCCGCATGGTTGACCTGGCCAACATTGTCATCGAGCGAGGTGTGTGATGGCCGGGGTGCGCAACTATCTGATCGTGACCGCCAGCTACTGGAGTTTTACGCTGACCGACGGCGCCCTGCGCATGCTGGTGCTGCTGCATTTTTACACGCTCGGCTACACCCCGTTCATGCTCGCCTCGCTGTTCCTGCTTTATGAGGCGGCGGGCATATTCGCCAATCTGGGCGGCGGATGGCTAGCGGCCCGCTTTGGCATCCCGCGCATGCTCGCGACCGGGCTCGTGCTCCAGATCGGCGGCTTGCTGCTGCTCTCTGCGCTCGACCCGAACTGGGGCGCAACCTTGTCCGTTGCGTGGGTCGTCATGGCGCAAGGCATCTCCGGCGTCGCCAAGGATATCACCAAGACCGCCTCCAAATCGGCGATCAAGGCGACCTCCGAGGGTGGCGCCGGGCAATTGTTCCGCTGGGTCGCGTGGTTCACCGGCTCAAAAAACGCGATGAAGGGTTTTGGCTTTTTCCTCGGCGGGCTGCTTCTCGAAACCGTCGGCTTCAAATCCGCGCTCTGGCTGATGGCGGCGATGCTTGCGGTCGTGCTCGCCAATGTGTTGTTGAGCCTGCCGCCCGAGCTGGGCAAGGCTAAGGCTTCGAAATCGTTTCGCGAGCTATTCGCGAAGTCGCGTCCAATCAACCTGTTGGCTGCGGCGCGCATCTTTCTGTTCGGGTCGCGCGACGTTTGGTTTGTCGTCGGCCTCCCGGTCTTCCTTTACGCTCAGGGGTGGAAGTACATCGAGGTCGCCGGCTTCATCGCCGCGTGGACGATCGGCTATGGGGTGGTACAGGCAGTCGCCCCGTCGGTTGTGCGCCGCAGCACCGACGGCTTGTCGCGAGAAATCTCCGAAGCGCGCCTATGGGGCGCGGCGCTCACCGCGATCCCCGTCGTACTCGTCGTTATCCTGCAGGCTCACCTTCCGGTCAGTCCGGGCCTGCTGGTGGTCGTTGGCCTTGGTGTGTTCGGGTTCGCCTTCGCGGTAATCTCCTCGCTGCACTCCTACCTGATCCTCGCATATGCGGGATCGAAGAAGGCCGCCGAGGATGTCGGCTTCTACTACGCGGCGAACGCCCTGGGGCGGCTCTCCGGCATCCTGTTGTCGGGAGCGCTGACACAATACGGCAGCCTGCCGGCCTGCCTCTGGGGTTCGGCGGCGATGCTGGCGTTATGCTTGGCGCTGGTATTCCTCCTGCCCTCTGAGATCGAGACACGTCGTGACGCCATGGCGGCCGCTGAGTAATAACCCGACGGAACGCGCACCGAAAGGTGCGCCCTGTGTCGTCCAGCGTTAGCATCACCATAGCGGTGGAAACGTGGCTGAAGGTCCGCTCTGGGATCGGATACCGGAACGTGGATACCGCGAGTCGCAAGGACAGTTAGCCACCCAACCCGGCGGTTCTTGCCTGCCACAGTGAGGGTCGGCTTCGGGGCATGACCCGGCGTCGCTTTCGACCAAACCGAGCGCCGCTGAGGGTCGGCTTGACCCAATTAAGCCGACATTAGCGGATGGCCGCGGCTGCCGCATAGAAATCGCCGGCACATTCGGGAACGAAGGTTCCCCCACCCATAATGCGCCGCGACCGGCTCTCGGTTTTGAGTCCATGAACCTCACAGCGATGACCGCGTTTCACGGCTGGCTCGCGTCGACGAGAGCTTGACAGGACTATTCGGCGATTAAGTACGGTCGGCACTGCTATAGCTGCCATCGGCCATAAATGACCCGAAATCCGCAAATTTCGACAGCGACGCGACCGAGCGTGCGTCGGGCGGTCCGGCTGGTGGGCCGTGTCTGCGAAGTCGCGGGTGCGCCGGACCTAATCGACGACAGCCGGGTCGGCTTGGCGCGACAAGGAGTGATCGCCGCCGTCCGATACGCCGGTGATTTTCGACTGGCTGTTCGATGCGGTCAGCTATCAGGGCGTGTCGGACAGCATCGCTTGGGGATACATGGAGCAACATGGCCGGGTGCGGTGGCACGATATCTCCGGCGCGCTCGCCGAGTTGCCGAGCTGCCCTAAACTAAGGTGCTACTGGGCTTTCGAGGGCTGCGGTTACCGCAAGGGGTCGGGCGTTTGCGCGGATTCCGAGCACCAGCCCAGCTATCCCTTGCCCCAGCATGATCTGTGCAACGGTCGGCTGAACCAAACCGCGTACAGCCTCTTCCTGTTCACGCGCGACCTCCCCGGCGACGACATCGTCGGCTGGATCGACGACCGGCTCGCGATGATCGACGCTGTCCAGGCATCTGACCGACCGGCTCGGCTACGCCAGGCGCTACTGGAGCCGTTCGGGGACATCTACGGCGTGTCGAACAAGGTGCTGGCGATGGCGTTGTCCGGTTTGCTGCTCGCTGGGGATGCCAAGCGTCCGGCCTGGATTGAAGCCGGCACGGTGATGATCGCCATTGACACCCTGGTGCACAATTCCCTGCACCGCACCGGCATTCTCTGACAGCTGGACGCCGACCACGCTTACGGTTCCGGCTGCTACGCCCCGGGCGGTTGCGCCGCGATCATCGAACGCGTAGCCGGCAAGATCGATGCGCGCTGCTTCAGCCCCACCTTTCCAGCCAACTTCCCGCGGTTCGTCCATCACGCGATCTGGCGTTTTTGCGCGGAGCGAGGGCTCAACCGCTGCAACGGTAATCGTATCGACGACCGTGCGCCTTGCGATCAGACCGACTGTCCGGTTTTCGTGAGCTGCGCTCGCGTGCCGCTGAAGCCGGCGGCGTAACCGCGCGATTTTACACGCAAAGAGGGAGCTAGTGAACCTGATATGTTCACGGTGCCGCGCTGTGCATTCGCCGGTGGTGGCGCTCGTGCTCGACGCCGGCCTGATCCCTGATCTCGAAGCGGCGTGCGCGGCAGCCGTGTGACGAACCCTGAGTGCCATTCCTGGCGTAACGGTAGCAGCGCCTAACCTGGATTTGCGTGCCGCTTAACCGGTCGGTGGCTCGCAGAGGTCGCAGACGCATGGTGTGTATCGCCAAGCTGCCAATTGACGAGGAAATGCGGTGGGTCGCAACGCCGCAGCAGCCTGGAGCGCCGATCCCGATTTCATGGTGCGGCATGTCTGGACTGACCATCTGCCGCTCGCCGAAGTCGAGCGCGTAGCGCCGAACGAAGATATTCCGAACGTCGAGTTCGGCATGGAGGCGCTCGCCGCGCTTGCGGCGCAAGACGCTAACGCCTTTGGAGCGGCCCTTGCCGAGCTGCCGGCCCTCTACTCGGCTTGGATCCAGGCGCAGCAGGGCATTATCGGCACATTAGAGCATAGCCGGGTTGGGCGGAATCGCTGAGAGGGATTCCCAAACGAGGGAAAGTGTGATTCGCTGGTCCGACCGCAAGATGTGGGGGACGGCGATGGCTTGGCGGCAGGGGCAGAGCTATTCGG
>JBARKH010000267.1:0-10601 GCA_049801295.1 Allostellaceae bacterium | reverse complement strand
GCGCGCGCGCCGCGCGGCTCGTCGCCGCGATCCGCAACGTTCTCGACGAGGCGATCACGGCGGGCGGGTCGTCGCTCAGGGATTATGTCCAGGCGAATGGCGAGCTCGGATACTTCCAGCACCGGTGGGCGGTCTATGGACGGGAGGGCGAACCTTGCCCCGGCTGCACGTGTGCCGAGGGCGTCCGGCGCATCGTCCAGTCCGGGCGCTCGACCTTTTTCTGCGCCAAGCGGCAGCGCTAGCACCCGTCCGGCACCAACCGCAAGGCTTGGACCGGCGGGCCTGCGCGTTCTCGTTTGCCGTGCCGCCCCGTTGTTGCCCTCGCGCTTCCCGGCCGGCGGTAGCATACTTGGGCGAGCGGAGAGGGAGGCACGACGTGCTGCAAGGCCGGCGCATTCTGTTGATCATCGCGGGCGGCATCGCCGCCTATAAGAGCCTCGAGCTAATCCGCCTGTTGCGCGGGCAAGGCGCCGCGGTCCGCTGCATCATGACCGCGGCGGCGCATCACTTCGTGACGCCGCTTGTCGTTGCCTCGCTCAGCGAAGACAAGGTCTACAGCGATCTCTGGTCGTTGACCGACGAAAGCGAGATGGGCCACATCCGCCTGTCGCGCGAAGCGGATCTCGTCGTCGTCGCGCCGGCGACCGCCGACCTGATGGCGCGGATGGCGGTGGGGATGGCCGACGACCTCGCCGCCACGACGCTCCTCGCTTCCGACAAGCCGGTCATGATCGCCCCGGCGATGAATGCGCAAATGTGGGCGCACGCCGCGACGCAGGCCAATCTCGCCACCCTCAAGGCGCGCGGCGTGGTTCAGGTCGGCCCCGGCGCCGGTGAGCTCGCCTGCGGCGAAGTCGGGTTTGGCCGGATGGCCGAGCCCGCAGAGATCCTCGCCGCGATCACAAGGTTCTTTACGACCGACCGCCGCCTCGCCGGCAAGCGCGCGCTCGTCACCAGCGGCCCGACCCGCGAGCCGATCGACCCGGTGCGCTATCTCTCCAACCAGTCCTCCGGTAAGCAGGGCCATGCGATCGCCGCCGCATTGGCCGCGCTCGGCGCCGAAACCGTGCTGGTGTCGGGGCCGACCCAGGAGCCGACGCCGGCCGGAGTCACCCTCGTCGCGGTCGAGACGGCAGCAGAGATGCTCGCCGCGAGCGAGGCGGCGCTGCCGGTCGATATCGCGGTGATGGCGGCGGCCGTCTCGGACTGGCGGGTCGAAAGCGCCAGCGCCCAGAAGCTGAAAAAGAACGGCAAGGGCGCCCCGTCGCTGCGCCTCGTCGAGAACCCCGACATCCTCGCCCGGGTCGCCCAGCGCCATAACGACCGGCCGGCCCTCGTTATCGGCTTTGCCGCAGAGACCGAGAAGGTTGTCGCCCACGCCCGCGCCAAGCTCGCGAAAAAGGGCTGCGACTGGATCCTTGCCAATGACGTCTCGCCCGGCACCGGCACCTTCGGCGGCGACGAGAACACGATCCACCTCGTCGATTCCGAGGGGGTCGAGGACTGGCCGATGATGACCAAGCGCGAGGTCGCCGCCCGCCTCGCCGAGCGGGTCGCCGCCGCGCTCGGGATCGATTTCGGCACCCCGCCGAGCGCCCACGTCCCGGGCGGCGGGAACCGGCCGCGCTAGCCGGGTCATGGGGCTCCAGGTCACGCTCAAGATCCTCGATCCGCGCCTGCCGGGCTGGGGGTTTCCGCGTTACGGGTCGAGCCTGGCGGCTGGCCTCGATCTCCATGCCTGCATCGACGAACCGCTGATGCTGCGGCCGCAGGCGCCGGCGGTCCTGATTTCGGCGGGAATTGCGTTGCGGATCGGCGATCCCGACTGGTGCGCGCTCGTGCTGCCGCGCTCGGGTCTCGGCCACCGCAAGGGGCTGGTGCTCGGCAACGCGGTCGGGGTTATCGACGCCGATTATGAAGGTTCGCTTTTGATCTCGGCGTGGAACCGCAACCCGCCGGACGGCGGCGCGCCGATCCCGATCAACCCGGGCGACCGCGTCGCGCAACTCGTCTTCACAAGGATCGCTCGCGCGGAATTCACGATCGTCGCCGGGTTCGAGGAGGCCGGCGGGCGGCAGGAGGGCGGCTTCGGCTCGACCGGTGTTGCTTCCGCTTGTCCAAACCGGACGGTGCGGCGACAATCCTCACAATGATCCGGCTCACCAAGAAGCTCTTGTTCGCGATCGAGGCGGTGCTCGACATCGCCTATAACGGCGGCGCCGCCCCGGTCCGGTCGGCCGAGATCACCGAGCGCGAGGGCATCCCGCGGCGCTATCTGGAACCCGTGCTGCAGGAACTGGTGCGCGAGAAGATCCTCATCGGGATCCGCGGGCCCAGCGGCGGCTATCGCCTGGCCCGCGAGCGCCGCCGCATCAGCCTCGGCGATATCGTGCGCACGGTGCGCCAGCTCGAAACCGGCGAGGACCCGATCGAGGATCCGGCCGGAAGCGCGCTCGGCCATCAGGTAGTCCGCCCGCTGTGGCTCGAATTGCAGGAAGAGACGATGCGCCGGCTCGACGCGTTGACCCTCGAAGACCTCTGCACCCGCGCGCACAGCGCCGGGATCGCCGGCCGAGTGGCCCAGGGTGGCGACTTCGAGATCTAATCGGCGCGGCGGCGCTATATGAGGCGCAAGAATCTGCGCGGAGGGCGATGATGAGCGGCGAATTCCGCGGCCGTATCTATGACAGCATTCTCGACACGATCGGCGCGACCCCGCTGGTGCGGTTGCATCGGCTTGCCGCCGAGGCCGGCGTCAAAGCCAACATCCTCGGCAAGTGCGAGTTCTTCAACCCGCTCTCCTCGGTCAAGGACCGGATCGGGCTGGCGATGATCGAGGCGGCCGAACAAGCCGGCCATATCAGGCCCGGCACCGTGCTGGTCGAGCCGACCTCGGGCAACACTGGGATCGCGCTGGCGTTTGTCTGCGCGGCCAAGGGCTATCGCCTGATATTGACGATGCCCGACAGCATGTCGGTGGAGCGGCGCAAGATGCTGCTCCTGCTCGGCGCCGAGCTTGAGCTGACCCCGGCGGCGCAGGGCATGCGCGGCTCGATCGCGCGGGCCGAGGCGATCATCAAGAGCCTGCCTGACGCCTTCATGCCGCAGCAGTTCCAAAACCCGGCCAATCCCGCGATCCACCGGCGCACCACCGCCGAGGAGATCTGGACGGATACCGCAGGTGCGGTCGATATTGTGGTCAGCGGGGTCGGCACCGGCGGCACGCTGACCGGGGTCGGCTCGGTCCTAAAGCCGAGGAAGCCCGGCTTGCGAATAGTCGCGGTCGAGCCCGAGGACAGCGCCGTGCTGTCGGGCGGCCTCCCCGGCCCGAACAAGATCCAGGGGATCGGCGCGGGCTTCATCCCGGACATCCTCGATACCTCGCTGATCGACGAGATCGTCTGCATCGCCTACGACACCGCGCTGCGCGTCGCACGGCAGGCTGCCCGGCTTGACGGGCTGGCGGTCGGGACGTCGGCGGGGGCGGCGCTCGCGGCGGCGCTTGAAATCGGCGCCCGGCCGAGCATGGCGGGCAAGACGATCGTCACGATATTGCCCGATTTGGCCGAGCGCTATCTATCTACCGCCCTGTTCGAAGGCTTGTGATGGAACTCACTGAAGAGCAATTCCAGCGCTATGCCCGCCACCTGATCCTCGACGAAGTCGGCGAGGAAGGGCAGGAAAAGCTGCTCGCCGCGCGCATCCTGGTGGTTGGCGCCGGCGGCCTCGGCTCGCCGATGCTGATGTACCTCGCCGCCGCCGGGGTGGGCACGATCGGCATCGTCGACGACGACCGGGTCGATCTGACCAATTTGCAGCGCCAGATCGTGCATGCGACGAAGCAGGTCGGCGCGCTCAAGGTCGACAGCGCGCGCGCCACCCTCGCCGCGGTCAATGACGGGGTGCGCATCGAGACCCACCCGATGCGGCTCAACCCCGACAACGCGGCGGCTCTGATCGCCGGCTACGATCTCGTTGCCGATGGCAGCGACAATTTCGCGACGCGCTATCTCTTGACCGATTTGTGCTTCCGCTTGCACAAGCCGCTGATCGCCGCGGCGCTGTCGCCGTTCGAGGGGCAGTTGTCGACGTTCCGGCCCTATCTCGGCGATGGCCACCCGTGCTACCGCTGCCTCTTCCGCGAGCCGCCGCCGCCCGGTCTGGTACCGCGCTGCGAGGAAGCCGGCATTCTCGGCGCGGTGGCCGGCGTCATGGGCACCTTGCAGACGGTCGAGGTGCTGAAAGAGCTTTTGGGGCTCGGCGACAGCCTCGACGGCACCCTCCTCATCTACGACGCGTTGCGCGTGCGCTTTCACCGCATCCGCATCGCCAAGGACCCCGAGTGCCCGACCTGCGGCGTAACGGTTGCCGCTGCTACGCCTTGAACAATAACAAACGAGCCATCGTCGGCGCGCTCTGCGTTCTCGCGCTGCTGGCCCTCGCCTCGCCGGGCCCCGCCACGGCGGCCGACGAGGATGCGAACCTCAAAGTGCCGCGCTTTGTCAGCCTGCATTCCGACAAGGTCAATCTGCGCACCGGGCCCGGCCGGCAATACCCGATCGAATGGGTGCTGACAAAGAAGGACATGCCGGTCGAGATCGTCGCCCAGTTCGAGCATTGGCGCCGCATCCAAACCTCGGACGGCACCAAAGGCTGGGTCCAGGAGCACATGGTCGCCGGTAAACGTACCGTCATTGTCAACAGCGGCGATGTGCATCCGGTCTATCAGCTACCGGACCCGGCGTCTCCCGTGGTTGCCCGCGCCGCGCCCGGCGTCGTCGCGCGGCTCCTCGAATGCCGCGGCACGCTGTGCCGGGTCGAGGCGGACAACATTTCCGGCTGGATGCAGCGCACCGACATTTGGGGCGTGTTGCCCGATGAGACGGTGCCCTAGCCCA
This sequence comes from Allostellaceae bacterium, assembly GCA_049801295.1. GTDB lineage: Bacteria > Pseudomonadota > Alphaproteobacteria > ATCC43930 > CGMCC-115725 > DATARH01. The sequence goes on along the minus strand of JBARKH010000267.1, from coordinate 5,703 downwards.
GGATCACCCGTCCTTGCGCGCCGTGATCGCCTCTGCGAGCGCGAGAATGCGGCGTGCTTCCTCGACATGCAGCGCCTCGACGAGGCGGCCGTCGATGCGCACCGCCCCGGTGCCGGCTTCGGCCGCTTCCGTATAGGCCGTAATGATGTGGCGCGCCCGCGCGACTTCCTCACCGCTCGGGGCAAAGGCGGCATTGGCCGGGGCGATCTGTGTCGGGTGGATCAGGGTCTTGCCGTCGAAGCCGAGTTCGCGCCCCTGACGGCAGGCAGCGGCAAAACTCTCGGTGTCGTCGAGGTCGAGCTGCACGCCGTCGAGGACCGCCCGGCGATGCGCCCGTGCAGCCAGGAGGACGAGGCCGAGCGCGGTCAGGAGGGGCCGGCGGTCGCGGGTGTCCCGGGCATGAAGATTCGTCGTCAGGTCAGAGGTCCCTGCAACGAGCGCGGCGACCCGCGGGCTGGATGCGGCGATCTCCGCGGCGGCGAGGACGCCGAGCGGGGTTTCGATCATGCACCAGAGGACCAGCCCGGATGGCGCGCGGAGCGCGTCGAGCCGGTCTGACGCGAGGCGCACCGTTGCGGCGCTCTCGACCTTGGGCAACAGCACCGCATCGATCGGCAGCGTCGCCGCGGTGGCGAGATCGGCATCGCCCCAGGCGCCATCGAGCGAGTTGATCCGAAGGATCAGCTCGCGCGGGGCGTAGCCACCGGTCTGCAGCGCCGCCGCGACGCTGGCGCGGGCAGCCTCCTTCGCCGCCGGCGCCACAGCGTCCTCGAGGTCGAAAATGAGGCCGTCTGCGGCGAGCGTCCGCGCCTTATCGAGAGCACGTGGGTTGGACCCAGGCAGGAACAGCACGCTGCGCCGCGGTCGCAGGGGCGCGTCCATCGGAACCCTCCGTTCGACAGTCCTCTTCGATATAATTCGCCGGCCCGGTATAATTTGCCACCGCCGGCATGAGAGAGCGCGATGAACCAGTCAAGTGCGGCGTCCCAATCGAGCGAAGTTGGATTTTGCGCGTGGATTGCGTTTTGGGCGCAGCTTGCAATCCTCGCAATCGTCGCCGTGCTCGGCGCCGCGTTCGCCAGCGCCAACCGGGCGCCCGGCGACGACACCTGCGGCCTCCTCCTCAGCCTCGCCGCGATCGCGCTTGCCTTCATGCTCCTGAAGAACCGGTTCGATGGCCGCGCCGCCTATTGCTGCGCCTTTCTGCTGGTCGACGACATGAAAAACCTGCTGGCGGCGATCGTCATCTTCACGGTGCTGGGGCTCGCGGGCCTCTTCCTCGCCGCCCGCTTCGATCGCGGCGGGCTGCACGACGCCGGGATCGCCCTCTTTGTCGCGAGCGCCCTGGCGGTGTTCCTCAATTTAAAGCACGTCTTCGACAAGGCGGATCGAACCCGCTGATGCCCACCGTCCTGTCGCTGCAGTCGCGTGTCGCCTATGGCCATGTCGGGAACGCCGCCTCGGTATTTCCGCTGCAACGGCTCGGGATCGAGGCCTGGGCGCTCGATACGGTAGCGTTTTCCAACCACACCGGCCACGGGCGCTGGCGCGGCTCGGTCGTCCCCGCGGCCGAGATCGCCCTCCTCTTCGAGGGGATCGCAGAACTCGGCGTCCTGCCGCGCATCGACGCGGTGCTCTCGGGGTATCTCGGCGACGTGGCAACGGGGCCCGTACTCATCGACATCGTCGAGCGGGTGAGGAGCGCCAACCCCGAGGCCCTGTTCTGCTGCGATCCCGTAATCGGCGACGTCGAGACCGGATCCTACGTCACCGAGGGGATCGCCGAATTCTTCCGCGACCGCGCCCTCGCGCTGGCCGACATCGTGACGCCCAACCAATTCGAGCTGGAATATCTGATGGACCGCCGCGTCGCGAGCCTCGCCGAGGCCGCCAGCGCCGCCGAAGGCCTGCGCGCACGTGGTCCCGGCATTGTGCTGGTCACCAGTCTCGCCGCCGAACCCGGCCAGGTGACGATGCTGGCAGCGGGGCCGGAAGGCGCCTGGGTGGTCGAGACCCCGCGCCTGCCGGTCGTGCTCAACGGCTGCGGCGACGTGACAGCCGCCCTCTTCCTCGCGCAGTTGTTGCGCGGCGCCAGCCTCCCCGACGCGCTCGGCCTGACCGCTTCATCAATCTTCGCGGTCATCGAGACGACAGCCCGCGAGGACCGCTACGAGCTGGCCCTCGTCATGGCGCAGGACGAGCTGCTGTCGCCCACACGCCGCTTCGCCCCGCGGCGGCTATAGCGCAGGCACCGTCAAATTCAGCAGGCGCGCGGCATTGAGCCCGAGGATGGCGCGGCGCGTCCTATCGTCGAGGCCGGGGCAGCGCTCGATAAAGCCGATCGGGTCAACCTCGCCCATGTCGGCCGGGTAATCGGTGCCGACGAGGATATGGTCGGCGCCGTATTCGTCGACCAGGTATTGCAGCTGGTGGTGGGTGTAGACGAGCGCGTCGAAATAAAGGCGCTTCAGGTACGTCGTCGGCATTTCCTTGAGGTGCGTGCAGGTGTCGGGCCGGGCCGCGGCGGCGTGGTCGATGCGGCCGGAATAGGCCGGCAGATAGCCGCCGCCATGGGCGACGACGATCTTCAGCTTGGGATGTTCTTCCAACACCCCGCCGAAGATCAGGTGATGCACCGCGACCGTCGAATCGAGCGGGTTGCCGATCACATTGGCGAGGTAATGGTCGCGGAACCGCCCGGCCTCGGTGAAGCCGTCGGGATGCATGAAAATGAGGAGCCCCAGCTCCTCGCAGCGCGCAAAGATCTTGCGGAAGCGCGGCTCGGAGAGATCCTGGCCGGCGACATGGGTCATGATCTCGATGCCGCGGAAGCCCAATGATTTGTGCAGTCGCTCGAGTTCGGCGAGGGCGAGTTCGGGGGCCTGGAACGGCACCGTCCCGAGGCCGGTGAAGCGGTCTGGGTACTTGCTGCACATCTCGGCGATCTCGTCGTTGAGGATGCGCGCGGTGGCGAGCCCCAGATCGGCGTCGGCGCCGTAATAGGTCTGGCGTGGCGCCGGCGAGATCGCCTGGATGTCGATCCCCATATGGTCCATGTCGGCGATGCGCTGCTCGGCCGAACTGCCCTGCGCGCCGGTGCGCACGCCGTTCTCTCGGTTGACCGCCTGGCTCGCCGGGTTGGCCGCGGTCTCGAGATACCAGCGCGAGACTTCCTCGTGGCCCTCGACGAGCGCGGCCGCCTTGTCGCTGCGCACATGGCAGTGAATGTCGAGAGTCATCCATTTGCCCCGGGGGTGCGCCGGCCCGGGAAACCGCCCCGGGATCGCCGCGCCGGGTGGGTGGCAGGTGAACAGCATCGAAGGAATCCTTGGCAGGGGAGATCGGAAGGATAGCATAGCGCGTTTCGCGCGACTGCGGTCGCAGCCGGTGACCAGGAAAGGGGAGAGCCATGCGGCGACGCGAATTGTTGAAGACCGGCATCGCCTTCGCCACGGTACTGTCCATGCCGCGCCTCGCCGGCGCCGCCAGGGAAAAGACGCTGGTGTTCGTGCCGGTCGCGGACCTCGCCGTCCTCGATCCGGTCATCACCTTCAACCGGCCGACCCGCAACTATGCCTACCTCGTCTTCGACACGCTCTATGGGATCGACACCAACTGGCAGGCGCAACCGCAAATGGTTGCCGGCCACGAGGTCGAGGATGACGGGCTGACCTGGCAGTTGCGGCTGCGCGAGGGGTTGCGCTTCCACGACAACCAGCCGGTGCTGGCCCGCGACGTCGTCGCCAGCATCCGCCGCTTCGGACCGCGCATCGCCTTCGCGACGGCGCTGCTGGCCGCGACGGAAGAATTGTCCGCGCCCGATGACCGCATCGTGCGCTTTCGGTTGAAGCGCCCATTCCCGCATCTGCCGGCGGCGCTCGCCGGGCCGGGCGGAACAGTACCAGCGATCATGCCGGAACGGATCGCCGCGACCTCACCCTACCAGCCGGTCAAGGAGATCATCGGCAGCGGTCCCTATCGCTTTCTTCTGGACGAGCATATCAGCGGCGCTCGCTCCGCCTTCGCCCGCTTCGCCGAATACCGGCCGCGCGAGGCCAAGGGACCAGGAGGCGCGCCCGGCTTCACCTCGGGGCCGAAAGTCGCCCATTTCGACCGCGTCGAGTGGCTGACGCTCGATGCGTTCTCGGCCCAGGCGGCGCTCGGCAACGGCGAAGTAGACTGGTGGGAATCGCCGCCGCGCGACCTCTTTGCCCAGGTGGCCCGCGACCGCAACGTGGAGGCGGTCTCGCATTATATGCCGGCAATGGGCATTCTGCGCTTCAATCAGCTCTACCCGCCGTTCGACAAGCCGGCGATGCGCCGCGCCCTGTTGTCAGCGATCGACCAGGACGAAGCGATGATCGCGATCGCCGGCAATGATCCGGCCGACCGCTATGCCGGGGTCGGTATCTTTCCGACCGGAACCCCGCTCGCCACCGATGCCGGGATCGAGGTGCTGAAAGGCCCGCGCGACTACGCCGCGGCGAAAAAGGCGCTGGCCGAAGCCGGCTACAACGGCGAAAAGATCGTCATCATCTCGCCGACCGATGTCGGCGGCATCAGCACGCTGTCGCGGATCGGCGCCGAACAACTGCGCCGCGCCGGCATCAATGTCGACTTCCAGGAGATGGATTTCGGCACGGTGATCCGCCGGCGCACCAGCCAGGCGCCGCCCGACAAGGGCGGCTGGAACATCTTCTTCACGCTGATCGACCGCTCGATCCCGAACACCAACCCCTACGGCAACCAGGGGCTGCGCGCCGACGGCAAGGCCGCCTGGGACGGCTGGCCGGACAGCCCGAAGATCGAGGCATTGCGCGCCCAATGGCTCGACGCCATCGAGCCGGACCAGCAGCGCCGCATCTGCTCCGAGATGCAGCGACAGGTGTGGCAGGATCTGCCGTTCATCCCGATGGGCGAATACTGGCAGACCACCGCCTATCGCAAGGGGCTCACCGGCATCATCCCCGGCTGCTTCACGGTGCTATGGGGGGTGCAGCGGACTTGACCACGCCTGGCCGACGGGCGATCTCTAACTCGCCACCCGCCCCGTCCCCCGTCTTTGAAAGCCGCTCGCATGCCCGCCTACCAATACATCTACGTGATGAAGGGGTTGAGCAAGACCTATCCCGGCGGCCGCGAGGTGCTGAAGGATATCTGGCTGTCGTTTTTGCCTGGCGCGAAGATCGGCGTCCTCGGCCTCAACGGCGCCGGCAAATCGACGCTGTTGCGCATCATGGCCGGGGAGGAGCGCGAGTTTGCCGGCGAAGCCTGGGCGGCCGAGGGCGCGCGTAGCGGCTTCCTGCCGCAGGAGCCGGCACTCGACCCCGACAAGGACGTCTTCGGCAACGTCATCGAGGGGCTCGCCGAGACGAAGGCCTTGATCGACCGCTTCGAGGCGGTCAGCGCCCGCTTCGCCGAGGATCTGTCGCCCGAGGAGATGGAGGCCTTGATCGCCGAGCAGGGCGAATTGCAGGAAAAGATCGACCAGGCCGACGCCTGGGAATTGGACCGCACGGTCGAGATCGCGATGGACGCGCTGCGCTGCCCGCCGGGCGAAGCTTCGGTCGCGAGCCTCTCGGGCGGCGAGCGGCGCCGCGTCGCGCTGTGCCGGCTCCTCTTGCAGCGCCCCGACCTCTTGCTGCTCGACGAACCGACCAACCACCTCGACGCCGAGTCGGTCGCCTGGCTGCAGCGTTTCCT
>JBARKH010000266.1:0-1678 GCA_049801295.1 Allostellaceae bacterium | reverse complement strand
GGGCGAGCCTTCCGCCGATGCGCGTGTCGAAAGCTTCGAGGCGGCGGCCGAATTGATCGAGCGCCCGCTCGGGGCGGCGCGCGCGCAGGTGCACGAGACCTACATCGTGGCGCAAACGCGCGACGGGCTGGTGATCGTCGACCAGCACGCCGCGCACGAGCGCATCGTCTACGAACGCATGAAGGCGGCGATCGGCAAAACCGGCGTGGCGCGGCAGATTTTGCTGATCCCGGAGATCGTCGAGCTCGACGAGGGCGATGTTTCGCGTTTGGCCGCGCGCACAGATGAACTAGTGCAGTTCGGCCTCGCCATCGAAGCCTTCGGTCCGGGCGCGGTGGCGGTGCGCGAGACGCCCTCGATGCTGGGCGAGGTCGACGTCGGCGGGTTGCTACGCGATCTCGCCGAACACATGGCGGAATGGGACGACTCGCTCCCGCTGGAGCGCCGCCTGCTGCACGTCTCCGCCACCATGGCTTGCCACGGCTCGGTGCGCGCCGGCCGGCGGCTCAAGCCCGAGGAGATGAACGCACTGCTGCGCGAGATGGAAGAGGTGCCCAATTCCGGCCAGTGCAACCACGGCCGGCCGACCTATGTGGAGTTGAAGCTGACGGATATCGAGAGGTTGTTTGGCCGGCGCTAGTTGGCGCGCAAAAATACCAGCTCCGTATCGTCATAGGCGCGCCGCTCCAACTCCTCGAACCCTTCCGGCGTCTTGAACCCCGAGTCCGCCGCTTCCTCCACCACGATCAACGCGCCGGGTGTCAGCCAGCCGCCGTCGCGCGCACTGGCAAGCGCCTTTTCGGCCAGGCCCTTGCGGTAGGGCGGGTCGAGAAACGCGAGCGTGAACGGCTCGAGCGGATGCGCCGGTCCCAGTTTGGTGGCGTTACGCCGGAAAATGCGTGTGACGCCGCCGAGCCCCAACTGCTCGGTATTGTCGCGCAGCAGCGCGCGCGCCGCGACGCCGTCATCGACGAACAGCGCATAGGCCGCGCCGCGCGAGATGGCCTCGATGCCGAGCGCGCCGGTGCCGGCGAAAAGATCGAGCACGCGCGCGCCTGAAACCGGATCGCCATAGGCATGGGCGAGAATATTGAACAGCGCTTCGCGCAGCCGGTCGGCGGTCGGGCGTAAGGCATCCGACTTTGGCCCGGCAATCGGGCGCGAGCGCAATCTGCCGCCGACCACACGCATTATTTTTGTCTCGGATATTTCGGCCGCGGACCACCGGTGCGGTCGCGGCGCGGCTGCTTTTTCTTGTCGTTCGGATGCCCGCGCCGCGGCGGCGATTCGTCGTCCTTCGAGGCGCGCTGCGCACGCAGCTCAGGGCGACGCACGGAAGCCTCGTAATCAATCAACGGCGCGTCGAAATCGGCTCCGGCCTCCGCCACAATAGCCTCGCCGAGTTGCGCGCGTAATCCTTCCGTTTTCACTTCCTCCACCGCGCCGTCCTTGAGCTCGCCGAGTTCGAACGGCCCGAACGCCACGCGGATCAGGCGGTTCACCTGCAGGTCGAGCGTCTCGAGAACCTTGCGCACCTCGCGGTTCTTGCCCTCGCGGATGCCGACGGTGAGCCAGACATTGGCGCCCTGTTCGCGGTCGAGCGTCGCCTCGATCGGCCCGTAGTGCACGCCCGCGACCGTGATGCCGGCGCGCAAGCGGTCGAGCGCCGGCTGCAGCA
>JBARKH010000265.1:0-8140 GCA_049801295.1 Allostellaceae bacterium | reverse complement strand
CGCTCGGGTCACGCCCGCGCGTGTCCCTGGGTGAGGGCTGGACGCCGCTCGTTGAACGCAGCTGGGCCGGCGCCGATGTGCATTTCAAGCTCGAATCGCAGATGCCGACGGGGTCCTTCAAGGACCGCGGCACGGCGGTGATGCTGAACCATCTGATCGAGGTCGGGGTCGGCCGGATCCATGAAGATTCCTCGGGCAATGCGGGTTCCTCGATCGCGACCTACGCCGCGGCGGCCGGCCTCCCGTGCCGGATCTACGTGCCGTCGACGGCGCCGCGCGGGAAAATCGTGCAGATCGCCGCCTCGGGCGCCGAGGTTCGGGTGATCCCGGGCACCCGCCAGGCGGTCACCGAGGCGGCGCTCGCCGCAGTCGACGAGAGTTTCTACGCCAGCCACAACTGGCAGCCTTTTTTTATCGAGGGCACCAAGACGCTCGCTTACGAATTGTGGGAGCAGCTCGGCTTCGCCGCCCCCGACAACATCCTCGTGCCGACGGGGTACGGCAGCAATATTCTCGGCCTCGAGCGCGGCTTCGACGAACTCGAGGGACGCGGCGAGATCACCCGGCGGCCGCGCCTCTTCGCCGTCCAGGCCGAGAATTGCGCCGCCTTCGCCGCTGCCTGGGCGGCGGGCGCGGCGGGCTATGTGCCGTTCACCCCGGGGCTCACCGCCGCCGACGGCATCGCTACCGTGAAACCGGTGCGCACCGCGGAAGTCCTCAGAGCGCTGCGCCGCTCGAAGGGTAGCGTCGTCGCCGTGCCCGAGGCCGAAATTGCCCCGGCGCTCAGCGCGCTCGGCCGCCTCGGCCTCTTCGTCGAACCGACCGCGGCGACGGGGGCCGCAGCATTGTCGCGGCTCCTGCGCGAGAGCAGGATCCGGGCCGAGGAAACGACCGTCGTCGTCCTCACCGGCCACGGCCTCAAGGCCACCGACAAGATCGCCGAATTGCTCGGGATCTAAAAGAACTCCCTCGCCCCCACCGCGGGAGAGGGGCTTAACCCGGCACCGCGGCGAGGTCGAAGGCTGCGGCCATGAGGGCCTTGGTGTAGGGGTGCTGGGGCGCGTCCAGGATCCGCTCGGCGCTGCCCTGTTCGACGATCTGGCCGTCCTTCATTACCAGGATCTCGTGCGCCATCGCGCGCACGACCCGGAGGTCATGGCTGATGAACAGGTAGGCTAGGCCGTAGCGCACCTGCAAATCGCGCAAGAGTTCGACGATCTGGGCCTGCACCGACATGTCGAGCGCGGAGGTTGGCTCGTCGAGCACGATAAAGCGCGGCTGCAAGACCAGCGCCCGGGCGATCGCGACGCGCTGGCGCTGGCCGCCGGAGAATTCATGCGGGTAGCGGTCGGCGTCAGCGCGGGCGAGCCCGACCTCATCCAATACGGTCTCAATGAGGTGACGCCGTTCTCCGTCGCTCGTCGCGAGCCGGTGCACCTTGAGCCCCTCGCCGACGATCTGCGCGATCGAAAGGCGCGGCGAGAGGCTCGAATAGGGGTCCTGAAAGACGATCTGCATCTCGCGGCGCAACGGCCGCAGAGCCTTCTGGCGCTGATGCGCGATATCGCTGCCGGCAAAGCGGATCCCGCCTTGCGAATCGATGAGGCGCAAGAGCGCGAGACCCAGCGTCGTCTTGCCCGACCCGCTTTCGCCGACGACCCCGACCGTCGTCCCGGCGCGCACCGCGAGCGAGACGCCGTCGACCGCCTTGACGTAACCCTGGGTGCGCCGGAAGAGGCCGCGCCGGATCGGAAACCACACCCGCAGCCGCTCGCCCTCGACGACAACCGGGGCCGCCGGATCGGCCGGCACCACCCGGCCCCTGGGTTCGGCCGCCAGGAGCCGCCTTGTATAGGGATGGGCTGGCCGGGTGAAAATCTCTTGCGTGGGGCCGCTTTCGACAATCTCGCCCGCGGTCATCACGCAGACCCGCTCGGCCATATGGCGCACGATCGCCAGATCGTGGGTGATGAGGAGGAGGGCCATCCCGAGGCGGTCTTTCAGTTCGCGCATCAGGTCGAGGATTTGCGCCTGGATCGTCACATCGAGCGCGGTCGTCGGCTCGTCGGCAATGAGGATGTCGGGCTCGTTGGCGATCGCCATCGCGATCATGACGCGCTGGCGCTGGCCGCCCGAGAGCTGGTGGGGATAGGCATCGAGCCGGTTCTCGGCATCGCCCAGGCCAACGAGACGCAGGAGCTCGAGGGTGCGGGCGCGCGCCGCCGCGGGCGCCATGTGCTTGTGGATGAGGAGCGTCTCGGCGACCTGCTTTTCCAGCGTGTGCAGTGGGTTGAGGGAGGTCATCGGCTCCTGGAAGATCATCGCGATGCGGTTGCCGCGCATCTCGCGCAGCCGTGAGGGAGCGGCGCCCACCATCTCCTCGCCGGCAAACCGGACGCTGCTTTCGGCTGTATGGGCGGCGGCTGGGTAGGGGAGGAGCTGGAGGACGGAGAGCGCGGTCACGGTCTTCCCCGAGCCGCTCTCGCCGACCAGCGCCAAGGTCTCGCCGCGATCGAGCGTGAAGGAAACGCGCTTGACGGCCTCCACCGGCGGGGCGCCGTGCCAGCCGGCGAAGGTGACGCTGAGGTCGTGGACCTCGAGGAGGCTCACGGCAACCCCATTGACCAAGTCACGAACATATCACCGTCCCCCCCGCGAAAGCGGGGGCCCACGGCGAGCGACGTGCCAGTTGCCCCTGGGTTCCCGCTTTCGCGGGAATGAAGGAAAAATAGAGTCACGGGGTCACCTTGCGCGGGTCGAAGGCGTCGCGCACGGCTTCCCCGATGAAGATGAGGAGGCTCAGCATCAGGGCCAGCACCAAAAAGGCGGTGATGCCGAGCCAGGGCGCCTGCAGATTGGCCTTGCCCTGCGCCAATAATTCGCCGAGCGAAGCAGAGCCCGGCGGCAGGCCGAACCCGAGAAAATCGAGCGAGGTCAGCGTCGTGATCGAGCCGTTCAAAATGAACGGCAGAAAGGTGATCGTCGCCACCGTCGCATTCGGCAGGACATGGCGGACGATGATGACAGGATCGCTGACGCCGAGCGCGCGGGCGGCGCGGATGTAATCGAAATTGCGGGCGCGCAGAAATTCGGCGCGCACGACGCCAACCAGCCCCGTCCACGAGAACAAGAGCATCAGCCCGAGGAGCCACCAGAAATTGGGCTCAACCAGGGTGGCGAGGATGATCAACAGATAGAGGACCGGCAGCCCTTCCCAGATCTCGATGAAGCGCTGCAAGCCGAGATCGACGGCGCCCCCGAAATAGCCTTGCACCGCGCCGGCGGCGACCCCGACGACCGAGGAAAACAGGGTCAGCGCCAGGCCAAACAATACCGAGATGCGAAACCCGTAAATGAGGCGCGCCAAGACATCGCGGCCCTGGTCGTCGGTGCCGAGCCAGTCGGTGGCCGAGGGCCGCGCAGGAAACGGGCCCGGCGCGTCGGTGATCGTGCGGTAATTAAAGGGGATCAGCGGCCAGACGATCCAGCCCTTTTCGGTGATCAGCTTGACGACCGCGGGGTCGCGATAATCAGCTTCGCTCTGGAAATCGCCGCCAAAGGTGGTTTCCGGGTAGTCGCGCAGAACGGGCACGTAAAGGCTCCCGGCGTAGCTGACCAGGAGCGGGCGGTCATTGGCGAGAAATTCGGCAAAGAGGCTCGTGCCGAACAACAGGAGGAAGATCCACAGCGACCAGAAACCGCGGCGGTTGGCGCGGAAATTGTCGAGGCGCCGCCGGGTCAAGGGCGTGATGCGGCGGCCGAGAAACACGTCGCCGCGCGGGCGATCAACCTGACCGGGAACGCGCGCCGAGCTCACCGTCCCGGCCAAGCCCTTTTGCTGCGGCACCGTCGCCACAGGACGGCCCTTATGCCGGCTGCAGAGGCGCCATGCGTCCTTCGAGACGCGCCCCCCGGATCAAGTCCAGGGGACGCTCCTCAGGATGAGGAAGATTCGTATGTGGCATTAAAGGCTTACCTCATCCTGAGGAGGCCGCGAAGCGGCCGTCTCGAAGGACGCATCGCCGCACGTCCGATATGCTATCGCACCAACTCGATCTTGGGACGCGCGCCGCGCCGGCCGCCGAGATGCTCGGCGACGAGAATTTCGGCGATCTGCACCGCGTTCAATGCGGCGCCCTTGCGCAGGTTGTCGGAGACGATCCACAGATTGAGCCCGTTCGGGACGGTGGGATCGCGGCGGATGCGACTGACATAGACGGCATCGTCGCCGGCGGCCTCCGCCGGGGTCACATAGCCCTCGTCGGCGCGGTGATCGAGGACAATGACGCCGGGCGCACTCTGCAACGCCGCCCGCGCCCGCGCCTCGGTGATCGGCCGGGCGAATTCGACATTGACCGCCTCAGCGTGGCCGATGAACACCGGCACCCGCACGCAGGTCGCGGTGACGGCGATATCGGGGTCGAGGATCTTCCTAGTCTCGACCGCCATCTTCCACTCCTCCTTGGTCGACCCGTCATTCATGAAATCATCGATATGGGGGATGACGTTGAAGGCGATCTGTTTGGTGAGATGCTCCGGCTTGATCGGATCGTTGACGTAGATCGAGCGAGTCTGGCTGAACAATTCGTCCATCGCGGCGCGCCCGGCGCCCGACACCGACTGATAGGTCGAGACGACGATCCGCTTGATGCGCGCCAGATCGTGCAATGGCTTCAGCGCGACCACCATCTGTATGGTCGAGCAATTCGGGTTGGCGATGATGCCGCGCTTTTGGTATTGCGCGATCGCCTCGGGATTGACCTCCGGCACGACGAGCGGCACGTCGGGCTCCATGCGGAAGCACGAGGTGTTGTCGATGACGATGGCTCCGGCCTTGGTCGCGCGCGGCGCAAAGGCGGCTGAAACCTTGCTGCCGGGCGAGGACAACACGATGTCGATGCCCTTGAAGTTGAAGGTGTCGAGCGCCTGAACGTGGAGGATATCGTCTTCGCCAAACGAGACATCCCGGCCGACCGAACCGGAGGAAGCGAGCGCGACGACGTTATCGGCCGGGAAATCCCGCTCCGCGAGGGTCGACAGCATCTCGCGCCCGACATTGCCGGTCGCGCCGACGACCGCTAGGTTGAAGCCCATCTCTTGAACTCCCCAGTGAACTCCCGGCAACTCCCTTGGCGGAGGGTTGGGGATGAAGCTGGCTGCTGACTTACGATGCCGCCCGGCGCATTACAAGCGGCCGGTCGCCGCGTGGCTGGCATTATCCGGATCGACGGGAAAAATCGAGCGTGGGAGGGAAGGATGGCGACAGTTCCGCTGATCGACGAGAAGAGGGCGAGCGCGGAAGTTCGCGCCGTCTTCGACGACATTCGTGCGACCCGCAAAACCGACTTCATCAACAATTTCTGGCGAGCGCTGGCCAACCACCCGCCGACCTTGCGGCGCATCTGGCAGGGCCTCAAGGAAGTGATGGCGCCGGGCGCGCTCGATCCCTTGACCAAGGAAATGATCTATCTCGCGGTCAGCATCAGCAATGGCTGCCCCTATTGCACTGCCTCGCATGGCGCCGCGGCGAAGCGCCTCGGCATGACGCCAGAGATGCTCGGCGAATTGATCGCCGTCGTCGGAATGGCCAACCAGACCAACCGGCTGGCCGACGGCTATCGGGTGGCCGTAGACGAGCGGTTCGAAAATCTGTTCTGATGGCCGCGCACGCAGCCGGCTGTTGCCGATCTGGGCGACGGGCTGTTGAAAATTTCCCGGAGGAACCCATGGATACGCTGTTCGACCGCGAAGCCGAGAACCTCGGCAATGTCACCGGGCTCGAGCACCTCAATGTCGAGATCCCCGACCAGGGGCCGGCCAGCGATTTCTACCTGGTGGGGCTTGGGTTTACCCGTGACCCCTACCTCTTCCCCGGCACCAACAACATGTGGGTCAACATCGGCAAGAACCAGATCCATATGCCGGCCGGGCCGCCCTTGGTGTTCCGCGGACATATCGGCGTCGTCTCGCCCGACCGCGAGGCGCTGCTCCACCGTCTGACCGGAGTGAAGAAGCAGCTCGCCGACACCAAGTTCAAGTTCAAGGAGCATAACGACTACGTCGAGGCGACCTGCCCGTGGGGCAACCGGATCCATCTCCACAGCCCCGACGAAGAGCGTTTCGGCAAAATCAATCTCGGCATTCCCTATGTCGAGTTCACCGTGCCGGAAGGCGCCGCCAAGGGCATCGCCCGCTTCTATCGGAAGGTGCTCGGCGCCCTCACAAGCATCGAGAAGAACGGCGACGGCAAGGCGGCGCATATCAAGGTCGGGCCCCATCAGGAACTGATCTTCCGCGAGACCGACAAGAAGATCCCCGAATTCGACGGCCATCACCTGCAGGTTTATGTCGAGGATTTCGGCAAGCCGCACAGGAAGCTGCAGAAGCTCGACCTGATCACCGAGGAGAGCGACCGCTGCCAGTATCGTTTCGAGGACATCATCGACCTCGACACCGGCAAGGTATTGTTCACCATCGAGCATGAAATCCGCAGCATGACGCACCCGCTTTATAACCGGCCGCTCGTTAACCGGAACCCGGCGCAGACCAACCGCAACTACATCATGGGCGGGGACCCCTGGGTCTCTACGCTCCCCGACACGGTCGGCCCGAGCGGGGCGGCGCCCGATCCCTTGAAGGCGCACAAAGCACCGACGATCGCCAAAATTCGCGCCCGGCGGATGCAGCAGCAGGCAATGTAAAGTGAACCATACTCTCCCCCCGTTCGCGGGGGGAGAGGGCACGGGCGCGGCGGCCGGCGCTGACAATAGTTATTGAGAAATAACGGCCCCTTACGAGCGGCGAGTCTCAGAACTGGCCCTTTTTTAGCCGGTAAACATCCGGATTCCGTGCGTCCAGCAAGTAGGACAGGAGGAGGACGACTGTGGGATGAGTCGGCTCGGTCTTGCCGTGCTGCTTGGAGGCTGCCGGTGCTGGCGTGCTGACGAGGCGCAAGAGGGTCATGTGCTTGTCGGCATCCTGCCCCTGGAAGACGGTGATCGACCCATCGGCGGTTGCGACATTGCTGGCGACCGTGTCGCGCTCGTAGCCCGAGTTGAGGAACAGGGTGCGCAACTGATTGGCGGCCGCGACGATCTGCTCCGGTTTGGCTTGCGGGTCGATGGTGGTGCCCCAGACGATATTGACCTGAATGAGTTTTTTCGTCGAATACCCGAGAATATACGAGATGCGGGCCTTGCCGGCGCCCTCCAACAGGTCGTTGACCGACACCGACAGCACGTTAGTGCGCTCGCTGGGGTTCTCCTCGGTTTTCTCCTTCTCCACGGGGATGTTGAAATCCTTGTGGATCGCCGCTTTGACCTGCGCCTCGGTCATGCCCCAATGCGCCGAGCGAAACCCCTCGACCTTCACCTGCTCGGTCTTGTCCGAGTCGGGCTCCTGGGCTGCCGCGGAGTGCTGCAACGCAGCGGGTTGATCCGGGGCAGCGAGGGCCGCCGCGGGCCCCGAAATGCCAAGTGCTAGCCCAGACAGCACGATCAAGACACCGCTTGCGGTCCGCGACCGTCCGGTCGCGCCGGCGCCAAGCTTTCGCGCGATTACCACTGAACAAGTTACAGTCACGGGCTAACCCTCCCATTACCGTCATTTGGCGTCTTTCGGCATCACACCAGGTTTAGGCTGGTGAACGGGCGGGCCTGGCGAGGAACAGGGGTCCACCTGCGGGAAAGGCCGCCCCCCTACACCGGCAGCGTGCGGTTCTGGTGGGCGCGGCCGCGGCGGGCGGCCTCTTCGCTGGAGCCGGCGATGACCCGCACCCCTTCATCGAGCTTGGCTATGATGTCGGATTGGGTGGCCGCCTCGAGAAAGGCGATCCCATTGGCGCGGCAGGCGCGCAAGACCCGCTCGCGGGCTTCCTGCATCTCCGGCGGGTAGGGGTAGCCGGGCATCTCGCGATAGCCGAGCGAGAGCGAGAGATCGCCCGGCCCCAGTTCGGCAAAGCCGATGCCGGGGGTCTTGAGGATTTCGTCGCACCGCGCGATCCCCTCCGGGCTTTCGAGCTTGACCCCGAGCAGGAGTTCGCCTCGGGGGTTGAGCGGCCAGGGGTCGCAGCGGTCGCGGTATTCGGCCTCCCCGATCCCCCAGATCGCCGCGGCGGTGGCTTCGGAGCCCCGCCCGCGGG
>JBARKH010000264.1:0-4477 GCA_049801295.1 Allostellaceae bacterium | reverse complement strand
CCCCAACCCTCCCCCGCTTGCGGGGGAGGGAGTCCTAGCTCTCGCCGGGCAGCCGATATTCCCTCCCCCGCAAGCGGGGGAGGGAGAGCGCTTCGGCGGCTGAGGCATGTATCGCATTGGGATCGATGTCGGGGGGACGTTTACCGATCTCGTCGCGATCGACGAAGCTGGCGCGACGGTGCTGTCGAAAGTGCCATCGACGCCGGGAGACCCCTCGCTCGGCGTCCTTGAGGGCCTCGAAGATCTCGCCAGGCGGCTCGGGCTTGAGCGGGCCGCCCTCCTCGCCCAAACCGACCGCATCGTCCATGGCACCACCGTCGCGACAAATGCGCTTCTCGAACGCAAGGGCGCCAGAACCGGGCTTCTCACCACCGCAGGCCACCGCGATGTCATCGAGATGCGCGAGGGATTGAAGGACGAACGCTACAATCTGCGGATGCCGCCGCCCGAGCAATTGGTCCCGCGCCATCTGCGCCTCGGGGTCACGGAGCGGATGCGCGCCGATGGCCGGATCGACACCCCGCTCGACCCGGCTTCGCTCGATGACACGATCGCGGTGTTGCGCGAGGAACGGGTCGAGGCGGTTGCGGTGTGCTATCTGCACGCTTGGCGGGACCCACGCCATGAGCAAGCAACGCGCGAGGCGCTGAACCGCGCTCTCCCCGGGGTCTATGTCTCGCTATCCTGCGAGGTCCTGCCGCAAATCAAGGAGTTCGAGCGGGTCTCGACGACGATCATCAACGCCTATGTCGGCCCGGCGCTGTCACGCTACTTGATTCGGCTCGAGGCGCGGCTCGAGGACGCGGGCTACCGGGGCCCGACCCTCATCATCCAGTCGCATGGCGGGGTTGCGCCGATCGCCGAGGCGGGCCGGCTCGCCGCCGGTGGGGTATTGTCGGGACCGGCCGGCGGAGTCGCCGGCAGTGTCCACGCGGCGCGGCTCCTCGGCGAACAGAATTTGATCCCGTTCGACATGGGCGGCACCTCGACCGATATCAGTCTCGTCATCGACGGCGTGGCGGCGCTTGTCATGAACCGCCGGGTGGGTGACCACCAGATCGCGCTCAATTCTCTCGATATCGCCTCGATCGGCGCCGGCGGCGGCTCGATCGCCCGGGTCGATGCGGGCGGCATCCTCCATGTCGGGCCGGAGAGCGCGGGTGCGGTGCCAGGCCCCGCCTGTTATGGCCAGGGTGGCAGCGAGGCGACCGTCACCGACGCCAACCTCGTCCTCGGCTATCTCGACCCGGGGAATTTCCTCGGCGGCGATCGCAAGCTCGATCCCGTCCCGGCCGAACGCGCGGTCGACCGTATCGCCGCCGCGCTCGGTATCGGGCGGCTGGCGGCGGCGCGCGGCATCCACCGCATCGTCAATACGAATATGGCCGAGGGTGTGCGGCTCGTCTCGGTGCGGCGCGGCGTCGATCCGCGCCGTTTCGCCCTCTTCGCCTTTGGCGGCGCGGCCGGGCTGCACGCCACCGACATCGCTCGCCAGCTCGGCCTCGCGCGAGTCATCGTGCCGCGCATCGCCGCGGTGTTGTCGGCCTGGGGCATGCTGGCGACCGATCTGCGCTTCGAGATTGGCCGCACCCATATTGGCGATGCGCGCGCCCTCGACGGCGCCGCGTTGAAGCGCCTCTTCGCGGAGATGGAAGGCGAGGGACTGGCCCGCCTGCGCGCCTCGTTCGCCGGACCGGGAAAGATCGCCCGCGCGGTCGATATGCGCTATGGCGAACAGGTCTTCGAGATCACCGTGCCACTCGACGAGGTGGATTGGTCGGTGGCCGACCCGCTGCCGCAGATCGTCGCACTCTTCCACCGCCGCCACGAGGCGCTCTACACCTATTCGATGCCCGAGCAGGAGAGCGTCCTCGTCAATGCGCGGGTCGCCGTCTCCGGCATCCTCGAGGATTTGCCGCGGGAGCCCGACCTCGCCCCGGCCCCACCCGCGCCGCCCGCCGGCGAGCGGCGGATCTTCCTCGACGATTGGGTCGCAGCGCCGGTCTATCGCTTCGACAAGCTCTCCCCAACCCAGACAATCGCCGGTCCGGCGATCATCGAATCGGCGACGACAACGGTGCTCTTGCGCCCCGGCGACCGGGCAAATGTAACCGCGCAAGGCTGGCTCGACATTGCCCTGCCGGAGAGCTGATGATCGCTGATCAGTCCGCCGCGGCACCGTCCGCAAGTTGATCACGCGCGCGAAATCGGATGGCCCCGCCATGCGCGGTTTGGTGTAATCTGCCGGCATCCGCAGGACGGGTAGCGCAGCCGGACGGGCCGAGGACGCATGCCAGCCGATCTCAAGTATCGCCGCGTCCTCCTCAAAGTGTCTGGCGAAGCGCTGATGGGCGAGCGCGATTACGGCCTCGATCCCTTGATGATCGAGCGCATTGGCGGCGAAATCGAATCGGTCCACGATCTGGGCGTCGAATTGTGCCTGGTGATCGGGGGAGGCAATATATTCCGCGGGCTGTCGGGGGCGTCGGTCGGCATGGAGCGCGCCTCGGGCGACTACATGGGCATGCTGGCGACCGTCATAAATTCGCTGGCGATGCAGAACGAGCTTGAACGCCGCGGCATCGCCACGAGGGTGCAGTCGGCGATTTCGATGCAGGCGATATGCGAGCCCTATATCCGCCGGCGGGCGGTGCGCCATCTGGAGAAGGGGCGGGTGGTGATCTTCGCCGCCGGGACCGGCAATCCGTTCTTCACCACCGATACCGCGGCCGCGCTGCGCGCTTCGGAAATGGGGTGCGACGCGCTTCTGAAGGCGACCAAGGTCGATGGCGTCTATGATGCCGACCCGCAGCGAGTGGCCGGGGCGAATCGCTTCGAGCGGCTCGATTACCGCGAGGTGCTGGCGCGCGACCTCCAGGTGATGGATGCCTCGGCGATCTCGCTGGCCCGGGAAAACCGCATTCCGATCCTCGTTTTCTCGATTTTCGAGAACCGCGGCTTCGCCCAGGTCGTACAGGGAAAGGGGCGGTACACGATCATCGAGAACATGTCATAAAACTACGGAGAAGCGAGAAGCGCGAGGGGAGCGCACACCATGGCGCAAGACGAATTGCTGAAGGACATCCGCCGCCGCATGGACGGCGCGATCGAGGTATTGCACAAGGAGTTTGGCGGGCTGCGCACCGGGCGGGCCTCGGCCAGCCTGTTGGAGCCGATCATGGTCAGCGCCTATGGCGGCACCGTGCCGCTCAATCAGGTCGCCAGCATCAACGTGCCGGAGCCGCGGATGATCACGGTCCAGGTCTGGGACCGCGGCGTCGTCAAGGCGGTCGACCGGGCGATCCGCGAAGCCGGTCTCGGGCTCAATCCGCAGACCGAGGGCCAGGTCATGCGCGTGCCGATCCCCGAGCTCAACGAGGAGCGGCGCCGCGAACTGACCCGCGTCGCCGCCAAATACGCCGAGGACGCCCGCATTGCGGTGCGCCATGTGCGGCGCGACGGGATCGAGGCGTTGCGCCGCCTTGAAAAAGACGGCGAGATCTCGCAGGACGAGCACCGCAAGGTGGAGAAGGACGTCCAGCTTCTCACCGACGACCACATCAAGAAGATCGACGAGACGCTCGCGCAAAAAGACACGGAAATCCTGCAGGTCTGATGAGTTTCACCGCGCCCCTGCCGCGCCACATTGCGATCATCATGGATGGGAATGGCCGTTGGGCGAAGGCTCGCGGCCTGCCGCGCATCGCCGGCCACCGGCGCGGGGCGGAAGCGCTGCGCCGTACGCTGATCGCGGCGAGCGAGCTTGGCATTCCCTACCTGACGCTGTTCGGGTTTTCCTCGGAAAACTGGAAGCGCCCGCAGGACGAAGTGGGCGAATTGATGGGGCTGCTGCGCCATTACCTGCGCGGCGAGATCGCCGAATTGCACAAGAACGGCGTGCGCCTCAGGGTGATCGGCGAAATCCGCCGGCTGTCGGCCGACCTGATCACGCTGATCGCCAACGCCGAGACGCTGACCCGCGACAATCGTGGGATCAACCTGACGGTCGCCCTCAGCTATGGTGGGCGTGCCGAGATCGCCGCCGCGACGCGGGCGATCGCCGCCAAGGTGGCCGAGGGCAGCCTCAATGTCGGGGCGGTCGACGAAGACCTTATCGCCGGCCACCTCTTCACCGCAGACCTGCCCGACCCCGATTTGTTGATCCGCACCAGCGGCGAGCAGCGCATCAGCAATTTCCTGCTGTGGCAATGCGCCTACGCCGAATTGGTCTTCACCAAGACGTTGTGGCCGGATTTTGGGCGCAGCGATCTTGAAGAAGCGATCGCCGACTATTGCGGTCGCGAGCGTCGCTACGGCGCCTCGATTGGCTCGCGCTGACCGGGCCGCCCCGGGCTCGCTCGGGTTGCGCACCCTCTCGGCGCTGGTCATGGCGCCGGTCGCCATCGCCGCCGCGTGGTTCGGCTGGCCCTGGCTGCCGATCCTCACCGCCATCGCCGGCGCGGGGATGGCTTGGGAA
>JBARKH010000263.1:0-6419 GCA_049801295.1 Allostellaceae bacterium | reverse complement strand
CGACATCCCGTTCGGCGCCGCGGCGCGAGGCGGCGGCCGGCGCGTCCGTCCGCCCGGTGCCTTTTTGGCGGCCTCGCGCGGCTTCACATTGAGCTTGCAGCCGTCGATCTCGCTGCCGTCGAGCGCGGCGATCGCCTGAGACGCGGCCTTTTCGGTGGCGATATCGACAAACCCGTAACGCAGGCGCGCCCCGGTCGAGGGATCGCGCGCGATGGCGGCGGTCAAGACGATGCCGAACGGGTCGAACGCCTCGGCCAGCCGCTCATCGGAGAAGTCGGGCGGCAGATTGCCGACAAACACATTGCCCTTGTTATTGCGCACCCACATGCACCCGCCTGTCGCGGCACCCCCGCTGGATTTGGCGCAAATTGCGACGCCAGGTTGGGCGCGTCAACTCACCGACCCGATATGGCACCGCATTGCTGCAATGCAATGACATTGCGTGCGTTCGGTCG
Organism: Allostellaceae bacterium; assembly: GCA_049801295.1. Classification (GTDB taxonomy): domain Bacteria; phylum Pseudomonadota; class Alphaproteobacteria; order ATCC43930; family CGMCC-115725; genus DATARH01. The sequence goes on along the minus strand of JBARKH010000263.1, from coordinate 5,964 downwards.
GCGAGTCAGCATCCATCCAGAGTAACACCCGGAGGGAGCGATGATCCCGCGCGAACGTGCAGCTTTTTCCGCAATCGTCGATCGCCCCCCGCTCAAACTGCCGGGCGGCGCGCGGCTCGCGGTGTGGACCATCGTCAATCTCGAATTCTGGGACATTGCGCGGCCGATGGCGCGCCAGGTCCTGCCGGCGCCAACCGGGCAGGTGCTCCTGCCGGATGTGCCGAACTGGTCGTGGCACGAATACGGGATGCGGGTCGGGGTGTGGCGGTTTTTCGAATTGTTCCGCCGCCTAGGGATTCGCCCCACCTTGTCGATCAACGCCCGGGTTTGCGAGGATTATGAGCGGGTCGCGCGCGAGGCGCTCGAGGCGGGGTGGGAGTTCATGGGCCACGCCTACGAACAGGGGCCCATACACAAAGAGCCCGACCAGAAGGCGATGATCGAGCGCTCGGTCGGGGTCGTCGAGCGCTTCACCGGCGCGAAGCCGGTCGGCTGGCTCGGCCCGGGATTGACCCAGACCGAGGAGACGCCGGAGCTCCTGGCCGCGGCGGGGATCAAGTATATCGGCGACTGGGTCTATGACGACGAACCGACCGAGATCCATACCGAGAGCGGCCCGCTCGTCACCCTCCCCTACACGGTCGAACTCAACGACATCGCGATGATGCTCGTGCAGCACCACGAATCGGCCTACTTCACGACCCGCTGCATCGATACCTTCGACCGGCTCTACCAAGAGGGCGGGAGCCGCGCCAAAGTGATGGCGATCGCGATCCACCCCTATATTTCGGGCCAGCCGCACCGTATCAAATACCTCGAAGCCGTCTACGAGCACATCGCCCGCCACGCCGGAATCGTCCACTGGCAGGGGCGCGAGATCCTCGATTGGTACTTGGCGGCGAGGATGACGAAGGAACCCGTTTAGCGTCTCCCTCTCCCCGCATGCGGGGAGAGGGGCGGGGTGAGGGGCAGCGGGCCAAATGCGCGGGCCGGACCATCGATCGACAAGACTGGCGCGCACGCTGCGCCGCCGCGGCACACGCGCCGAATGGGTCTTGTGGCTGGCGGTGCGCGATCGGCGCCTCGCCGGCTTCAAATTTACCCGCCAGCACCCGATCGGGCCATACGTTGTCGATCTTGTCTGTCGCGAGCAGCGCTTGATCGTCGAGGTCGATGGCGGACAACACGCCGATAATCAATCTGATAGGGTGCGGGATCGATACTTCGCCTCGATGGGGTACCGCGTCATCCGCTTCTGGAACACCGACGTGCTCGGCAATATTCAAGGAGTGCTTGAGACACTCAAATCCGAGATCGAAGCGGCCCCTCACCCTGACCCTCTCCCCGCCAGCGGGGAGAGGGAATCCGACTGAACTGCCCTGCATGCGTTTTGCAATGGCCGCCAAAGCATACCGCCTTCTGCAAGTGCTGCTGATGATCGTAGGCGCGGGATCGTTCGCCCTTTTTCTTAACACGCTGGGGACGTACTCAACCCGAAGCGAAAATCTGACCGCCACAGCTGATCACAATTTGTCATTCCGCTATGGAGCAAGGCAGGTCTACGTCAGTCCGGCAGAAGGGAGGATGCTGTTCGCCCTCTCCGCCATTTCGGCTGGATCCGGAGTCGCCCTCATCGTCGGCGGTTTTTTCGCCCCCGGGATCTTCGGCCGTCGGAAATCAAGCGGACCTGGCAGCGACGATAAACCAAAATAGGAGACCTCGATGCTGCCGACCGAACGGCTCGATTATTCCGCGATCCCCGAGCGCAAGCCGCTGATACTTCCCAACGGGGCGCGGCTCGCGGTCTGGGTCATCGTCAATGTCGAAGAATGGGACATCAACGAGACGATGCCGCGCACCGTCCTGACGCCACCGGCCGGCGGCGCGCCGATGCCCGACATCCCGAACTGGGCGTGGCACGAATACGGCAACCGCGTCGGGTTCTGGCGGATGGTCGAGATGTTCGACGATCTGCGCATCCCCGCCGTCCTCGCGATCAACGGCTCGGCGATCGCGCGTTACGGCGCCATCGTCCGCGCCGCCCACCAGCGCGACTGGGAATTCATCGGCCACGGCTTCTCCCAGAAGAACATGCAGAAGGTCGCTGACGGGCGCGACGACATCCGCAAAACCTCCGCGGCGATCCGCGCCGCGACCGGGAAAAACCCGCGCGGCTGGCTCGGCCCCGGCCTCACCGAAACCTGGGAGACCCCCGACCTGCTGGCCGAAGCCGGCTACGATTATGTCTGCGACTGGGTGCTCGACGACGAGCCGACGGTGCTGAAGACAACCGGCAAGCCGATCGTCAACCTGCCCTACACCCAGGAGTGCAACGATGTCGCGATGATGCTGATCCAGCATCACAAGGGAAAAGAGTATCAGGACCGCGCAATCGACCAGTTCGAGCAGCTCTACGCCGATGCGCGCCGTTCCGCGCGGGTGATGGCGCTCGTCCTCCACCCCTACATCATGGGGGCGCCGCACCGCCTCAAATACGTCAGGAACGCGCTCGCCCAAATCAGGGCGCACGAGGACGTCCTGTTCTGGACCGGCGAGCAGATCCTCGACTGGTACCTCGCGCAACGGACGTAATGCGGCGCCTCCACGTCCACAATTGACATTTTCGTAATTGATATTATATCCACCGATTGGAGGAGAACTCAGGTTTCGTCATGGCACCGCCGGCTGGTCCTAATTGCAAAAATCACGCTGTTCGTTGCCTTTTTGTCGCCGATATTTCGCTGTTCCGTCGCTGTTATCCCGCTGTTTTTTCGCTGTTATTGTCGCTGTTTTTGGCCGAGTCGAATTGAAAAATATAACATAATATCAATAGGTTGACGGCATCGCGGAGAGGATCGTGTCAGTCGATAACGCAACTATTGCCGAATTGCAACAGGCACTGGCCGAGGGCCGCACCACGGCGAGCGCGCTCGCCAGCGCCTATCTCGCGCGGATCGAGGCCTATGACCGGTCGGGGCCCGAGCTCAACGCGGTGCGCGAAGTCAACCCCGACGCGCTCAATATCGCGGGCTCGCTCGATGGCGTGATGCCGAGCCGGAAGCGGCCGCTCGCCGGGATCCCGATCCTCCTCAAAGACAACATCGCGACTGGCGACCAGCAGCACACGACCGCGGGCTCACTGGCCCTGGCCGAGGCGCGCGCCACACGCGATGCGACGCTGGTCGCGAGGCTGCGCCGCGCCGGTGCGGTGATCCTCGGCAAGGCCAATCTGACCGAGTTCGCCAACATCCTCGCGATCGACATGCCCTCGGGATACAGCTCGCTGGGCGGCCAGGTGAAGAACCCCTACGCCCCGGCGCTGGACGAGCGGGGCGTGCCGGCTGTCTCGCCGGGAGGATCGAGCTCGGGGTCGGCGGTCGCGGTGGCGGCGGGCCTCTGCGCGGCGGCGATCGGCACCGAAACCTCGGGCTCGCTCCTGTCGCCGACGACGCAGAACGGGCTCGTCACGGTGAAGCCGACAGTCGGCCTCATCAGCCGCGCCGGCATCCTCCCGATCGCGCACAGCCAGGACACCGCGGGTCCCTTGACCCGCAGCGTGCGCGACGCGGCGATCCTCCTCAACGTCTTGGCCGCCCGCGATCCGAAGGACCCGGCAACCCGGCACCTTGAGCGGCCCGACGACTACACCAGCGTTCTCGATGCCGATGGCCTCAAGGGCGCCCGGATCGGGGTGCCGAGCGACCCCAGCGACCCCGGCAACGACGTCTATTACGGCGGGCTCGGAGCCCGCGCGAGCGCGGTCATCGGCAAGGCGATCGCGATCCTCGAAGCGCGGGGCGCCACGATCGTCCGCGCCAACCTGCCGACCGAGGGCTGGATCAACGGGCCCGGCACCGAGATGGCCATCCTCAACCGCAACCCCGAGAGCCCGACCCGGGACCAGCCGGCGCACCGCCCGATCGTCTTCGTCTATGAGCTGAAGCACGACCTCAACGCCTATCTGCGCGATTGGCTGAGGGCCACCCCCATCGGCAGCCTCGCCGACATCGTCGCGTTCAACCAAGCGCATTCCGACCGCGCGCTGCGCTTTGGCCAGGACATCTTTCTCGCGGCCGAGGCAACCCAGGGCGACCTGCGCGAGCCCGAATACCGCACGGCCCGCACGATGGATCTGCGGACCAGCCGCACTCTGGGGCTCGATGCCTATATAGACCGACACCGTCTCGACGCCGTCCTCTTTCCCGGGACCGCCGGCGCGGCGATCGCGGCCAAAGCTGGCTACCCCAGCGTCCAAGTGCCGGCCGGGTTTATCGCCGGGAGCGGTGGCCGGGAGACGCCGGACTATCCGCTCGGCATCACCTTTGCCGGGCGCGCCTGGAGCGAACCCTTACTGCTGCGCCTCGCCTACGGTTTCGAGCAGGCCAGCCAGGCGCGCCGCCCCCCGCCCGGCCTGCCGCCGCTCGATGGCGCCTGACGCGGAACCGATTTCGATGGGGTGAGCCGGCTTGACGCTTAATTAGAATATTTCTAATGTAAGAAGGCCGGTGGAGGTCCGTCATGCACTCTCCTTCGTATCACCCGCTCGACGGCGCTTTGGATCGACTCTCCGGCTACGGCACCGAGCTCGCCACCGGCAATTTCAACCATGCGCCGATGGTCGCGGAGGCCCTCTGCGCGATGGGGCGGGCCGACGCGGTGATGCCGTGGATCGAGCGCTATCAAGGACGGCTGGTGGCGCGCGCTTCCGCCGGCGAGCCCATTCGTCCCGCCGAGTGGCCGGGCGCACTCGGACAGCGCGACCGCTTCCCGGCGTGGAGCGCGCTCTTCGCCCGGGAACTGCGCGATGCGGCATGGCGCGAGGTGCTCGATCGGTGGGCCGGGCGCCTCGCCCCAGGCGTATCGGCCGCCGCGACGCACGGCGTCATCCGTGTCGGTCATGCCGTGCGCGCCTTGGGGAACGGTGAATCGCCGCAGCGCTTGGGTGAACTCGCCGATGCGCTGGCCAGCTGGGCGGCCAGCTACAGCGAATTGCCGACGGAAGGTGGGCTTGCCAACGGCGCGCTGACGCCGCGCGAGGCGATCGCCCGGGTGGCGATCATGCCACCCGAGCGCCGCCGTCCCGGCAACATCGTCGCGGCGCTGAAGGGCCTCGACGAATTTGCCGATTTCGCGCCAACGATAGGGGTCATCGATCTTGGCGGCGACATCGATGGGTTGATCGCCCAGCTGACCGAGCTCTTCGTCCGGGTCTACCTCGCCAACGCCCAGACTCCCCTGACCGCGATCGTCTTCATCCACGGCGTCACCAGCCTCGCCGCGCTCGGCCATATCGCGCCCCATGTGAGTGAAGCAAATGCGCGGCGTCTGCTGCGCTATGGCTGGCAGGCGGGATGCGGCCTCTACGCCTGCTTCGGCAGCGGCGCCGCCTTCGCTGCGGAGGTCGCGGCGGACGTAGAGGATGCGCAATCGCTGCCCGAACCGCTGATCGACCGGGCGCTCGCCCATGGCGACGAGCACGTCATCAAATTCACCGAAGCATGCCTCTCCCGCCACGCGCTCGATTCGTCTCCGGCATACCCAGCCGCGGTCGCCAGCGTGTTCGGGATGATCGGACGGCGCTGATCGGGCAGCCTCATCGCGGCGCTGCGTGAGACGGCGGCGATCGGCCCCGCTTTTGCCTTATTTCGCCAAATCATCAACTTGGTACTGCCGCAAACCGCTTATAATACACCCGTTGCCGTTCGGCTCTCGGGGGATTGCCGGGCGGCTGCATCGCGGATCGGCCTGGGGGATTCCTGCCTGTGAACGAGATCATCGCCAAAATCGCCCGGGTTGCGGTCAGCAAGAGCGCCGCTTTCTCTTACGCCGTGGCGGTCGGGGTCGCCGGCAATGTGATTTTCCATTATGTCCAGCCACAGGAACCGGTGCCGGTCGTCGCCACCGTGCCGCACGAGGCCCGGCCCGCCGGCGCTGCGGCGACGCCCGGAGCGGCTGCTTCCGTCG
>JBARKH010000262.1:0-3929 GCA_049801295.1 Allostellaceae bacterium | reverse complement strand
GTCATCATCGATCGGCGGCGCTTTCGCGGCGAGCTGCGCCACGGGCTCGACGATTCAAAGGCATTGAGCCGCGAGCTGCGCGAAAGCTGCTACCGCGCCCTGGTGGAGGGCGCTGGGAGGGGTGCGGTCAACATTGGTGTCGGCGCGGCGAGCCGGCAAGAGATCGACCGGATCAACATTCTGCGCGCCACCCTCCTGGCGATGGCGCGGGCGGTCGGCGCACTCGGGCTCCGGCCCGACATCGCCCTCATTGACGGCACGGTCGCGCCGCAACTGCCGTGCACGGTCAAAACAATCGTCAAGGGCGACGCGCTCAGCTTCTCGATCGCCGCTGCCTCGGTCGTCGCCAAGGTCACCCGTGACCGAATCATGCACGCCTTGGCGACGCGCTACCCCGGCTATGGCTGGGAGCGGAATGTCGGGTATGGGACGGAGGAGCATGGTAGGGCGATCCGCCGTCTCGGCGTCACCCCGCATCATCGCCGCTCGTTCGCGCCGGTTCGCCTCGCGCTTTCGGGCCCCTCCGATTTTTTCGCGATGCTCGAGGCCGGCACGCCTGCCCGCGCAGGCGACACCGCAATCCCGCGAGATTTCCCGCGGAATTGACGGATTCCGCGCGCACGCTCACAGTTCGCGTCGCAATGGGCAAGACAACTGAGACAACAGCGCCCGCGTTGGACGCGGTCATTGAAGGCGATTGCCTCGCGGCGATGGAGCGGCTGCCGCAGGGGTCGATTGATCTCGTCTTCGCCGACCCGCCCTATAATCTGCAACTGACGGGCGAACTCCACCGTCCCGACAACAGCCGGGTCGACGGGGTGGAAGCGGATTGGGACAAGTTCGAGGGGTTTGCCGAATACGACCGCTTCACCCGCCTCTGGCTCGCCGCCGCCCGCCGGGTGTTGAAGCCCGCGGGCGCCCTCTGGGTCATCGGTTCCTACCACAACGTCTTTCGTATCGGCGCCGCGGTGCAGGATCTCGGGTTCTGGATCCTCAACGACGTGATCTGGCGCAAATCGAACCCGATGCCCAATTTCCGCGGCCGGCGCTTTACCAATGCGCACGAGACCCTTCTATGGTGCGCCCACTCGAGGGAGGCGCGCTATACCTTCAATTACGAGGCGATGAAGGCGCTCAACGACGAATTGCAGATGCGCAGCGATTGGCTGATCCCGTTATGCGGCGGACCCGAGCGGCTGCGCGATCGTGATGGCAAGAAGGCCCATCCGACGCAAAAGCCCGAGGCGCTGCTGCACCGGGTGCTGTTGGCGTCGACCCGGCCGGGCGAAATCGTCCTCGACCCGTTCTTCGGCACCGGCACCACCGGCGCGGTCGCCAAGCGCCTCGGGCGCCGCTTTGTCGGGATCGAGCAGGACCCCCAATATGTCGCGGTCGCGCGGCGGCGGATCGCTGCGGTGCGGCCGGCGCCGGCCGAGATCATCGCCTTGGAGTCCCGGCGCGAGGCGCCGCGGATCCCGTTCGGCAGCCTCATTGAGCGCGGCCTCTTGCGGCCGGGCGAGGTGCTGGTCGATGCGGCGCGGCGGTGGAGCGCCCGGGTGCGCGCCGATGGCAGCCTCATTTCGGGCGAGCATAAGGGCTCGATCCATTCGCTCGCCGCCCAGCTGCAAGGCGCCCCGGCCTGGAACGGCTGGGCCTTCTGGCATGTCGAGCGCAAGGGCGAACTGGTGCTGATCGACCATCTGCGCCAGCAGGCGCGCGGTGAGCTCGGGTCACGCGCCGGCTCCTTGTGAACCAAAACACCGGAGAAAAGGAAAGATGAAGAAGCGGGGATTGCTCCTCCTTGTGCTGATTTTGGCGGCCTGCCAAAGCGCGCCACCGCCGCGCGTCGTCGCAGCACCCCGTCAAGCCCGGTTGGCGCGCGGCATCGACCTGCCCATCGACGCCCGCGACGTATCCTCGGAGCTGAAGGGTAGCCGCCTCGACTTTGTCGCCCGCTATTACCGCGACCCGGCCTCGCGCTGGCCCACCTTGTCAGCCGAGGAGGCCCGGGTGGTGTCCGCGGCGGGGCTGAGTCTGGTCGCTGTCTGGGAGTCGCATTCGCACAAGCGGAATTATTTCTCTTACGCCTCCGGGTATGACGACGCGCTGGCCTCCTACCGCCAAGCCAAGGCGATCGGGCAGCCGCCCGGCAGCGCGATCTATTTCGCGGTCGATTTCAACGCCCAGGAACCCGACGTCAGGGGGCCAGTCGATCGCTACTTTCGCGGCGTCGCCGCCGGTTTGGCGGCGGCCGGGGGGCGGGTTCCACAATATCGCGTGGGCGTCTATGGCTCCGGCGCCGTCTGCAATTACCTGAAGCGCGCCCGCCTGGCGGAGTACGCCTGGCTCTCGAACTCGCGGGCCTGGTCCGGGTACAACAGCTTCGCCGACTGGAACATCCGGCAAAGCGGGAGATCGCTGTCCTTGTCCTTCGACCACGATTCGAACGAAGCGCGCGGCGAGTACGGCAGCTTTCGGGTGCCCAACCGATACAGCTCACTGTAACAGATGGGACCCGCGATGCCCTACGACCGCAACAATGTGTTTGCCCGCATCCTGCGCGGCGAATTGCCGTGCACCAAAGTCTACGAGGACGAGCACGTCCTCGCTTTCCGCGACATCAACCCGCAGGCGCCGACCCACATCATCCTCATCCCGAAGGGCGAATACGTCTCGATCGATGATTTTGCCGCGCAGGCGTCGGAGGCGGAGCTCGCCGCCTTCACGCGGGCGATCGGGCGGATCGCGCACCAGGAAGGCGTTGCCGAGGGCGGCTACCGCATCCTCGCCAACCACGGCGCGGCAGCCCATCAGGACGTGCCGCATTTCCACCTGCACCTCTTCGGCGGGCGCGACCTCGGCCCGATGCTGCGCCGTCCGCGCGATTAATTGCGGACGTTCTGCCAGACCTGTTGCGCGGCCGGCGGCAGCTTGTCCATGTGCTTCAAAAAGAGGGCGAGGGTCCAGATCTCCTGGTCGCTGAGGGCACCCGCCCATGACGGCATGCCGGTCATCCGGATGCCGTGCTGGATTTTCCAGAACGATTCGCCCTCGGGATCATCTTCGACCCCGTCGCTCGCCAGTTGCGGCGGCTGTGGGTAGAGGCCTTTGGCGACCGGTGAGGCCGACGCCTCGCCCTTCGCGGTGCCGTGGCAGATCACGCAGTGCGCGTCATAAAGCTGGATGCCGGCGATCAAATTCGCATCACTCAGCGCGACGGGATTGGGACCTGCGGGCGCTTCGCGCGCGATCGCCGCGTTTAGCGACGTTTTCGCCGCCCAAATCTCCAGCCGGCCGGGCTTGGCATCGGCATTGGCGGGAATGAGGCCGCTCTTCAGGACGAGATAGCCGCCAAGGACGCCGACGAGGATGACCGCGACGATTCCGAGCAGGAAGCCCCGTAACATCAAACCCTCCCGAGGGCGAGATCGAAGAGCGGCAGAAGCGTCGGGAAGGTCGGATAGAGCCCGGCCTCGATCTCGGCCCGCGTCGCCCAGGCGCAGGCGGCCGCATCGTCAGCCGGCTCGCCCTCGCCCGAGCGCCAAATCCCGTGCACCGCGATCAGCGTATAGTGAAACTGGACGCGGCCTTCGGCGTCCTTATGGATCGCGTCATGGACATTGAGGATGTCGGCCGGCTCGGCGGCGATCCCGGTTTCTTCCATGAGCTCGCGCATCGCCCCGTCGCGAACCGTTTCGCCGAGTTCCAGAACGCCGCCGGGAAACCCCCAGCGCCCGGCATTGGGCTGTTGCGCGCGCTGCACAATGAGCGCCCGCTTGCCACGCATTACGACCGCCAGCACCGCGACGATCGGCCGATCCGGATAGCGCCGCGCCGCGCGCCGCGCGTCGAGATCGGCGGTGGTGGGCTCGGTATCGCTCACTCGAAAACCCCCACCCCGACCCTCCCCCGCTTGCGGGGGAGGGAGC
>JBARKH010000261.1:0-4485 GCA_049801295.1 Allostellaceae bacterium | reverse complement strand
ACGCCGCACGCGTTGCGCCATTCCTTCGCCACCCACCTGCTGGCGGGCGGCGCCGATCTGCGCGCCATCCAGGAACTGCTGGGCCATGCCAGCCTGTCCACGACCCAGCGCTACACGAGCGTCGATGCCGCGCACCTCCTGGAAGTCTGGCGGCGGGCGCACCCGCATCAGGCGAAGCCGGCGGGCTGAACCGCTTCCGCTCGGCTTCCTTGCCTAATTGCCCGACGGCGCCGAAAATCCGGGTGCCAACGGGGCTCGGATCGGCTCGATCGGCGGGGCGCGGGGGGAGCATCATGCAGCATCGCATCGCGGTTGTCGGCGCCGGGGCGGTCGGCGGCTACGTCGGCGGGCACCTGGCGCGCCTCGCGCATGACGTGACGCTGATCGATGCGTGGCCGGAGCACGTCGAAGCGATCCGCGCGCGCGGGCTCGAAATCACCGGCGTGACGGCCGAGGAACGATGCGTCGCGCGCGCGAACGCACTGCATGTCAGCGACGTGCAGGGCCTGGTCAAGCAGGCGCCCATCGACATCGCCTTCGTCTCGGTGAAGTCCTACGATACAGAATGGGCGACGATGCTGATCCGGCCCTATCTCGCGCCCGGCGGCTGCGTCGTTTCGCTGCAAAACTGCATCAACGAGGAGCGCATCGCCGCCATTGTCGGCTGGGGCCGGACGCTCGGCTGCATCGCCGCGCGCATCTCAGTCGAACTCTACGAGCCTGGCCGCATCCGCCGGACCGTGCCGCTCGGCGGGCGCTCGCACACGGTGTTCCGCTTGGGCGAGGTGCATGGCCGCCTGACGCGGCGCCTCGCGGACCTGGCGAAGATGATCGGCGGCATCGACAGCGTGAAGGCGACGACGAATCTGTGGGGCGAGCGCTGGTCGAAGCTGTGCACGAACGGGATGCGCAACGCCGTCTCGGCCGCGACCGGGCTCTCCGGCAACGAGATGGATCGCTACGAGACGATCCGCCGCTTCGCCATCCGGCTCGGCGGCGAGGCGGTGCGCATCGGCCAGGCGCTCGGCTACGACATCGAGCCGATCGGCACCCTCGATCCCGAGCGGCTTGCGCTGGCCGCGGAAGGCGATCGGACGGCGCTCGACGAGATCGAGGCGGTGCTGATCGCGGGCAGCAACGCCGCCGGGCGCAACGATTTGCAGCGCCCGTCGATGGGGCAGGACATTTTGAAGGGCCGGCGCACCGAAATCGACCAGATGAACGGCTTCATCGTCGCGAAGGGCAACGAGGTCGGCCGCCCGGCCCCGACGCACGCGGCGCTGGTTTCCGTGGTGAAGCGCGTCGAGCGCGGCGAAATCCCGCCGCGGGTGGAGAACTTGACCGGCATGTGAGCCGCACGGATTGGCTGCCGGCTTGCGTCAAGCCGCGGTGCCGAGCAGCGTCAGGCCGAGCAAAGGGGCGGCAGCGCGCAGGTCCTTGTCGAGCGACGCGAGCGGCAACGAGCGGCGTTGCGCAAGCTCCAGGTACACCGCGTCATAGAGCGTGAGGCGGAAGCGATCGGCAAGCTGCAGCGTCGTGCTCCAGGCAAAAACATCGCCGTGTGGATCGGTGGCAATGTCGAGCAGCACCAGGTTCGTCAGTACTTCAGTGCGGAATTTGGCAGTAATGCGACCGCGGCGGACGGCGATGAGCAGCCCGTTCGCAACCTCGAGCCGCCATAGCGTCGGCACGACGGCGCTATCTTCTTCGACGGGGGAGAGCACATCGCGAACCGGGTCGGTGGTTTCTTCGGCATAGATCCAGGCGAGTGTCACCGAGCTGTCGAGAACAAGGCTCACCGCCGGCCTTCGTCGCGATAGGATTTCCTTTCGTCCCAGTCGAAGCGCCCAAGCTTCTGCTGCGCGGCGAGTTCGCGGATTCGGCTCCCCGCCGCGCGTGCTCGCTCGCGGGCGTCTCCGCTGCGGGGGGGCCTAAGCTTCGCAACCGGCTTGCCGTGCCGTGTGATCAGCACTTCCTCGCCGCGCTCGACCAGGTCGAGCAACGCGCTCAGCGTATTCTTGGCCTCGAAGGCGCCGACTTCTTTCATGTCATCCCGCGGATCAGCTAGAGCATTTTCCGATCAGATTGCGTATCCAGCCGTCCTGAAGAAGGCGCTGCATTCCCCGGCAGTGAAGCGGCGAATCGCGTCAGCCACCGCGTCCCACAACTCCGGAATGCTGCGCGCCGCCGCGGCTCGCAGCAGCGCTTTCAGCTTGGCGAAGGCGAGTTCGATTGGGTTCAGATCAGGAGAATACGGCGGAAGATAGAGCACCCGCGCTCCCGCGGCCTCGATCGCCTCCCGCACGCCGCCCACATGATGCGCCGGCAGGTTGTCCATCACCACGGTGTCGCCGGGCGACAGCGCGGGGAGCAGGATTTGTTCGAGATAGGCGAGGAAGCTCTCGCCATCCGTCGCACCGTCCAGCAGCATCGGCGCAGCCAGCCCGTCGCAGCGCAGACCGAGCGTCAGCGTCGTGGTTTTCCAATGCCCGTAAGGAACGCCGGCGCGACAACGCTCCCCACGCGGCGCCCAGCCGTAGCGGCGGAGCATCTTGGTGTCGGTGCCGGTCGCGTCGATGAACACGAGCTTGGCCGGATCGAACTCGGGTTGCGCTTCACGCCAGGACTCGCGCGCCGCCTTGACGTCCGGGCGCTCCTGCTCCGCCGCGTGCGTGGTGTTTTTTTGTGCGTCATGCGCAACCTGCGCAGCAGCCGCCAGATCGAGCTGATGCCCGCCGGCTGCCCGCGCGCCGCCAGTTCCTCGCGCAATTCGCGCAACGTGATATGCGGCCGCCCGGCGAGCAATTGACGAATGAATTCCGCTTCCGCTGCGAGCCGACCGGAGCGGCGATCGCCGCCCTGCGGCTTGGGCGCAATCCGACCGCAAGCCCGGTATTCGGCATACCAGCGGATCGCGGTGGACGGGCTGACATCGAAACGCTCGGCCGCCTCGCGGCACGACAGGCCGCCCTCGATAGCCCAAACCACCCGTTGCCGAAGATCTGCTGACAGCGCTCGCGCCATGGCTGCTGGCCTCCCTCCGCCAGCAGCTACCTTGAATCGAAGCGCAGCCGATTCGGGAATCCCCGCGATTCAATCGGTTAGGAAAGGGCTCTAGATCTCAGCCATCCCCTCATTTTGTAAGTGAGCGTGTAGGGCAACAAAAGAATCCGGCGGGCCGGCCAGACTGTCTGGAAAGAATCACGGCCGGCCTGTCTGGATTCGCATTCCGCCGCCAGTCACGAACCGATAGCCCCGAGCCTACAAATCGCGAGTCTCCCCCGCATGCAACACGATTCGGGGGCAAGATGAGACCGAACCAAACCCTCTGCTTCGAGGAAGTGCATCGCTTCCTGGCCGGCCTGTTCGACGGCGACCTGCACGCCAAGCGCGTCCTGTCCTTGGCCAACGCCACCCTCGGCGTCATCGGGACCGCGTCCCTGGCCGTGAATACGATCGGTCAGGGCCTCGCTCTGGCGCGCGGCCTGGTAACCAAGCATGCCACCAAGCAAGTGGACCGGCTGCTGTCCAACGAAGGGATCGATATCGATGCCGCGCTACGCCACTGGGTTCCCTACGTAGTGGGACCCCGTACCAGCATCAACGTGGCGATGGACTGGACCGACTTCGACGCCGACGGCCAGGCCACCATCATGCTCTCGCTGCTGACCCGTCACGGCCGGGCCACCCCTCTGGTGTGGCTTACGGTAGACAAGTCCACCCTCAAGGACCACCGCAATGAGTACGAGTATCAGGTGCTGGTCCGCTTGGCCGACGCCCTGCCGGCAGACATCGCGGTATGCATCGTGGCCGATCGCGGGTTCGGCGATCAGAAACTCTACCGGGTCCTGACCGAGGAGCTGAATTTCGCCTACGTGATCCGCTTCCGCGGCAACATCACGGTGACCGCCGCGGATAGCGAGGTGCGCACCGCCGCTGGCTGGGTTGGACCGGGCGGACGCGCCCGTGTTCTGCGCGGCGCGTCGGTGACCGCCGAGCGCTATGAGGTTGGCAGCGTGCTGTGCGTGCGGGATCGAGAGATGAAACAGGCCTGGTGCTTGGCGACCAGCAGCACCGATGCCCATGCCAGGGCCTTGATGAGCCTATACGGCAAGCGGTGGAGCATCGAGTGCGGCCTGCGCGATACGAAGGACCTGCGCTTCGGCATGGGGATGGGATCGATCCACGTCAGCACACCTGCGCGACGCGACCGTCTATGGTTGCTGAACGCGCTTGCCATCGCGCTGCTGACATTGCTTGGAGCGGCCGGTGAAGCGCTGGGCTATGACCGATACCTCAAGTCAAACACTGCCAAGCGACGCACCCATTCGCTGTTCCGGCAGGGCTGCATGCTCTACGAGTTGATCCCCACCATGCCAGAGATGCGCCTGCTGCCGTTGATCGAGCGGTTCGCCGCTATGCTCGCTGAACTTCCGGTCTTTGCCGATACTTTCGGCACCATCTGAATATGAGGGGAGTCGTGAG
>JBARKH010000260.1:0-2751 GCA_049801295.1 Allostellaceae bacterium | reverse complement strand
CAGCCGCTGCTGCAGCCCCGCCCTGCGGCGCTTGGCGGCGAGCACCGCCAGGGAGGCGCCGCCGCACAGAAGGGCGAGGGTGATCCCGGCAAAGACTGCTGGGCTTACCATGTCAAGGTCCAAGCGGGCCGATTGTTTCCATCAATTCTCGCTCGACTCCGAACAGCGCCGCGCGGTTGGCAAGATGGGGCCTGATGCCGCTCGATTGGAACGTGCCCTTGATGGAGGCGTCGCGTGAATCGCCGCGGTACAGAAAGCTGAACAGTTGTTGTGTGCTGATGACGTCGCCGTCCATGCCAGCGATCTCCATGATGCTGACTACCCGGCGAATGCCATCGCGCATGCGGTCGAGTTGCACGATTACGTGTATGGCGTTGGCAATCTGCGTGCGGATCGTGCGCAGCGGCAGGTTAGCCGCCATCAACACCATGTTTTCGAGCCGGGACAGGGCGTCGCGAGGCGCGTTCGCATGGATCGTCGACATCGAGCCGTCGTGCCCGGTGTTCATCGCCTGCAACATATCCAGCGCTTCAGCTCCGCGAACCTCGCCGAGGATGATGCGGTCGGGGCGCATGCGCAAGGCGTTGCGCAACAACTCGCGCTGCGCGATCTCGCCGACGCCCTCGATGTTAGCCGCGCGGGTCTCCATCTGCACAACGTGAGGCTGCTGCAGACGCAGCTCGACGGCATCCTCGATCGTGATGATCCGTTCCGTGGGGTCGACGTGGCTCGACATCGCGTTCAGGATTGTCGTTTTTCCGGATCCCGTGCCGCCCGAGATCAGGATGTTGGCGCGCACCCGAGCCGCGAGCTCGAGAAACCGCGCCATCTCCGGCGACAGGTTCTGCCGGGCCGCCATCTCCTCGAGTGTGAGGCCCCGGCCGGGGAATTTGCGGATGGAGATGCAGCCCCCGTTGAGCACCAGTGGCGGTAGCACGACGTGGACGCGGCTGCCGTCGGCGAGGCGCGCATCGACCATCGGACTCGCCTCGTCGATGCGGCGCCCGATACCGGAGGCGATCCGCTGAGCGACATTGAGGACATGCTGAGCGTTGCGAAACCGGGCGGTGGTCTGCTCGAGCCGACCGAAGCGCTCGACGTAAATGTTATACGGCCCGTTCACCAATATGTCGGTGACCTCGGGGTCATCGAGGAGCGGCTCGAGCGGTCCCAGGCCGATCATGTCGTCGGTCAGTTCCGCGGCGAGCTGGTGTTCCTCGATCTCGTTCAGCTGAATGCGCTCGTTGGTGGCGATTTCGCTGACCAGCTTTGCAACCTCGGCCAGCAACCTCGCGCGCGGTACGCGGCTGGCCGATGACGGATCGATCCGTGACATCACGCCAGCATGGATCTGTGTCTTGCGCTGATCGCTGATGACCAGATCTTCAAGCGGACCGAGGTCTTCGGGCTGTTCGGGGAGGAGGGCGACGACAGGCCGGTGGGCCTCGATGATGCGTCGTCCAAACCGCGTTGGCCTCATCTTTTAAATCCCCATCTTTCCAATCCCCAGAAGCGACGTCGCTCTGGGGCGCGACCCGACAGCCCGCTGGCGAGCGCGGCGATCGCGTCGGCGAAACTGCCGCCCTGCGCGGCCGGAAGCCGCCCGTCGATTGCCGCGCGGGCGAAGAGCTTCGGTTGGAACGCGATGACGCTCTCCGGCTGCAACTCGACGATGTTGGTGATCTCGGACAGACTCACCGCGTCGCGCCCGCCTTCGCCGCTGCGGTTGACGACAAGAAGGTTGCGGAGCTCGCCATCGCGGTCGCCACCGTCGTCGCCGTCGCCGTCGCTGAGCAACGTGCGCAGCCGCACCGCGTCGCGCACCGAGTGTAGCGTTTGGTCGGCGACGATGATGCGGAGATCGGCGATTTTGAGCGCCCGCCGATAGGCCGGCGACGGGATTCTCGGCACATCGACGATCAGATAGTGGAACAGCGGGCGGAGCACCGAGACAATTGCTTCGATCGCGTCTGGGGTGACGCGGACCTCATCGCTCAACGGCTCTTCCGAGCTGAGCACAAAGAGGCGCTCGCCGCAGGACGTCATCGCGCGTTCGAGCAAAGTCGCGTCGACGCGCAGCGGGTTGTTCAGCGCATCGCGCAACCCAGAGGCCGGTCTGACGTTGAGCGCCAGGGCGGAATCGCCGTGCTGCAAGTCGAGATCGACAAGCACGACCCGCCGGCTATGTCGCTCGGCGAGATACCACGCCAGGTTGGCGGCCAAGGTGGTGGTCCCGACGCCGCCCCGGGCGCCGATAAAGGCCACCATCTTGGCGAGCTTCTGGCTGATCTGCCCGGTAGCTTCCGCGTTGGCGCTCCGCTGCAGCGATTTGGCCAGGAGCTGCGGGGTCAGGGGCTTGATGAGATAGTCGGTGACCCCGGCGTGCAGCAGATCGCGATAGAGGCCGATTTCATCGCGATCGCCGATCGCGATGACGGTGACCCCGGGCTCGCACACGCTCGCGAGGATATCCACCTGCGACACCGGCATATCGACGCCGCTGAGATCGACGATCAACACATTGGGCGAGCGTTCCCTATTCAGGTGCTTGATGGCTTTCGCGATGCCGCCCCGTGTGACGCTGCCGTCGGCGGGGGATTGCGGGGCCAGGTATTGCTGCAGGATCCGCTCGCTCTCCGCATCGGCGACGAATGCCATCACCGGGACCCGACCGTTTGACTGTCTGGCCGGTGTATCGATCGGTATGGCGGCGTGACGGAGCTTTGTCACCACTCTCGGGATTGTATTTGG
>JBARKH010000259.1:0-4848 GCA_049801295.1 Allostellaceae bacterium | reverse complement strand
ACGCCCGACCGATCGCCGGCGCGATTGGCACGCTCGCGGCTGTACTCAGATGAACTCATGACGCCTCCATCCCGGTACCGTTTACGCCAACGCTTGGCAGCCAATGTAGACTAGCCACGCCCCGGCTGTCTTGGCCCATATGGGAGAAGGCCGATGCAACCAAAGCTCTACCGCGGCGCGGGCGCTCAGCCGCTCTTGATCGTGATGTCTTCGTAGGGTCCGGTATAGGCAAAAGCCGGGATCAGCCCGAACCCCGACTCCCCGACCCGCGGCCCGACCGCGTTGATGAAAGCCAACTGCCAGATCGGCGAGATGACCGATTTGTTGTAAACCAGCTGCTGGATCTTGTGGAGCGTCGCCTCGCGTTTCTTGTGGTCGAGCTCGATTGCCTGCTTGGCGAACAGTTCGTCGATATCGGGATAGCTGCCATAAACATAGGCCCCACCCTTGACGATGAAGGCGGCAAGACGGGTGGCGGCGTTGCCGAAGGCGCCGCTCCCCAGCTGGATCACGTTCTTGTATTTTTTCTCCGCCGCCCCTTTGAGGAAGCCCGCGCGCTCGATCGGCATCAGCTTGCCGCGGATGCCAACTTCGCCGAAGTTGTTGAGTACCGCCTCGGCGATGTTCGAATAAGAGCTGTCGCAATAGTACTCCCCGAAGTCGAAACCGCCGGGGTGACCTGCCGCGGCCAGCAGCTGTTTTGCCGTGGCCGGGTCGTAGGTCGCCTCGGGCGGCTTCCAGAAAAATTGGAAGCTGTCCGGGATCACGCTCCCGGTAATTTTCGAGTAGCCGAGAGTCAGCGCCTGGTTGATGCTCTTGCGGTCGATGGCGAGGTTGGCGGCCTTGCGCACCCGCTCGTCATACCATGGCGATTTGGGGTCCCACTGGTCGGCGAAGGCCAGCCAGAAAGGGGCGGGCGGGTAGACCGGCTTCAGGGTCAGCCCCGGCGTGTGTTGCACCTCTTCGGCGAGTTCGCCGCGGATCGAATAGGCGATGTCGATCTCGCCGCGCTTCAGAGCCGCCAGCCTCGTCGCCTCCTCGGGGATCACCCGGAACACCAGGCGCTTTACGCTGGGCGTCTTGCGCCAGTAGCCCTCGAACGCCTCGAAGACCAGTTCGACCCCGGGCGTGAACGAGACAAACTTATAGGGGCCGGCGCCGATCGGCGCCTTCTTGTAGCCATCGTCGCCAACCTTCTCGACGTATTTCCTGGGTACGATCCACCCCGCGCCGGTGGCATTGCCATAAAAGGTCAGAAAGTCCGGCCAGGCGTCTTTGAGCTTGAAGCGGACATGCCGCGGGTCGGGGGTCTCGATCGCCGCCACCCGGCTCGCCATCAGGTCTTTCGACGCGCCGCGATAGCGCTGGAACGAGAACTTGACGTCCTCGGCTGTGACCGGGTCGCCATTGTGGAACTTCACTCCGTCGCGCAGCACGAAATCGTAGCTCAGGCCATCCTCCGACGAGGTATACGATTCCGCGAGGCTCGGCGTCAGCACGCTGCCCGGCATCGGCTTCACCATCGCGTCCTGCAACGCGTAAAGCACCATGAACGGCGTGATCAGCCCCGAGGTTTCGGCCGGGTCGAACCAAGCCGGGGCCAGCGAGACGTGGATGCCCCAGGTCAGCTGGCCTTGCGGTGCGGCCGCGCGGGCCATACCGGGGACCCCGGCGACCGCGCCGAGCGCGGCCAATGCGAGGATATCGCGCCGGCTAATGGCGCCGTCATTGTCATCGGCGGCGCCAGCCGGACGCCGCCACATCGATGAAGCCATCCTCCCTGCTCCTTTCCGCTCCTTTATTGGAGCATTTCATTCACTGTAGAGCGGGCATCCCTTGCTGTCAGCGCTATCTTTCTGAGAGGCTCAGCCCGTGCGTTGCCGGCACGTAGACGAGACGGCGCCGCGGTGCCCGCGCAGCCGCCGGTTTGGCGTAGATCTGCTTGGTCGCCTCGACCAGGAGGACGCCGGCAAAGGTCGGAAACCAGCGTTTGCCGATCCGCTCCCAGGCGGCGGCCGAGCGCAGCATCATCCGGCTCGTCGCCGGCGGGATGAACAGCGCGGCGTCGGCGCCGACCGGGGTGAACTGTTCGTCGCGCAGTAATTGCGAGAGTTGGGACAGCGTATAGGGGCGGCCGGAGCCGAACGGGGTGCGGTCGAGCCGAGCCCAGATCCCGCGCCGGTTGGGCGCCACGATCAGCACCCGTCCGCCGCCCGCCAGCACGCGCCAGATCTCCTTGAGCATCCCGCGCACCTCTTCGCTCGCCTCGATCGCATGAACCAGCACGACCCGGTCGATCGAGTAATCGGCGAAGGGAAGTTCGCCTTCTTCCGCGAGCGTCACCACGTTGCGACCCTCGGAGGGCCAGCGCAGCACCCCCAACGTGGCCGGCATCACCGCGATCGTGCGCTCGGTCTCCCCCGACAGCGCCGACAGGAAAGGGGTCGCGTAACCGATGCCGAGGAGGCGCATGCCGCGCAAATCGGGCCACACCCGCTGAATGGCGCGGCGGATCATGCGGCGGACCACCCGGCCGAGCGCGCTCCTATAGAAATCCCTCAGATCGACGACGTCGGAGGCCATTGGGCGATCTTATCACAGAGCCGCGTCGCAGCGAGGCATCCCCACCCCGTTCGTGCCCGGGCTTGGCCCGGGCATCCACGTCTGCGATACAGTCTCGTGGATGGCCGGACCAAGTCCGGCCACGAACGATAAAGGGCGATCGTGGCGGGAGGATCCCATGCAATTCGGCGCGGCGATGTTCTTCACCGACTATTCGATGGGTGCGGGCGAACTGGCGCGAGAGCTGGAGGCGCGCGGTTTCGAGTCGGTCTGGGCGCCCGAGCATTCCCACATCCCCTTGGCGCGCAAATCGCCGTTTCCATCGGGTGGCGAATTACCCAAACAGTATTCCCAGGTGATGGACCCGTTCGTCACGCTGAGCGCGGCGGCGGCAGTCACCAAGACGATCAAGCTCGGCACCGGAGTCTGCCTCGTCATTCAGCGCGACCCGATCCAGACGGCAAAGCTCGTCGCCTCGCTCGACCAGGTCTCGGGCGGGCGGTTTCTGTTCGGAGTCGGCGGCGGCTGGAACGCCGAGGAGATGGCCGACCACGGCACCGAGTTCAAAACCCGCTTCAAGCTGATGCGCGAACGTATTGAAGCGATGAAGGAAATCTGGACCAAACCCAAGCCCGAATATCACGGCGAGATGGTCGATTTTCCGCCGATGATGACCTGGCCCAAGCCGGTCCAGAAACCCTACCCGCCGGTCATCGTCGGCGGGATGTTTCCGCATGCCGCGCGGCGCGCGCTGCGCTATGGCGACGGCTGGATCCCGCATTCGCGCCGGCCGCAATACGAGGACGTCACCGACTACCTGCCGCAGTTCAAAAAGATGGCCGCCGAGGCCGGGCGCGACCTCGCGAGCGTCCCGGTCACGGTGTGGGGGATCCCCCCGGATTACGACCGCCTGCGGCGCTACGAGGACCAGGGCGTCGCGCGCGGCGTCGTGCAATTGGCGGCCGAGCCGGCCGACACGATAATGCCGATCCTCGACCGCTGGGCCGGGCTGATCCGGCAGCTGCGGGCATAACGTTCAACCGCTAGCGCTTTTTGCAGGAGATAAAACATGGATTTCGGCGCCGCGATGTTTTTCACCGATTATTCGATGCGCGCCACCGAGCTGGCGCGGGCGCTCGAGGCGCGCGGGTTCGAGTCGATCTGGGCGCCCGAGCACTCGCATATTCCAACCTCGCGCCGCTCGCCCTTCCAGGGCGGCGGCGACTTGCCGAAGCAGTATTACGATGTGATGGACCCGTTCGTGTCGCTCGGCGCGGCGGCGGCCGTCACCAAAACCATCAAGCTCGGCACCGGCGTGTGTCTCGTGATCCAGCGCGACACGATCCAAACGGCAAAGCTCGTCGCCTCGCTCGACCAGGTCTCCGGCGGGCGGTTCCTCTTCGGCATCGGCGGCGGCTGGAACGCCGAGGAGATGGAAGACCACGGTACCGAGTTCAAATCCCGGTTCAAAAAGATGCGCGAGCAGATTGAGGCGATGAAGGAGATCTGGACCAAGGACGCCGCGGAATACCACGGCGAACTCGTCGATTTTGGCCCGATGGCGGCGTGGCCCAAGCCGGTTCAGACGCCGCACCCGCCGGTCATCGTCGGCGGCGCCTTCCCTCATGCGGCGCGGCGTGCGCTGCGCTACGGCGACGGCTGGATCCCCAATGCGAGCCGGCAGCAATATGCCGACGTCACCGATTTCCTGCCGCAGTTCAAGGAGATGGCGGCCGAGGCCGGGCGCACCATCCCAGTCACGATCTGGGGCGCCACCGAGGATTACGACCGGCTGCGCCGTTATCAGGAGCAAGGGATCGCCCGGCTTGTCGTCAGCCTGCCGCCGGATAATGCCGAGAAGACGCTGCCGGCGCTCGACCGCTGGGTCGAGCTGATCCGCCGGATCGGGCGCTGAGCGAATTTACGGTTTGGCGGCACTCGCCGATTCGGCGAAGGGCGGCGAGATTCATCGCCGGGGCTGACGGCCGGTCGCGCCGGCGGACCCAAGCCGCGCCGCGCAATCGGCCACTTTCTCCTGCATTATCGCGCTGACGCTGTTCGATCGCGGCTTGCGCCCGCTTCCTGCCGAACCATCGCCACAGTTTCGCGGCATAATCGCTAGTGCGCCGGTTCGTGGCGCCGCTGCGGGGGTGGGAACCAGTCCGATGCGCCCGGTGACGCGCCTCTGGATCGGCGCGGGCGAAAGCCAAGGAGCCGCCGATGGCTGAGCCGCCGCGGCTGCGCGTCGATCCGGACGAACGGCCGCGCACGCCCACGCCCCGCGGC
>JBARKH010000258.1:0-3042 GCA_049801295.1 Allostellaceae bacterium | reverse complement strand
GCCGCGGGGGCCGGGGTTGCTGGCGTCGCAGGTGTCGCCGATTGCGCGAGATTCTGCGATGAGCCGATCGGCGGCGTCGACGGATTTGCCGGCGCGGGCGCGGGCGCGGCCGAGGATCCCACTGTCGCCGGTTGCTCAGTGGTGGGGGAGGCGCCTATCGACGGCATATCCTGCGCGGGAGATGTCACGTAAGACAGGCCGAGCGAGACGGCCACACCGGCCGACAGCACCAGCCGACTGGGAAAGTGATTGAATTTCATCGCATGCCTCGCTGAGCTTTCGGGGCTCGAGCAAACGGATTTCGCCGCTCGATTAAGCGAACACACGCGAGCGGGAAAAGTTGCGGTCATGGAAATTTATCGCCCTGCCACTCTGCCGATATCCTCGCCGAATCATGGCAACCGGCGCGCGAGGGTAGCTGGCAGCCGCGCCATTCGGTCGATCACCAACGCGGCGCCGGCGTCGGCGAGGCGCGAATCTTGGCCCGGCCGGCAATGGCCGCCTCCGGTGAACCCGATCGCCACCATGCCGGCCGCGACCGCCGCGACGACGCCCGGAAGGCTGTCTTCAACGACAGCGCAACGTTGCGGCGCGACCCCCATCCGCGCCGCCGCATGGAGGAACAAATCGGGCGCCGGCTTGCCGCGCGCAACCTCGGTGGCGCTGAAAATGTTCGGATGGAAGCGCTCGTAGAGGCCAACCAGCCCGAGCGCATGTTGCAACCGCTCGGGGGTGCCGCTCGAGGCGACGCAGGTCTTGCAGGCAAGGGAATCGAGCACTTCGATCACGCCGGGGATTGCGCGCAGATCGGCCTCGAACAGGGGGCGAAGGCGACTCTGGTGTCGCGCGGCGAAATCCGGCAGGCCTCGGCCGTACCGGACTTCAAGATCGGTCAGCATTCCGGCCATGCTGATGCCGGTGTAGCGATCGATGATCTCCTCGGCCGAGATGTCGATACCGTATTCGGCGAGGCATTCGAGGTCGGCCCGCACCGACAGGAGCTCGCTGTCGATCAAGACACCGTCGCAATCGAAGATGACAAGATCGAACCGCATCCGCCTAATTCCGGGCCGCCGGTTCGACCGCGACGATGATGATCGTGAAATTGTCGACAGCGCCCCGCGCCAGCACGCGATCCCGCAGCCGTTCGGTGGCGATGCGCGGTGGCGCCGCGGCGATCTCGCGCGCAATCTCGGTATCGCTGACCATGTTGGTCAGGCCATCGCTGCACAACAGGAAACGATCGCCGGGAATAAGCGCCTCCCGCAGGGTGCCGAATTCGAGCCGGCCGGCACCGATCGCCTGGGTCACGATATGCGACTTGGGATGGAGGGCGGCCGCTTCGGCGGGCAGCAGCCCTGCATCGACCAGGTCCTGCACATGGCTGTGATCGACCGTCAGCTGCCGAAGCCGGCCGTTGCGCCACCGATAGGCTCGGCTGTCTCCGGCCCACAGCACGGCAAACTCGCGCGGATCGGCGAAGAGGACAACGACCGTGCTGGCGATCGCCGCACCGGGGCCGAGCCGGGAAGCGCGTGCGCGCAGTTCGGCGTCGACCTCGCACAACCGCCCGGCAGCTGCGTCGATGACCTCGCCGAATTCGCCTGGCGGCTCGAGTTCGGCAAGCGCGGCGATGACGCGGGCGCTGGCGTAGTCGCCTTCCTCGTGCCCGCCCATGCCATCGGCCACCACCCAGAGTCCGCGCTCCGGCCGGTCGAGAAAGGCGTCCTCATTGCGCCGGCGGACGAGGCCGACATGGGTCAGCCCGTGCGAGATGAAATGGTTCATTAATTTGGCAACGGCACTCCGGCGCGGTTCAGCGCCGTTTTCTGGCGCTCGGCGAGCACGGCTTCGTCAAAATCGTCGATCAGCTCGTGGAACAGCCGGTGCCAGTTGACCTTGGCTTGCAGATGAAGGAACACCGAGCCGAGGCCGACCGCGGCGCGGTCCATAAAGACAAAGGCGCGCGGCGGCGCGATGCCGCCGAGCCGGCGGATGTCGCGGTGCACGTCATCGACGAGGCTGCGCCCATCAGCGCCGGGCTTGGCGCGTTCCTGGATCATCCGCGCCCGGTCGTCGAGCAGCGGCCCATAGACAAAGGCGGCCCACCGGTTGAGGACCGCGATCATCTCGCGTGATAAGTCGCCAAAGCCCCAGCTCCGATACGCCTCGACCGCGAGCTCCTCATCGTTTCGTTCGAGCGCGTGGTAAAGATCGATGACACCCTTCACAAAGCGCACCGGAAACACCCGGATGCAGCCGAAATCCAACAGGTTGACGGTACGGTCGCGCGCCACGGTGTAATTGCCGAGATGCGGGTCGCCGTGGATGACGCCGTAGAAGTAGAACGGCACGTACCAGATCCGGAACATGCGCAGGGCGACCTCGTTGCGCGCGGCGAGCGGCGCCTTCCTCGCGAAATCGAGGATCGGCTCGCCGTCGAGCCAGGTCATCGTCAGGAGGCGCCGGGTCGACAGCTCAGGCAGCGGGCGCGGCACGGCAACCCCGGGCTCGTCGTGCAAGAACTCGCGGTAGAGCCGCATATGCGCGGCCTCGCGCAGATAATCCAATTCCTCGCGCAGCCGGTCGGCGATCTCGGCATGGATATCGGCGGTCGAAATCGTGCGGTCGTAGCGCTCGTAGAGACCCATCGCCAGCTTCAGCTGGCGCAGATCAGCTTCGACGGCCGAGGCCATCTCGGGATATTGCAGCTTGCAGGCAAGCGGGGTGCCGTCCAGTCCGACCGCACGATGGACCTGGCCCAATGACGCGGCGCGCGCCGCCTCGTGCTCGAAGCTCTTGAACCGGCCCTGCCACTCCGGCCCCAATTCGCCCATCATGCGGCGACGCACGAACGGCCAGCCCATCGCCGGCGCGTTGGCCTGCAGCTGGATCAGCTCGCGGACATATTCTTCCGGCAGCGCGTCGGGGATCGTGGCGAGCAATTGCGCCACCTTCATCAAGGGGCCCTTGATGCCGCCGAGCGCGGCCTTGAGATCGGCGGCGTGGCGATCGCGGTCGATCGGCAGCCCAAGATAGCGC
>JBARKH010000257.1:0-7754 GCA_049801295.1 Allostellaceae bacterium | reverse complement strand
CCTCGGCAGCGCTCGGTTCCGCTTGCCCCCCACCCGACGGCGGCGTCAGGCCGGCTGTACCTTCCGGAGAGTTGATCGGTTTGGCCGGGGCCGGACCGTCGAGCGGGATGACCTCGGGCGGCGAGCGGGTTTGCGCAATCGGCACCGGCGGTGGAGCGGAGGGTGGCGCCGCCACCGCCATGGGAGCCATGGGGGGCTGCATCGGTGGCGGCATCGCTGCCTGCATCGGCGGCTGCGCCCCGCCGGGGATCAAGAGGTGCTGGCCCGCGGCGATCTTAAAGGGCGGCGTCAAATGGTTGGCGGCGATGATCGCCCGCTCGGACACATGATAGGTATGGGCGATGATGCTGACCGACTGGCCATGCTGGACGACGATGCTTTGGCCGCCGGCAGTCGGAAACGCGCCGGGACCCGATTCGATTGCGGCTTCCGCGCCAAACGACGGCGCAGCGCCCTTGAGTTCGACCGGCGCCGGGTTTGGCGCCCCCCATGCGCAGGCCGCGACGAGGCCCGCCAATGCAATCGCGGGCGCGGCACGGATGATCCCGTACCGGCCAAATTTGTATTCCCCCATCTCCCCCTCTTCGCCCACCCCCGCGGGCAGAAGACTACGCTATCGCAGTTTACCGTCATTCCCGTGAAAGCGGGAACCCTGGGCCCTTGCATCGTCGTTTGCCCTGGATTCCCGCTTTCACGGGAATGACGAAACAGACAGGGCAGCGTCGAATCGGGCCTATTCGAAAATCCGTCGCAACGCGGCCAGCACCGGCACGTTTGTCAGGTCGAGGTGGATGGGAGTGATGGAGACCCGGTTGAGGGCGAGCGCGGCGACATCGGTGCCGGGCTCGGCCGCGCCGCCATCGCGCACCGGGCCGATCCAATAATACGGCCGGCCGCGCGGATCGATGCCCTCGGTCAGATTGTCGGCGATCGCGCGCTTGCCCTGGCTGGTCACCGCGAACCCGGCGGCCTCGTCCGGCGACGCGGCGGGAAAGTTGATATTGTAGAGGGTGCTGTCGGGCCAGGGCAGGCGCAGGAGGCGGCGAATGATGTCGGGCGCGAACGCTGCGCCGGTCTGCCAGGGAATGTCGTCTCTGTCGCGGTATTCCTGGCTCAACGCCATCGCCGGGATACCGAGTAGCGTCGCTTCCATCGCCGCGGCGACCGTGCCCGAATAGGTCAAATCCTCGCCGACATTGCTGCCGGCGTTGATCCCCGAGAGGACGAGGTCGGGCGGCCGCTCGCGCAACAGCCGCTTCACCGCGATGAGGACGCAATCGGTCGGGGTGCCGTCGACCGCATAGCGCCGGTGCGCCACTTCGCGAATACGCAGCGGGTGGCGCGTCGTCAGCGAATGGCTGGCGCCGCTCTGCTCCTGCTCGGGCGCCACCACCCAAACGTCGTCCGACAGATCGCCGGCGATCCTCTCCAGCGCCGCGATCCCGGGCGAAGCAATCCCGTCATCGTTGGAAATGAGGATCCGGCAGTGCGCGATGTCGATCATGCGGTCAGCCATGCGACCCGATCACTTCCTGCCCGCCCATATAGGGCCGCAGCACCTCGGGGATCATGACCGTGCCGTCGTGGCGCTGATAGTTTTCGAGGATCGCGATCATCGTGCGCCCGACCGCGAGCCCGGACCCGTTGAGGGTGTGCACCGGGCGTGTGCCCTTCTCGCCCGCCGGGCGATAGCGCGCCTTCATGCGTTGGGCCTGAAAGGGTCCGCAATTCGAGCAGCTCGAAATCTCGCGATAGGTATTCTGTGCCGGGAGCCAGACCTCGATATCGTAGGTCTTCTTCGCGGCAAACCCCATGTCGCCGGCCGACAGCAGCATGACGCGGTAGGCGAGGCCCAGGCGTTTCAGCACTTCTTCAGCGCAGCCGGTCATGCGCTCATGCTCTGTTTCGGACTCCTCGGGCCGGGTGATCGATACCAGCTCAACCTTGTTGAACTGGTGCATGCGGATCATGCCGCGGGTGTCCTTGCCCGCCGCGCCCGCCTCCGAGCGGAAGCACGGCGTCCACGCAGTGAAGCGCAGCGGGAGGGCCGCGTCGTCGAGGATCTCGCCGGCAACGAGGTTGGTCAGCGGCATCTCGGCGGTCGGAATCAGCCACAATCCCTCGCGGGTCTGGAACATGTCCTCGGCCGCTTTCGGCAAATTTCCGGTGCCGAACGCCACTTCGTCGCGCACCAGGAGGGGGGGCGCCACTTCGGTGTAGCCGAATTCGCTGGTGTGGAGGTCGAGCATGAATTGCGCGAGTCCCCGTTCGAGCCGCGCCAGCTGCCCTCGCAATACGACAAACCGCGACCCCGACAGGCGGGCGGCGCGGGGAAAATCCATCAGCCCGAGCTTCTCGCCGATCGCCTCGTGCGGCAGGGGCGGGAAATTGAATTGTGGCGGCACGCCCTGGCGGCGCAGCTCCCGGTTCGCGCTCTCGTCCGGACCGTCCGGCACCTCGGGCGCGGGGAGGTTCGGCAGGCTCGCCAGGAGGTCGTCGATCTGCGTCCGCAATTCGGCGGCCTTTACCGCATTGGCGGCGTCGGCATCCTTGCCGCGGGCGATTTGGGCGAGAAGCTCGTCGACCGCCTCGCCGCGCGCCTTCGCCCCGCCGACCTCGCGGGAAAGCCGGTTGCGGGTCGCTTGCGATTCCTGGGCTGCGGTTTCAAGCGCGCGCCATTCCTTGTCGAGCGCCAACACCTCGGTCGCGCGCGCCGGCAGCCCGCGCCGGGCGAGGCCGCGGTCGAATTCGTCCGGGTTGTCCCGGATCCATCGCAGATCGTGCATGTGCTAATGCCGGCAGTTAATCAATTTGTCGTCCCGGCGAAAGCCGGGACCCACTTTTCGACGTAGCGAATGCCCGCCGGTGGGCCCCGGCTTTCGCCGGGATGACATCCCAAGTAATCAATCCGCCGGGGTTCCGCTACCAGATCACTCTCCCGCAGCGGGGCCGCCGCCGCCGGCGAGCTCGGCCTCTTCCTCGGCCTCCCGCTTGGCGCGCGCCTTCTCGACCATGCGGCAGGCGATGATCGAGACTTCGTAGAGGATGACGAGCGGCACGGCGAGACAGGTCTGGCTGACGATGTCGGGCGGGGTCAAGACGGCGGCGACCGCAAACATGCCGACGATCGCATAGCGCCGCTTGGAGGCAAGCCCGGCGGCGGTGACGAGCCCGACCCGCGCCATCAGGGTCAAGAGCACCGGAAGCTGAAAGGCGACCCCGAAGGCGAAGAGGAGGGTCATCACCAGGGACAGGTATTCGTTGAGCTTGGGCTCCGAGACGATCGGCAGCGTGCCGTCCCCGCCCGGGGTCTCGAAGCTGAGGAAAAACCGGAACGCCACCGGTATCACGACGAAATAGGCGAGCGAGGCACCCATGATGAACAAGACCGGCGTCGCGGCCAGATACGGCAGAAATGCGCGCCGCTCGGTCTTGTAGAGACCCGGCGCGACGAATTTCCACAGCTGGATGGCAATCACCGGAAAAGACAGGCAGATCGCCGCCCAGAACGACACCTTGACATACGTGAAGAAGGCCTCGGTCAGACCGGTGAAGATCATCCTGCGCCCGGGCTCGGCGGCAAGGATCACAAAGAGCGGGTGCGCCAGGAAGCGATAGATCGCTTCCTTGAACTGGTAGCAGACCAGGAACGTCACGATGATCGAAGAAACCGCCCATATCAGCCGGTTACGCAGCTCGATCAGGTGATCGAGCAGCGGCATCCGGCCGGATTCGAGTTCGTCCTCTTTATCGTCCTCGGCCATCGGCGGCTGTTACGGTTTTGGCGCGGGCTGGTGATCCGGCGCCGGCGCTGCGGCCGAACCCTCGGATGTGCCGGGCGGCGGGACGGCCGGTTCGGGCGCGCCCTCCGCAGAAGGCACCGGCTCCGGCAAGGCGGTTTCGCTGGGGGCGGACAGCGCCGGGACCTCCGATGTGACGGGAGGCGTCATGGCGGGCGTGGCGGCGCCCGGTTCTTCGAAATAATCGGGCAGATCGGGCGGCTTGATGCTGTGCGCGAGTTCGCCCGTCGGGTCGACTGTGTTCTGAAACTCCTTTTCGAGGTCGAACTCGGTCACCTTCTTCAAATCCTGGCGCACCTCGTCGAGTTCGGCTTCGCGGATCATCTGGTCGATGCTGCTCTGAAACTCGCGCGACAGGGTGCGCGCCTTGCGCACCCAAAAGCCGGCAACACGGAGGGCCCGCGGCAGGTCCTTCGGGCCGATCACGATGAGCGCGATCATCCCGATCAGCAGCAATTCCGGCCAGCCGATATCAAACAGCATCGGCCGCGGGACCCCCAGAAGACAACATCGGACAACTCCGCAAGGCGCGCGAGTTATCTCAGAAAGGCGCGGCAGCGGCAATCGCGGGCGCCTGCGTGGCGGCTCAACCCTCGAATTCGCCGGGCTCGGCCTCTTCGGTGGCGGGCTGCGCGGCCTCGCCCAGCACCGCCGGCCCGATATCGAGGAGGCCGGCGGCACGCAATTCGTCGATCCCGGGGAGTTCGGCCAGGGTGTCGAGCCCGAAATGGGCGAGAAAGGCCGGGGTCGTCACCCAATTGAGCGGACGGCCCGGGCTGTCGCGCCGGCCATGCGGGCGCACCCAGCCCAATTCCATCAGCCGGTCGAGGGTGCCGCGCGCCAGCGTAACGCCGCGGATCGCCTCGATCTCGGCCCGCGTCGCCGGCTGATGATAGGCGACGATCGCCAGGGTCTCGACCGCGGCGCGCGACAGCCTGCGCGCCACCACCCGCTCGCTCTGCAGCTCGGTGGCGAGATCGGGCGCAGTGCGGAAGGTCCAGCCGCCGGCGAGACGCACCAGCGTCACCCCACGCTCGGCATAGTGTTGGCCAAGCCCGCGCAGGAGCGCCGCGACGTCCGCGCCCTCGCCGAGCCGCCGCGCCAGTTCGTCCTCCGCAAGGGGCTCCGGCGCGGCGAAGATGAGCGCCTCCAGCAATCTCAGCCGATCGTCGCGGCCGCTCATCCCATTTCGTCCCGGCGCGCGGCGGCACTGCGCAGATAGATCGGCCCGAACGGGCGGTCCTGGCGCAATTCGACCCGCCCCGCGCGGGTTAATTCCAAGGTCGCGGCAAAGGTCGAGGCGAGCGCCGAGCGGCGGAACACCGCGCCGCGCAACTCCGCCGGCAGGAAGGCGGCGAGCTCCCGCCATTCCGGGACATGCCCGACAAACTGGGCGAGGTGATGCAGCGCCTCGTCGAGCGAGTGAAACGCCGGCGGCTCGATCGTCAAGACGCGCGTGTGGGTCCGCCGGTGGCCCTCGGCATAGGCGGTCAAGAGCTCATAGAGACTGAGCGCGTAGACCGGCTGGTCGATTATCGAGAGCCCCTCGGGGCTGCCGCGCAGGAACAGGTCGCGGCCGAGCTGCGGACGCGCCATCAGGAGGGTACCGGCGCGCTGCATTGCTTCGAGGAGGCGCAGGCGATGGCGCAACGCCGCTTCGAGCTCGACCCCGCTCGGGCCCTCATCCTCCGCCGGTGGCTCGGGCAGCAACAGGCGGGATTTCAGGTAGGCGAGCCACGCCGCCATCACCAGGTAATCGGCCGCGATCTCGAGGCGCAGCCGCTGTTGCGCGGCGATGAAGGCGAGATACTGGTCGGCGAGCGCGAGGATCGACAGCTTGGCGAGATCGACCTTCTGCTCGCGCGCCAGCGCCAGCAGAAGATCGATCGGCCCCTCGTAGCCGTCGAGGTCGAGGACGAGCGCCGGCTCGTCCCCCGGCCGCCCGCGAAAACGATCCGCCTCGCTCACCCGGCTTGCCCCGTCACCCGCAGCACCAATCGGATCAGCGCGTCGGCCGGCGCCCCGATCAGCCATCCGAGCAGGTTGAAATGGAGCCCGCTGCTCGCGCCGACGTAAGAAGCGACAAACAGCAGCATCAAAATCATCATGCCGTAAGGTTCGACCCGGGCCAGAGGACGGGCCAGAAATCCCGGCAGGATGCCGACTGCAACCCGGCCGCCGTCAAGCGGCGGGAACGGCAGCATGTTGAAGACGCACAGAACCGCGTTGAGCTGGATCGAATGAACCAGATTCGCCGCCGCCCATTCCATGCCGCCCGAGGGTATCCACTCGATCCCGTAGAACAGGAGCGAGGAGATGACCGCCAGAAGCACATTCATCCCCGGCCCGGCGAGCGCCACCCACACCATGTCGCGCCGCGGATGGCGCAGTCGGCCGAAATTGACCGGCACGGGCTTCGCATAACCGAACAGAAAACCCGACGCCATGAAGAGCAGCGTCGGCAGCAAGACGGTGCCGAACGGATCGACGTGGCTCAGCGGGTTCAAGGTCATGCGCCCGGCGCGCTTTGCCGTGTCGTCGCCAAACTGGTAGGCGACAAAGCCGTGCGCCGCCTCGTGAAATGTCACGGCGAAAATGACCGGCAGGACCCAGGTGGTGGCCTGCTGCAGCATGCCGGCCCAGTGCGCGTTCATGCGCGCGACTGGATCTGGTTTGGCGCCGTCCCCGCCATCAACTCGGCGAAACGTCGTTCCGCCGCGTCGCGGTCGAAATCCTCGCGGCTTTGCCGGCGCAGCGCTTCGCCGCGGGCGATCCGCGCCCGAGTTAAGGGCGAGAGCGGCGGGGCGGCCTCGACGATTTCGGCCATTTCGGCGATCACCCCATTGCAATGCAAAACCAGATCGCACCCGGCATCGAGGGCGCGGCGTGTTCGCTCGGCGAAGCCGCCGTCGAGCGCGCCCATCGATATGTCGTCCGACACCAACACGCCCTCGAAGCCGATCTCACCTCGAATTATGGTGTCGATCAGCGAGCGCGAAAAGGTCGCCGGCGCCCGATCGTCGATCGCTGCATAGACGATATGCGCGGTCATCGCCCAAGGCATCGCAGCCAGAGAGCGGAACGGCGCGAAATCGCTCTCTGAAAGCTCGGCGCGGTCAGCCTCGACCCGTGGGCAGGCGCGATGGCTGTCGACCCGGGCGCGGCCGTGCCCGGGGATGTGCTTGATGACCGGTAAGACGCCGCCGCCGAGAAGCCCCTCGCAAAAGGCGCGGCCAAGTCGCGACACCCGCGCGGGCTCGCTGCCGAAGGCGCGATCGCCGATCACCGGATCGGCCCTCTCTACCGGAAGGTCGAGCACCGGGGCGCAATCGACGGTGATGCCGAGTTCGGCGAGATCCTCGGCAATCAGCCGGGCGCACAGCCGCGCCGCTTCCGCGGCAAGGGGGTCGGGCAATGCCGCGATCTGCGCCGCCGACGGATAACGGCGCCATTCCGGCGGCCGCAACCGCGCGACCCGGCCACCCTCCTGATCGACCAGGACCGGTGCATCCTCCCGACCGACCGAGGCGCGCAATTCGCCAACGAGCGCGCGTAGCTGGTCGCGGGTCCGGCAATTACGCCTGAAGACGACAAAGCCGAGCGGGTTTGCTTCAGCGAAAAAACGGCGCTCTTCCGAGGTCAAATGCTCGCCGGCGCAGCCCAGGACAAGCGCGCACGGCAAGGGGTCGCGGGGTCCGGCCGGCTCATCGGGCAAGGACGCACCCGAGATTGCGCCGCTTTAATTCGCCGCACAGCTTTGCCGCCGCGGCGGCATCGCCGAACGAGCCCGCGAGGACGCGATAGTAGATGCCCTTGTCGCCGAGATCGCTGCGGACCGCCACGGCGGTAAGCTTGCCCAGGAGATCGGGGTTCTCGCGCTTCAGCCGGGCCCAATCCTCGCGGGCGGCCTCCGGGCTGCGCAGCGAGCCAAGCTGAACGCGAACCGGCGATGCC
>JBARKH010000256.1:0-3774 GCA_049801295.1 Allostellaceae bacterium | reverse complement strand
GGCGAAGCCTGCGCGCGCCCCGATGCGGCCGCGATCACCGCGGCGCTCCCCTTGTTCAGCGGCACGATCCTGCAGCGCCCGCCGGCCTATTCGGCGATCAAGCTTGCCGGACAACGCGCCTATGCGCTGGCCCGGGCCGGGACGCCGCCCGATCTGGCCGCGCGCCCGGTCGAGATCGCCGAATTCCGCCTCATATCGACGCCCGACCCGGATCACGCCGATTTCGAGGCGGTGGTCGGCGGCGGCACCTATATCCGCGCTCTCGCCCGCGACATGGCCGAGGCGCTCGGAACCCTCGGCCATATCGCCGAACTGCGCCGGCTCGCCGTCGGCCGCTATACCGAAAACCAGGCGATTTCGCTGGATTGTGCGGTGGCCCTTGGGCATAGTCTGGCCGCTTCCGAGCATCTCTTGCCGCTCGAGACGGCGCTGGACGACATCCCGGCGCTCGCCCTGACGGCAGAAGAGGCGGCTCGATTGCGTCACGGCCAGCGAGTGACGCCGCACGATGCGCGCGAACGGGCGCGCCTCGATAACCTCGCCGAGGGCACGCTCGTCGGCGCGCGGTTGGATCAGCTGCTTGTCGCCGTGGCGCGGATCGAGAACGGCGCGCTTCGACCGGTGCGCGTCATCAATCGTTGAAGAAAGGAACCCGATGTCGATTACTGCCGAGCGCAAGCAGACGCTTATCGGCGAATATGCCATCAAACCCGGGGATACGGGCTCGCCCGAGGTCCAGGTCGCGATCCTCTCGGAGCGCATCCGCAACCTGACCGACCACCTCGCCACCCATAAAAAGGACTTTCATTCCCGGCGCGGGCTCCTGGTCATGGTCGGGTTGCGCCGCCGGTTGCTCGATTACCTCAAGCGAGCGGATGCCGAACGGTACACGACCGTGATCGGCCGCCTCGGCCTGCGGCGTTGATCGATCGCCGGCCGCCGCCACGCTCCCTCGTCGAGATCGCCGGCCGGATTGCGGCCGGAGCAAGAATTGCCATATGCGTGGGGATATCGCGTCGACGCAATTGTCGCGGCGTGCGTCGCTGCGCAGACGGCGCGCCGGGGGATGGCCTCCGGCGGCGCTGACGTTCTGTTTGGAAGGATGAAGAAGGATGTTTAAGGTTTACCGTAAGGAGCTGATGTGGGGCGGACGCCGCCTCGTGCTCGAGACCGGCAGAATTGCCCGCCAGGCCGATGGCGCGGTGCTCGCCACCTATGGCGAGACGACGGTGCTGTGCACCGCCGTCGCGATGAAATCGGCGAGGCCCGGGCAGGATTTCTTTCCGCTCACGGTCAATTACCAGGAGAAAACCTTTGCCGCCGGCAAGATCCCCGGCGGTTTTTTTAAGCGCGAGGGTCGCCCGTCGGAAAAGGAGACGCTGACCTCGCGCCTCATTGACCGGCCGATCCGGCCGCTGTTCGCACCCGGCTTCCTCAACGAAACGCAAATCGTCTGCACGGTGTTGAGCCACGATCTGGAGAATGACCCGGATATCGTCGCGCTCATTGGCAGCTCGGCGGCGCTGACCTTATCGGGGATCCCGTTTCTCGGGCCGATCGGCGGCTGCCGGGTCGGCTATATCGATGGCGAGTACGTGCTGAACCCGACGATCGACCGGTTGCCGGCGTCGCAACTCGACCTCATCGTCGCCGGCACCGGCGAGGGCGTGCTGATGGTCGAATCGGAAGCGAAGGAACTGTCCGAAGAAATCATGCTCGGCGCGGTGACCTTTGGCCATAAGGGCTTCCAGCCGGTGATCCAGGCGATCATCGAACTGGCCGAGACCTGTGCAAAGGACCCGTGGAACCTCGCCGAGCCGCCGGCGAACAAGGCGGCGATCGAAGCCCGGCTGCGCGAAGCGGTCGGCCCGCAGATCGACGCCGCCTATCGCGAGCGCGGCAAGCAGGTGCGCAACGACCGGATCGAGGCCGCCAAGGCCAGCGTCCCGAGCCTGTTCGACAACGAGGATGAGCGAGCCCTCGCGTTCGACCTGTTCGAGGACATCGAACGCGAGATCGTGCGTGGCGCGATCCTGCGCGATGGCACGCGGATCGACGGGCGCGACACCAAGACGGTGCGCCCCATTGAGTGCCAGGTCGGGATCCTTCCGCGCGCGCATGGCTCGGTGCTGTTCACCCGCGGCGAGACCCAGGCGATCGTCGTCGCCACGCTCGGCACCGGCCAGGATGAGCAGATCATCGATGCGCTCGCCGGCGAATATCGCGAAAACTTCATGCTGCACTATAATTTTCCGCCCTATTCGACGGGCGAAGCAAAGCGGATGGGATCGCCCGGACGTCGCGAGATCGGGCACGGCAAGCTCGCCTGGCGCGCGGTGCGCCCGCTCCTGCCGTCCAAGGAGAGCTTCCCCTATACGATCCGCGTCGTCTCCGAGATCACCGAGTCGAACGGTTCTTCGTCAATGGCCTCGGTGTGCGGGGCTTCCCTCGCGTTGATGGATGCCGGGGTGCCGCTGGCGAGCCCCGTCGCCGGCATCGCGATGGGGCTCATCAAGGAGCCCGAGGGCTTTGCCGTCTTGACGGACATCCTCGGCGACGAGGACCATCTCGGCGACATGGACTTCAAGGTGGCCGGGACCGAGCGCGGGGTCACCGCGCTGCAAATGGACATCAAGATCACCTCGATCACCGAGGAGATCATGCGCGTGGCGCTCGCCCAGGCGAAGGACGGCCGCCAGCACATCCTCGGCGAGATGGCGAAGGCGCTGACCGGGGCGCGCGACGAAGTCAGCGAGAACGCGCCGAGGATCACCACGATCTCGATCCCCAAGGACAAGATCCGCGAGGTCATCGGCTCGGGCGGCAAGGTGATCCGCGAGATCACCGAGACGACCGGCGCCAAGATCGACATTTCGGATGACGGCACCATCAAGGTGGCCGCAGTCGACGGCAATGCGGCAAAGGCGGCGATCGACTGGATCCGCGGCATCGTCGCCGAACCGGAACTCAACGCGATCTACAACGGCAAGGTCGTCAAGGTCGTCGATTTCGGCGCCTTTGTGAACTTCCTCGGCGCGAAGGACGGCCTCGTTCACATCAGTGAGCTGGCGCAGCAGCGCGTCGGCAAGGTGGCCGATGTCGTTAAGATGGGCGATACGGTCAAGGTCAAGGTCCTCGGGTTCGACGACCGCGGCAAGGTCAAGCTCAGCATGCGCCAGGTCGACCAGCAGACCGGGGAGGATCTGGGCGCCGCCAGGCGGCAGCCGGAAGAGGCCCAGGCGGCGGTCTGATCGCCTACCGGACCTGGGGTCTCGGTCGGACGGCGATGCGTCCTTCGAGACACTTGCTTCGCGGGCTTCTCAGGATGAGGTAAGCCTGTGATGCCGGATATAAATGTTTCTCATCCTGAGGAGCGGCCCGCAGGGGCGCGTCTCGAAGGACGCACAGCGCCGGTGCGGCTCCCCCCAGTGATCGGCCATCGCGGCGCGGCGGCGCGCGCCCCCGAAAATACGCTGGCCGGGTTGCGCCAGGCCAAGGCGCTTGGGTGTGCCTGGGTCGAGTTCGATGTCCGGCTGACCGGTGACGGCGCCCCTGTGCTGTGCCACGATCCACGCCTCGATCGGACCACCAACGGCGATGGCCTGGTTTCGGCCACGTCACTGGCGGCGATTCGGGAATGCGATGCCGGGAGCTGGTTCGACCCGAGCTTCGCCGGCGAGAGGGTGCCGACCTTGGATGAGGCGCTATTGCTCGCAGCCGAGCTCGACCTTGGCGCCAATGTCGAGATCAAGTCCGACCGCGGCCGGGAATACG
>JBARKH010000255.1:0-14301 GCA_049801295.1 Allostellaceae bacterium | reverse complement strand
ACGTCACCTTGCCAAACCCGCCACGGCCCCCATTGCGATGAGCCACCGCATCACCGCCGTGCCGACCGGCGCGGCCGCGCCGCTTTCGGCGATGCACCGCGCCTGCTTTCCCGAGGATCCGTGGGACGCGCCGGTGCTCGAGCGGATCCTCGCGCTATCCGGCGGGTTCGGCTATCTGGCGTGGCAAGGGAACACCCCCGCCGGTTTTATCCTGGCGCGCGACCTCGGCGCCGAAGTCGAGGTGCTGTCGCTTGGGGTGTTGCCCCGGTGGCGCCGCCGCGGCATCGGACGCGGGCTGATCGACGCCGTCGTCGCGCAGGCCGAGCGCGGCGGTATCGCCTCGATCGTGCTTGAAGTGGCCGACCAGAACGAGCCGGCGCAGCGGCTTTATGCCGCGTTGGGTTTTGTCCAGGTCGGCCGGCGTCCTCGCTACTACCGCCAGATGGGCGGCGGGGCGGACGCCTTGATCCTGCGTCGCGGCATTGCCGGCGGGCCCTCGGCCGGGTGAAGTGGGCGAATCGCCCTTATCGGATAAAATCGGGACAAAGTCCGTATTGCACCGCCATCAGCAATTACTTATATTTTCGGAACAATCGGATGCCAGGAAGAGCGTTATGGATGACACTGAGCAATCAATCGATTTGTTGACCCTGACAACGGAAATCGTCGCTGCGCACGTGTCCAACAACACGGTAGCGCTTACCGATCTACCCCAGCTGATCAATCAGATTTACACCTCTCTTGCCAATATCGGGACCGCATCGGCGCCGGCAGCGACGCGCCCGCAACCGGCGATCAGCATCAAGAAGTCTGTGCACCCCGATTACATCGTCTGCCTCGAGGACGGCAAGAAGCTCAAAATGCTGAAGCGCCACTTGAAAACGGCCTACAATATGTCGCCCGAGGCGTATCGTGAGCGCTGGAAACTGTCGTCGGACTATCCGATGGTCGCGCCGAACTACGCGTTGCAGCGCAGCCGGCTCGCGAAGCAGATCGGTCTGGGTACGCGAGCGCGCCACGCCCGGGCCTGAGTGACGGGCTCTGTGACTGAGCGTTGCGCGGGGGCATAGGCTGGTCGGGCGGGTTCGGCTATAGTGCCGCCGGTACGCTCCGCCCGGACCGCGATCGGATGACCTCCCGCCTCGAGCAACTATGTCTCGATAAAGGGTTAAAGATGACCGAGCAGCGCCGCGTCATCGCGCGTGTGCTGTCGGATTCGGCCGACCATCCCGATGTCGAGAAGGTCTACCGCCGCGCCACTACGATCGATCCGCGGATCAGCATCGCCACGGTCTATCGAACCGTGCGGCTGTTTGAAGAGGCCAACATCCTCGCCCGCCACGATTTCGGGGATGGCCGCTCCCGCTATGAGGAGATGCCGAGCGACCACCATGATCACCTGATCGATCTGCAAACCGGGCGGGTTATCGAATTCCGCAACGAGGAGATCGAGAAGCTGCAGGAGTTCATCGCCGGCGAACTCGGCTACGAGCTGGTCGGGCACCGCCTCGAACTGTACGCCCTGCCGCGGCGTGGCAAGCAAAAGCTGGGTCCGAGCTGATGGTGCATCCCTGCCGGATATGGCCGCGCGCCGCGGTAACGGCGGCCCCGTCGCGCCGCAATGGAACCAACCCCTGCGGCCCGAGGGATCGCCTCGCGTGATCACCGGCGCCACGGCTCAGTCGCGGCTGTCGGGCGAGACGGCGGCAGGCCTGTCGACCGGCTCGGGCGCCGCGCGAATCGTCGATATCGTGTCCGGCACCCTCCAGGTGCGCCTCGCGGAAAGCGCCGCCGACATCGACGCGGCGCAGGCGCTGCGCTACAGGATTTTTTACGAGATCATGGGCGCCCAGCCGCTGGCCGGCATGGAACAACGGCGCCGCGACTGCGACGGCTATGATCAGATCTGCGATCATCTCTTGGTGTTCGACCACAGCCGCGGCGGCGGCGCGGAGGCCGTCGTCGGGACCTACCGGTTGATCCGGCGCGACGCGGCGGCGCAGCTCGGCGCCTTCTATTCGGCCGCCGAATACGACATTGGACCGTTGCTCGCCTATCCCGGCGAGGTTCTCGAACTCGGCCGCTCCTGCGTCGATGCCGGATACCGCGCGCGATCCGTCATGCAGTTGCTGTGGGGCGGCATCGCGGCCTATGTCTCGCATTACGACATCAGTGTGATGTTCGGGTGCGCGAGCCTGCCCGGCACCGATCCGGACGCGTTGGCGGCGCCGCTCTCCTACCTCTACTACCATCACCTGGCCCCGCCGGCGCTGCGGGCACGGGCCTTGCCGGAGCGTTTTGTCGACATGCGGCGGCTCGATCCCGGGGCGCTCGATCCGGGCCGCACGCTGGCGGCGCTGCCGCCCTTGATCAAAGGGTATTTGCGCCTCGGCGGGTTTGTCGGCGACGGCGCGGTCATCGACCAACAGTTCAACACCACCGATGTCTGCATCGTGGTCAAAACCGATCTCGTCACCGGAAAGTATTCGCGCCACTACGAGCGGCAATCGAAAGAAACATGGGCGGCGTAGAACGCATGGGTTCGCCGGCGCTGAGGGTCTGGCGGCTGGCGATCTATCTCGCCTGGACCCTCCTGTTGATGCCGGTGCAGGCGTTTGGCGTGGCATTCGGGCGGCCATGGACAGCAACCTTCCCGCGCTTTTATCACCGCAGGTGCTGCCGGATCCTCGGTTTGCGGGTGCGCCGGATCGGGCGCCCGACCCGATCGCGTCCGGTGCTGTTTGCGGCCAATCACATTTCCTATCTCGACATCACCGTTTTCGGGTCGCTGATCGCCGGCTCGTTCATCGCCAAGAAAGAGATCGCAACGTGGCCGCTGTTCGGCTGGCTCGCGCGCCTGCAACGTTCAGTGTTCATCGACCGCCAGGTGCGTAGCACCGCGCTGCAGCGCGACAGCATCGCCGGCCGGCTCGCCGCCAAGGACGCGCTCATCCTGTTCCCGGAGGGAACCAGTGGCGACGGCAATCGGGTGCTTGCGTTCAAGAGCGCGCTGTTCAGCGTCGCCGACCACGCGGCAACGGGCCCCGTGACGGTGCAACCGGTGTCGATCGCCTACACCAGGCTCGACGGCATGCCGATCGGGCGTCGCTTGCGGCCG
This sequence comes from Allostellaceae bacterium, assembly GCA_049801295.1. Lineage (GTDB taxonomy): Bacteria > Pseudomonadota > Alphaproteobacteria > ATCC43930 > CGMCC-115725 > DATARH01. Next base: position 11,183 of record JBARKH010000255.1, on the reverse strand, counting down.
CTCTTCGCCTGGTACGGGACGATGACGCTGGCGCCCCATCTATGGATGCTGCTGGGCCTCGGCATGGTCGAGATTGTCGTCGAATTCCATCCGCCGACGACCCTTGCCGCTTGCGGCTCAAGGAAGGCGCTCGCCCGCTATTGTCAGGAGCGCGTCGCCGGCGGCCTCGCCACCGCGTTGAGTGGCCGGCGCAGCCCGCGGCCCGACGCGCCGCCCGAGCCCCAATCGCCACTGGAAAACGAGCGCCGGCCAACCGCCGCCGCCGAAACCGCCGCCCCGGTGCCGGGATGACCCGGCGTTCTCGCTGCCACCACAGGTGCCCATGAACAAACGGCTCTTCATCAAGACCTATGGCTGCCAGATGAACGTTTACGATTCGGCGCGCATGGCCGATTTGATGGCTCCCTTGGGCTACGCTTCGGGGGCAAGCCCCGAGGGTGCGGATCTGGTCATCCTCAACACCTGCCATATCCGCGAGAAAGCAGCGGAAAAAATGTTCTCGGAGCTGGGCACGATCCGCCGGCTGAAGGAGGCCCGGGCTCGACAGGGCGGCCGGATGATCGTCGCGGTCGCCGGCTGCGTCGCGCAGGCCGAAGGGGCCGAGATCCTGGAACGCGCGCCCTTTGTCGATATCGTCTTCGGGCCGCAGGCCTACCATCGCCTGCCCGAGATGGTGGCCCGCGCCGCGGCGGAGCCAGTGCTCGACACGAGCTTCCCGGCCGAGCCCAAATTCGATTACCTGCCGGAGACATCCGCGACGCCGGGGGTCAGCGCTTTCCTCACGGTCCAGGAGGGCTGCGACAGGTTCTGCGCGTTCTGCGTCGTACCTTACACGAGGGGTGCGGAGTATTCCCGCCCGGCGGCGGAGATCATCGCCGAGGCCGGCCGGCTCGCCGCCGCCGGCGCACGTGAAGTCACGCTCCTCGGTCAGAACGTCAACGCCTATCACGGCGCATCCCCAGAAGGCGGGGTTTGGCGGCTGGGCGAGCTGATCGTCGCCCTCGCTCGGGTACCGGGCATCGCGCGCCTGCGCTATACGACCTCGCATCCGGGCGATGTCGATGACGGGCTGATCGCCGCCCATCGCGACGTGCCCGAGCTGATGCCTCAGCTCCACCTGCCGGTGCAGAGCGGCTCCGACCGCGTGCTCGCCGCGATGAACCGGCGCCACACCGCCCTTCAGTATCGCCGCACCGTCGAGCGGCTGCGCCGGGCGCGCCCGGATTTGGCTTTGTCGTCGGATTTCATCGTCGGGTTCCCGGGCGAGAGCGCGGCGGATTTCGATGCGACATTGGATCTGGTCCGCGAGATCGGCTTCGCGCAGGCCTTCTCGTTCAAATATTCGCCACGACCCGGCACCCCGGCCGCGAGCGCCGCCAACCAGGTCCCCGAGCCGGTCAAGAGCGAACGGCTCGCCGCCTTGCAGGCGCTGTTGCAGGAGCAGCAGCGCGCGTACAACTTGTCCTCGGTCGGCCGTACCCTGCCGGTCCTCTTTGAAAAGCCCGGACGGCATCCGGGGCAGCTCGTCGGCCGCAGCCCCTATCTGCAAAGCGTCCATGCTGAAGCTGGGGCCGAGCGGATCGGCGAAATTGTCCCGGTGGCGATCCGCACCGCCCAGCCCAACAGCCTCGCCGGCGCGATCGCGGAGCACCGGGCATGACCGCTCTGCCGCCGGCCATCGCCGCCGAGATCGCCGCCGCCGGGCGCAGCCAGCTCGAATTCGACGACAATCTGTTACTGCCGGCGCTCTACGGCGAGCGCGACCAGCATCTCGACCGCATCGAGCGCCAGCTCGGCGTGTCGCTGGTGCCGCGCGGCAACAAGCTCTCGATCGCCGGCCCCGCCTCAGCGACCGAGGTCGCCCGCCTCGCGCTGTCACGCCTCTATGAGCGCCTCAAGCGCGGCGACGAGATCGACACGGCGTCGGTCGAGGCCGCGATGCGCCTGGCACAGGCCGAAATCGACGACAAGAGCCTCAGCCTCTGGCGCGACGATTCCGGGTTTCGCACGCGCAAACGGAGGATCGCGCCGCGTAGCGCCGGGCAGGCCCATTACGTCAAGGCGATGAGAGAGCATGAATTGGTGTTCGGTCTCGGCCCCGCCGGCACCGGCAAGACCTATCTCGCGGTCGCCGCCGCGATCGATCTGTTGATGGCCGGCAAGGTCGAGCGGATCATCCTGTCGCGACCGGCGGTCGAGGCCGGTGAGCGGCTCGGCTTTCTGCCGGGCGATTTGCGCGACAAGGTCGATCCGTATCTGCGGCCGATCTTCGATGCGCTCAACGACATGCTGCCGGCAGACCAGCTCCAGAAGCGGCTCGCCAGCGGCGAGATCGAGGTGGCGCCGATCGCGTTCATGCGCGGCCGCACGCTCTCCCACGCCTTTGTGATCCTCGACGAGGCGCAGAATACCTCGCCCGTGCAGATGAAGATGTTCCTGACGCGGCTGGGCGAAGGCTCGCGCATGGTCGTCACCGGCGACCCGACGCAGGTCGATCTGCCGCCCGCCAGCCGCTCGGGCCTGGCTGACGCGCTCGAAGCCCTGCGCGGGGTCGACGATGTCGCGATTGTGCGCTTCACCGAAAAGGATGTGGTGCGCCACCCACTGGTGGCGCGGATCGTCGGCGCCTACGAGTCGCGCGACCGCGCCGCGCGCGGCGACGACCCGCCGGTCTAAGATGGCGCAATGAGCGGCTTGCCGGCGCACGCCTTTTCGGTCGAGGTCTCGGTCCATTGCGATATGTGGCTGGGGGCCTGCCCGAAGGCCGCAGTGCTGGCCGAGACGGCGGCGCGGGCGGCGCTGTCGCGGGGCGTGGGCAAGCTGGTGGGGGCGCCCCTTATCGTCGGGTTGATCCTGACCGACGACGCCGAGCAGCGCCGGCTCAACCGCACCTATCGCGGGACAGATGCGCCGACAAATGTGTTGTCCTTTGCGCTGACCGATCCGGCATCAGCCGCGGCGCCGGCGGGGTCGCCCGTGTTGCTCGGGGATGTCGTCCTCGCCTTCGCGACGGTCGAGCGCGAAGCGAGGGAGCAGCACAAGAAACTGGCCGATCATCTGGCTCATCTCGTCGTTCATGGCGTGCTTCATCTCTTTGGTTTCGACCATCAGGGCGACGAGGATGCCGCCGCCATGGAGGCGCGCGAGGTCGAGATATTAGAGAGTTTAGGGGTATCCGATCCTTATCGCGCTATTATGTGAACAGATAAACCCGGACACTCTCCCTCGATGAGCGACCCCGAGCCGCCGGCCAGCAACGGCCAGAGCGAGCACAATCAACCCAAGAATGGCGGAGGATCTCTGTCGCGTCTGCGCACCCTATGGCGCCTCTTACGCCGGCCGCAGGGGCCGCGCGGCTCAGCCGAGACGATGGACGCATTGTTGACGGCCGCGGTGCTCGACGGCGCCGCCCCGATCACCCCGCAGGAGCGGTTCCTGATCGGCAACATCCTCAAGGTGCACGACCGCAGCGCCGCCGATGTCATGGTGCCGCGCGTCGATATCGTGGCGCTCGATGTCGAGCAGCCGTTTGGCGAAATCGTCAAATGCATGGTCGAGCAGGGCCATTCGCGCGTGCCGATCTATCGCGAGTCATTGGATGACGTCATCGGTTTCGTGCACGTCAAGGACGTGCTTGCACCGGTCGCCGACCGCCGCCCGGGCAAGCTCACCCGCCTCTTGCGCAAGGTCCTGTTTGTCGCCCCATCGGTGCCGATCCTGGATCTCCTCGTCCAGATGCGCCAGGCGCGCACGCACATCGCGATGGTCGTCGACGAGTTCGGCGGCATCGACGGGCTGCTGACGATCGAGGATCTGATCGAGGAGATCGTCGGCGAGATCGAGGACGAGCACGACGTCGCCGAGGCCCCGAGCCTGATCGAACGGCCCGATGGCAGCATCATCGCCGATGCGCGCTTGCCGATCGAAACACTCGAGGAACAGCACGGCACCCGCCTGCGCCCCGAGGGCGAGGAGGAATCGGTCGACACGCTGGGCGGCCTGGTTTTCATGCTGGCCGGACGGGTGCCGAAACGCGGCGAAATCATTGCCCATCCGGACGGCATCGAATTCGAGGTCCTCGATGCCGATCCGCGGCGTGTGAAGCGGCTGCGCGTGCGCGGCTTGCCGGCCTCGATCGGCGGCAAAGGGGTGGTGGGTGCCTGAAACCTCGGCGCTGCGGGTTCGCCCCGGCGCGCGGACCGAGACGCCGCTGTGCTGGCTCGCGCAGGAGCTCGCCGCGTTGTCGGGCTGGCGGCGCTATGGGCTTGGGTTCGTGCTGGGGGCGCTGCTCGCCGGGGCGCTGCCGCCGGTCGATTTGACGCCGCTGATCTTCATCGTCTTTCCCAGCCTTTTGTGGCTCGACGAGGGCAGCGCCGGGCCGTGGGCGTCGGCGCGGCTCGGCTATGTCTTTGGCCTCGGCTTTTTTGTCGCCGGTCTTTACTGGATCGCCGCGGCCCTCTTTGTCGACATCGCCCGGTTCTGGTGGGCTTTGCCGTTTGCCGTCCTCGGATTGCCCGCGTACCTGGCGTTCTACCCGGCCGCGACGCTCGGCGTGACCAGCCTCGCCACCCGGTCGCTGCGTTTGCCGGCCGGCGCGCGGGTGTGCCTCTTCGCGGTGGCGTGGAGCGCGGCGGAATGGGCGCGCGGGCATTGGTTGAGCGGATTGCCATGGAACCTCGTCGGCTATGTCTGGTCGGGCGGCTTCCCCGGCTCGATGGCGATGCTGCAAATCGTCGCCTGGGTCGGCATTTACGGGCTGAGCCTTGTCACGGTGCTCGCCGCCGCGCTTCCCGCCCTCTTGGGGATCCCCTCGCTGCGGCCGATGGCGTGGACGCGGCGCGCGGCCCCGGCGCTGGGCGCGGTGCTGTTGATCCTCGTCCCCGCGGCGTTTGGCGCGCTGCGGCTTCAACTGGTGCCGCCCGAGGAGACCGGAATATGGTTGCGCCTCGTCCAGCCCTCGATCCCCGAGACGTTGAAATGGGACCCGGCGGCGGCCGACGCGAATTTTCACCGGCTGATCGAATTGAGCAGCGGCCCGGCCGAGCACAAACTCGCCGCGGTGTTGTGGCCGGAAGCGGCGGCACCTTATCTCCTCGGGCGCGATAGCCCGCACCGCGCCGCAATCGCGGCGGTCGCGCCTGGGCACGGCGGAGCGGACGGCTATCTGATAACCGGCGCGCTGCGGGCCACCCAGCCTCCCGAGCGGCCGGCCCGGATCTGGAACAGCATCGAGGCGATCGACGGCAAGGGCACGATCCGCGCCCGCTACGACAAGGCGCATCTCGTGCCGTTCGGCGAATATGTGCCGTTGAGCAGCGTGCTGCCGCTCAAGAAGATCACTCCCGGCAGCATCGATCTGAGCGCCGGCCCGGGTGCGCAGACGATCGCGCTCTCCGGGCTTCCCGCCTTCTCGCCGATCATCTGCTACGAGGCGATCTTCCCGGGCGCGGTGGTCGATGAGGAAGCGCGTCCGGCCTGGATTTTGAACGTCACCAACGATGCGTGGTATGGTCGCACCTCGGGGCCATACCAGCATTTCGCGATCGCCCGGACCCGCGCGATCGAAGAAGGGTTGCCACTCGTTCGCGTTGCCAATAACGGCATCAGCGGGGTTGTCGACCCCGCCGGACGGGTGATGGCGCGCACTGGTCTTGACAGCGTCGGTCATGCCGATGTGCCGCTGCCAGCCTCACTATCGCCAACCACTTATGCCGCCGCTGGCGATTGGCTTTTCGCGGCGATGCTGATGCTCGGCATGGTTCCGTCATTGCGCCGCCGGCGCTAGCTCAGGCCGACGAATGCCGCGATCGGGGTATAAATTCGCCTATCGCAAGTTGTAGAGCGTCGTTGACAACATACTATCGTATGAGATATCCCCCTCGCACTCTTCATGTGCGGGCAGGTTTATGGCGACATCGCGAGTTATCCGACGGCCGAGCCGACAAAAATCGGACAAACCGAACCCGATCGATGTGCAAGTCGGCTCCCGGGTTCGGTTGCGCCGCAACATGCTCGGGTTGAGCCAAGAGAAGCTCGGGACAGCGATCGGCCTGACCTTCCAACAGGTGCAAAAATACGAGCGCGGCGCCAACCGTATCGGCGCCAGCCGGTTGCATGAACTCAGCCGAGTTCTCGATGTGCCGGTCTCGTTCTTCTTCGACGACGTGGATCCGGTGCGCGCGCCGGCGATCCCGGGCGGCTTTTCCGAACCGCCGGCCGAGGCGTTCGACTCCGATCCGCTGCGCCGACGCGAAACGATCGAACTGGTCGAGGCCTATTACGCTATCGACGATACCGCTGTGCGTCGCCGCCTCCTGGAACTGGCCAGGGCGCTCGCCTCAGAGGGCGCGCGGACAACCGATCAAATCCCTGTTCGGTCCATCAGAAGGGCCCGCCAGCACAATCCTGCTTGACGCTTAGGTCGCTAAACTCGACAAGGTGCCGCCGGAGACGCGGGCACCGGTTTGCATAATCCGTCCGTAGGGCGGCGCCCGGCATTTGGATCAGGTTGATTGAGGGGGAGATTGTCTCTTGCCGAAGCTCGATTTTGTTTTCACCAGCGAGTCGGTGTCCGAAGGGCACCCCGACAAGATATGCGACCGCATCTCCGATGCGATCGTCGACACCTACCTCGCGGCCGATCCCCAGGCGCGCTGCGGCGTCGAAACCCTGGTCACGACCAACCGCGTCGTCCTTGCCGGCGAAACCCGCGGGCCGGCGTCGATCACCCCGGAACTCCTGATCAATGTGGCGCGCAACGCGATCCGCGAGATCGGCTACGAGCAGGACAATTTTCATTGGCAGCGCGCCGATGTCGATTGCTACATCCATAACCAGTCGAGCGATATCGCCCAGGGCGTCGACGCGGCCGGCAACAAGGACGAGGGTGCCGGCGACCAGGGCATGATGTTCGGCTACGCCTGCACGGGCACGCCCGAGCTGATGCCGGCGCCGATCTATTACGCGCACCTGATCCTGCGCGGCTTGTCCGAGGCACGGCACGCCGGCAGGACGCCGCTGCTCGGCCCCGATTCCAAGAGCCAGGTCACCCTGCAATACCGCGCGGGCAAGCCGGTGGGGGCAGCCAAGATCGTCGTCTCGATCCAGCATTCCGACAAGATCGAGCAGAAGGAGGTGCGCGAGATCGTGCGCCCCTACGTCCTAGCCGCCCTGCCCGAGGGGTGGATGTGCGACGAGGACAATTTCCTCGTCAACCCGACCGGCCGCTTTGTGATCGGCGGCCCCGACGGCGATGCCGGGCTGACCGGCCGCAAGATCATCGTCGACACCTATGGCGGCTGGGCGCCGCACGGCGGCGGCGCCTTTTCGGGCAAGGACCCGACCAAGGTCGACCGCTCGGGCGCCTATGCCGCGCGATATCTGGCCAAGAACGTCGTCGCCGCCGGGCTCGCCGAGCGCTGCACGATCCAGATCGCCTATGCGATCGGCGTGGCGAAGCCGCTGTCGTTTTATGTCGATACCCAGTCCGACCTCGATGAGAACAGGCTGGCGCACGTGCTGCAGGAGCTGGTGGATCTGTCGCCGCGCGGGATCCGCACCCATCTCGGGCTCAATAAGCCCATCTACACGCGCACCTCGGCCTATGGCCATTTTGGCCGCGCACCCGAGCCCGATGGCGGATTTTCGTGGGAACGCATCGATCTTGTCGACGAGTTGCGCCGCGCTTTCTAAGGTGGTTGCCCAAGGTGGCTGTGCCGGGGCTCTTTGACTGAAGCGGCATCGCCTTCGGCCCGTCGGCTCTATGGCCGCCGCCGCGGGCGCCCTTTGCGGCAAGGTCGGCGCTTGCTCGCCGAGAGCCTGTTGCCGCGGGTGGCGATAGGCCTGCCGGACCGTCGGCCGCTCGATCCCGCCGCCCTGTTCGCAATGCCGCCGCCGGCGGTCTGGCTCGAGATCGGCTTTGGCGCCGGCGAGCATCTCGCGGCACAAGCCGAACAGCACCCCGAGATTGGCTTTATCGGCTGCGAGGTGTTCGAGAACGGCATCGCAAGGCTCCTCGGCGAGATCGCCGGCCGGGGCCTCGATAACATCCGCATCTTCCCCGATGACGCTCGGCTGTTGCTCGATTGCCTGACCCCCTCCTCGATCGGGCGGGTGTTCGTGCTGTTCCCCGATCCCTGGCCGAAGCAGCGGCACCACAAGCGCCGTCTCGTCGCGCGCGCCACGCTCGACCGCCTCGCAACCGTGATGCAACCGGGCGCGGAGTTGCGGCTCGCCACCGACGATCCCGGTTATCTGGTATGGATGCTGGAGGTCCTCACCGCGCATCCCGATTTCGTCTGGACCGCGCGCACCCCCGCCGATTGGCGCGAGCGAGCGCCCGATTGGCCGGCGACGCGCTACGAGGAAAAGGCCCGCGCGGCCGGCCGCGCGCCGGTGTTTTTGCGGTTTATCCGGCGAGCGAGTTAGCTTCTGCTCGGGTGGTTGCGCCTTGCCAGCAGCGCCGGTTTCACTATATATGACCGCAAAAGTCCCATAGGGTCTGCCTGGGCAAGAAGGCCCTGGCCGGGCCGTATTGTTGGAGTGGGCCCGACGGCCCGCTTTTTGTTTTTAGTCTACGCTCTCCGCCAGGATAGGAATCGGTTGCCGATCGATACCAACGAGATTGCCCGGATCATCGAGCCTTCGCTGGAGGCGATGGGGTATCGCCTGGTGCGGGTTGCGCTGACCGGCTCGCAGCGGCCGACGCTGCAGGTGATGGCCGAGCGCGGCGACGAGGCGGCGATGACCGTCGACGATTGCGCCGGGATCAGCCGTTCGGTCTCGGCGCTGCTCGACGTGGCGGATCCGATCGCCGGTGCCTATATGCTCGAAATCAGTTCGCCCGGGATCGACCGCCCGCTGGTTCGCCCGGAAGACTACGATCGCTTCGCCGGGTTCGAGGCGCGAATCGACCTGAGTGCGCCGCTCGACGGTCGCAAGCGCTTTCGCGGGCGGCTGATCGGACGCGCCGAAGAGTATGTCCGCCTGGTGGGCGAATCCGGCGAGGTTCGCCTGCCGCTCGCCGCGATCGTCCGGGCAAAGCTCGTCCTGACTGAAGACCTTCTCGCGTCGGCCCAGCCAAAGACCGGCCGCCCGGCGCCGATCCATTGATGCCGATCCATTGACACGGTGAATGCCATGGAGACCACGACCACCTTCGCCCGCCCCGAATTGTTGCAGGTTGCCGACACCGTCGCCCGCGACAAGGGCATCGACCGCGACGAAGTTCTGGAGGCGATGGAGCAGGCTGTCCAGAAGGCCGGGCGCTCGAAATACGGCCAGGAATACGACATCCGGGCCGAGATCGACCGGCGCAACGGCGAGATCCGGTTGTTGCGCTTCCGCGAGGTGGTCGAGACGATCGAGAACGAGGCGACGCAGATCCCGCTCGAGGCGGCGCAGCGGCTCAACCCCGAGGCCGAAATCGGCGATTTCATCACCGATCCCTTGCCGCCCATCGATTTTGGCCGGATCGCGGCGCAGACCGCGAAGCAAGTGATCGTGCAGAAGGTGCGCGACGCCGAGCGCCAGCGCCAATTCACCGAGTTCAAGGACCGGGTCGGCGAAATCGTCAACGGCCTCGTCAAGCGCGTCGAATTCGGCAATGTCGTCGTCGATCTGGGGCGCGCCGAGGCGATGCTGCGGCGCGACGAATTGTTGCCGCGGGAGAGCTTCCGCCAGGGCGAACGGGTACGCGCCTATATTTATGATGTCCGACAGGAAACCCGCGGCCCGCAGATCTTCCTGTCGCGCACCCATCCGCAATACATGGCCAAGTTGTTCGCTCAGGAGGTGCCGGAGATCTACGACGGCATCATCGAAATCAAGGCGGTCGCGCGCGACCCCGGGAGCCGGGCCAAGATCGCCGTCATCTCGCGCGACAGCGGCATCGATCCCGTGGGCGCCTGCGTCGGCATGCGCGGCAGCCGCGTTCAGGCGGTGGTCGGTGAACTGCAGGGCGAGAAGATCGACATCATCCCGTGGTCGTCGGACCCCGCCACCTTTGTCGTCAACGCCCTCGCCCCCGCCGAGGTGACGAAGGTGGTGATGGACGAGGAACAGCGGCGGATCGAGGTCGTCGTTCCCGACGATCAGCTCAGCCTCGCGATCGGCCGGCGCGGCCAGAATGTGCGGCTCGCCTCGCAGCTGACCGGGTGGGACATCGACATCCTGACCGAGGCCGAGGAATCCGAGCGCCGCACCGAGGAATTCCGCTCGCGCAGCCAGCTCTTCATCGACGCGCTCGACATCGATGACGTGATCGCGCACCTCTTGGTCACCGAGGGGTTCGGTTCGCTCGAGGAGGTCGCGTTCGTGCCGGTCGACGATCTGGCCGAGATCGAGGGGTTCGATGTCGAGATCGCCGCCGAGCTTCAGGAACGCGCGCGCACCGCGCTCGACCGCCGCGACCGCGAGTATGAGAGCCGCTCTCGCGAGCTCGGTGTCGCCGATGATTTGGCGGCGCTCGAAGGCTTGACCCCCGGAATGCTGGTGACGCTCGCCGAGGGCGGCATCAAGACCCTCGACGACTTCGCCGATCTCGCCGGCGACGAGCTGGTGGAGATGCTCACCGCCTCCGACAAGGGCGGCGTCAAGCTCGAGCTCGACGATGCGAACACGCTGATCATGGCGGCCCGCGCCCATTGGTTCGACGAGGCCGACACCGGCGCGGCCGAGAAGGAGTAACCGCGACGACCGCCGCCGAGCGCCGAGCGCCAGAGGCGGGCGCGGGGCCGACGCCAGCACTGCTGCCGCCCCAGCGACGCTGCATCGTGACCGGCGAGGTCCGCGACCGCGGCACGCTGTTGCGCCTCGTCGTGGGTCCCGACGGCGCGATCGTGCCCGATATCGAGGCGCGGCTTCCCGGACGGGGTTTGTGGTTGACGCCGCGCCGCGATATAGTGGACCGGGCGGTGGCAAAGAGGATCTTCGCGCGGGTGGCGCGACGGCCGGTCGTAGCGCTGCCGGAGCTTGCCGACCGTATCGAGAGCCTGCTGGCGCAACGGTGTTGCGACGCAATCGGCCTCGCCCGCCGGGCCGGTTTGGCCGTGGCCGGGTTCGAGCGGGTCAGCGAAACGGCGCGCCGGGGCCAAGCCGGGCTTTTGCTGTTTGCGCTCGACGGCGCGGAAGCCGGGCGCCGCAAGCTCACCGGGGTCGGGCGCGGCCTGCCGTCAGCCCAGGTG
>JBARKH010000254.1:0-11718 GCA_049801295.1 Allostellaceae bacterium | reverse complement strand
CTGCGCTTCGGCGCCGCGCCGGAGAGCCCATTGCCGCCCGAAGCCTACACCGCGGCGGTCAATCGTCAGGTCTACAGCGATCTTTGTGCCCGGGCCGCGGCGGCGTTGCGCGCCGGCTATTCGGCCGTGATCGACGCCGTCGCGCTGCGCCCCGAGGAGCGCGCCTCCTTTGCCGCTGTCGCCGTGGCGGCGGGGGTCCCGTTCACCGGTCTATGGCTTGAGGCGCCGGCCCCGACGATGCAGGCGCGTCTGGGCACCCGCCGGGGCGACGCGTCCGACGCCTCGCACGAAGTGCTCGCCGCTCAGCTTGCGCATGATCCGGGCGTCCTCGACTGGACCCGCCTCGATGCCGGCGGCAATTCCGATGCGACGCTCGCCGCGGCCCGCCGCGCGCTGGTGCACTGAGTATCCAATTCAGAGCTCGACGCCCGCTGTGCGTCCTTCGAGACGCGCCCGCCGGGCGCTCCTCAGGATGAGGCTTTTTCTTAACCTCGTCCTGAGGAGGCGCAACGCGCGGTCTCGAAGGACGCGGGAGGCCGATGCAGCGCGATTACTGCCTTGTGTACTTGACGACGCGGCGCGCGCGCGGCTCCCATTCACCGGGCTGCACGACATAGAGATCGTGGTGCGAGTCGCACCAGATGCCGTGACACGAGCGGTGGATCATCCCGCCCCAGGTTGCCAGCCGCTCGCCGTCCAAATTGAGGATGCTGATCATCCCGGCATTATGCTCGGGGACGTAAACGATGTCGTCGTCGTCGACATAGAAGAACGCCACGCCCACCAGCTTGGTCGGCCACACCGTCAGCAACTTGCCCTGCTGGTCGAACACCTGGACCCGGTCGTTTTCGCGGTCGGCGACGAGCACCCGGCCGCGCCGGTCGATCCACACCCCATGCGGCAGGTTGAACTGGCCCGGCGCGGTGCCCGGCTCGCCCCACGAGAACAGGTACTTGGCGTCAGCGGAGAATTTATGGACCCGGGCGTTGCCGTAGCCGTCGGTGATGAAGATCGAGCCGTCCGGCGCAAAGGCGATGTCGGTCGGCAGGTTGAACGGGCCGCCGCCATGGGTGACCTTGCGCCAGGCCTGCGAGCTCATATCACCATCCGGGATGCCGGTGTCGGAGCGCGCACCCTTCTCGCCGATCGTCTGCAAGAGCTTTCCATCGGTGGTGAATTTGTAGAACTGGGCGTGATGCTCGTCGCACAACCAGACGACATCCTGCCCCTTCTCCTGCACGATGCGGATCGCGTGGGGAAACTTGAAGAGCCCGGCCCCCCATGACGAAAGGAACTTGCCGTCGCGGTCGAAAATCACGATCGGATGCGCGTCATTGCGGTTGAAGCAATAGACCCGATCCTGCGAGTCGACCGAAACTGCGCAAGCCTTGACCTCGAGCCATGCCGGCGGCTGCTGCCATTCCTCGTTGACCCGGTAGGTGTATTTGCCGTTGCCGACGATCGGTTCCATCCGGTTCCCTCTTCAAAGATCGTCATCCCCGGGCTTGACCCGGGGATCCACGTGGATGGCCGGGACAAGCCCGGCCATGACGAATAAGTCTAAGCCGCGTCGAGCTTGAAGTATTTGACGGCGTTGCCGGCCCACATCTTGGCTTTCTCGTCGGCCGGCACGTTTTCGTAGATCTCGTCGATGATCGGGCGCGAATTCGGCCACTCGTTCTCGATATGCGGGAAGTCGGTGGCGAACATGATGTGGTCGACGCCGACATGGTGGCGCATCTCCACCGCCACCCCCTCGTACTGCACGGTGAAATAGATGTTCTCGCGGACGTAGGTCGCCGGCAATTCCTTCAATGGCTTGAAGCCGAGCATTTCCTCGGCCCAGCCGATGTGGCGCTTGTACCAGAGGTCCATGTGCTCGAGCCAGAACGGGACCCAGCCGAGCCGCGTCTCGGCGAAAAACACCTTCAGCTTCGGGAAGCGCTCGAAGACGCCCGACAGCACCAGTTGCGCCATGCCGATAGACGGCGGCAGCCCGAAATTGACCAGCCATTCGAGAAACGGCCGCCTGAGGCGCGCCATCACCACCGGGTCTTCCTTCGGGTATTTCATCGTTGGCTGGTTGGCGCGCGCCCCGGTGCGGTAGAGCTGGACGTGGACGGTAATCGGCATGTCCATGTCGATCGCGGCGGCCCAGAACTTGTCGTCTTCGGGGGTCGGATAGCCCTTGCCGCTGGGCAGGCCGCCGAGGAGGACGCCCTTCAGCCCGAGCTTCTTGCAGTGCTTCATCTCGGCGATCGCATCCTCGACATTGGTGATCGGGATGACGCCCATGCCGATCAGGCGGTCGGGCGCGACGGCGCAATATTCCTCGCCCAGCCAATCGTTGTAGCCGCGGATTACGGCCTTGTAGACCTCGTCATGTGCGATGTTGCGCCAGAACACCGGCCCAGCGACCATCGCGGCGAACAACACTTCGGCGTCCATGCCGTCCTGGTCCTGCTCGCGGACCCGCTGCTCGGGCCCGCCGGTGCCGGCCGCGTCGGCGACCTTGAGGCCAAAGGGCTGCCAGGTGCCGGCCGCCCGCCCGGCGCGCAGATCGAGGAAATTGGCTTCGAGGAGCGGCTGGCCCTCGATCATCAACGCATCGCCCCCATCGGGGAGATGCACGGTATGCGGCGCGCGGTCGCGGTGTTTCTCCGGCACCCGGTGGATCCAGCGCTCCGGCGGCACCTCGAGATGCCCGTCCGCCGACATCAGCCTATATTGCCTCGCCATCCCGACCTCCCTGCGTCGCCGCCGGCAGTTTAGCAAGGGGCGATCCGACCGGACACCCCGTTGATTGGTCCCCCGCGTCGCCGGCCGCTCAGTGAGCGCGGTGTTCGGCGATCAATTTTCTGGCCAATTCCTGCGCGGCAATCGACAGGCGCATTTCGGGTCTTTTCAAGCACTCGTTGTAGAGGCGGTTACTGATCCTTGCCACATCCTGGTTATACAAAAAGTCGGTCCGAGTAGCCTCGGCTACTCCGGAAAGGTACCCAACGACCCATCCCGCCAATGCAGTTAGAGCCGTCTTGTCGGAAGAAACCATAGCCGCAGTGAATGCACGGCACGTATCGGCGGTGGGCGTTAGCATCAGGATTTGTTGGGCGGCGGCTGGGGTGCCCGCGGCAATCAGCGCACCGGCGAGCAGAGCGCCCTTATACCGCATATTGCACGAGCGCCCCCGGCGCCGGGCAATAGTCGAGGCACTCGCCGCAGCCGGTGCATTTCTCCGGCTGGATCTCATAGAGGTGGCGCGGCTCCAACAGCTTCGGTCGGATCGCCGATTCCGGGCACACCTCGCGGCACAGCCCGCACGAATTGCAGATCGCGTAATCGATCCGAACCTTCATCGCCACCGGCCCGCTACAAGGAGACCGTCATTCCCGCGCAAGCGGGAATCCAGGGGCAACCTCTCGGCCCCCGCCCTGGACCCCCGCTTTCGCGGGGGTGACGATAAAATTTGCGCGGCTCCGTCACCGGATCCCGCCGATCTGGTGCAAGAGGTAGCCGAGTGCGTCCTCGACGTGGTGCTGCGATTCGGGCGTCGTGCAATAGAAATCGAGCTGGAACTTGCCTTCCATGAAATGCATCAGCTCTTCGTCGCGTTGGCTGAGATGCTCGTGCACCACCAGCGGGTCGTCGCACATTTTGATGTAGGCCATGATGCCGAGGCAGGCATTGGCTTCGGTGTAATAATTCTGGGCGGCCCGGGCGAGCGGGTGGATGTGCGGAAACATCATCGAGAGCCCGAAATAGGCCGGCAGCGGCTGCACATTGGCCTGGGCGATATCCATCAGCTCGCGCTCGTCCTTGACCCAGCCCTTGCCGATGAGGACGTCGGCGTGGAGCTTGGAATGCTTGCACTCGTCCCAGATCTGGCGGGCTCGCATGCGTTGCAGATCGATGTAGTTTTCCTGTTCGCCGATATCGACGGACAAGAGCTGCGCCGACATCTGCTTGATCGACATCTGCACGCCCTCGGCGGCATAGCCGCGCAGCGCATGGTCCTTCTTCCAGCCATCGTCGTTTCTCGACAGCTCCTCCTCGATGTCCTTGAGCGTGCGTTCGAGGATGATCCCCCAGCCCTTGAGGCATTTGTCGCGGGTGAGCGCCAGGCGGAATTCCGCCCCGGGCGCTCCGGGCATCGTCGGCCACACCCACTTGTCGCAGAACTCTTCGAGGATCGGATGCATGGCGTCCCTCCTATTTGGCTTGCCACGCCTCGGGCGGCGGCGGGACCATCGAGCGGCCGGTCGCGGCCTCGACGATCGAGCCGTCCGCCGGGCAATACATCAAGCACGCCGTGCAGCCCGGATAGGTGCAGGCGTCAAGATCGATCTCGATGCGGTGCAGCGGGTCGAGCGCCACATAGACTGCGTTGATGTCGAGTTCGCGGCAGACGATGTAGCACATCCGGCACTGGGTGCAGCGTTCGTGATCGATCTTCAATGCCACGTCGCCCTCCCTCAATCGGTCACCCGCACCCGCTCAACGGGCGGTGGCGGGGTCT
This sequence comes from Allostellaceae bacterium, assembly GCA_049801295.1. Lineage (GTDB taxonomy): Bacteria > Pseudomonadota > Alphaproteobacteria > ATCC43930 > CGMCC-115725 > DATARH01. Next base: position 7,202 of record JBARKH010000254.1, on the reverse strand, counting down.
GGCGCTGCAGCACGAAGTCGCTTGTCTCGTGCAGGAACCGGCGATAATCCTGGAGCGCCACCCGGCACGCCCAGCGGCACATCTCGGCTTCGACCGGCTTCTCGACGAATTCCTCGACGATCCGCCGGCCCATCGCGATGTGGCTCCTGTTCTCAATCGTCTGGCTCGCGAAGGTTTGCTTGATGGCGGGGTCGGGAATCGCCTCCGCCAATCCCTCCATCCACGCCAGCTCGACGATCTTGGGGCCGAGATTGAGCGCGGCGATACGGATCGGATGCTTGTAGGTCGCAAGGTTGCGCAGCGAAAACACGTAATAGGCGGTTGCGGAATCGACCTTGAAGGCGCCGTTGGGATGGCCGAACGCCTGCTTTTGCGTCTTGACGCAGCCGTGCCGCAGCAGGGCGTCCATATAGAGCATCTCGTGGGTCGATTCGTCGACGATCTGCCGTGCGAACAGATATTTGACCGAGGGCGGAAAGTCGTTCATCTCCAGGCCCTGCCCCCAGCCGCCATAGATGTAATAAAACATCCGTTCGAGGGTCCAGAGGCGCCCGAAGAGGCGATTGGCGGTATCCGCATCGATGCCGCGCTCGCGCACCGAAGCGATGACGTCTTCCATCGCGGTCGCGCGCGCTTCCACCGAGCTCTCGCCCATCAGCTCCCGCGCCAGCGCTTTCCCTGGTAGATCGGCCATTTCCGGCCCCTTCCCGTTTGCGACCCGCGAGCCGGCAGAGGATCGCTCCGCTCGGCGCCCCGAAACAAGCGGAAACCGCCGATGATCGAGAACGCCCGCCAATTTGGTTGCAGGAAAACCGATCGCGACCGATCATCCGCGCTCGGATCGGACGCCACGATGGGCAAACCACAGGAGCCGACTCATGGATCTGCGCTTCACGGCGGATGAATTGGCCTTCCGCGACGAGGTGCGCGGCTTTATCGCCGACAATCTGCCCGCCGATATCCGCGAGCGGATGCGCCTCGGCCACCCGGCGGAAAAGGAGGATACGATCCGCTGGCAGCGCATCCTCAACAAGAAGGGCTGGGCCGCCTATAGCTGGCCCAAGGAACACGGCGGGCCGGGCTGGACGCCGGTGCAGCGGATGATGTTTCTCGAGGAAAACCAGCTGGCGCAGGCGCCGGATATGCAGGTTTTCAACGTCACGATGATCGGCCCGGTGCTGATCCAGTTCGGCACCGATGAACAGAAAAGCCGGTTTCTGCCGCGCGCCCGCGATGTCGATGATTGGTGGTGTCAGGGGTTTTCCGAGCCCGGCGCTGGGTCCGACCTCGCCGCGCTGAAAACCGCCGCCCGGCGCGAGGGCGACGAATACATCGTCAACGGCCAGAAAATTTGGACATCGACCGCGCACATGGCCGATTGGTGCTTCTGCCTGGTGCGTACCAACCCGCAGGCGCCGAAGCGCCAGGAGGGGATTTCCTTCCTGTTGATCGACATGAAGACGCCGGGCATCACGGTGCGCCCGATCATCTCGATCGACGGCACGCACCATCTGAACGAAGTCTTCTTCGACGACGTGCGGGTCCCCGTGGCGATGCGGGTGGGCGAGGAAAACAAGGGCTGGGACTACGCCAAATTCCTCCTCGGCAACGAGCGCACCGGCATCGCCCGGCTCGGTAAGTCGAAAGAGCGGGTCAACTTCGCCAAAGAGGCCGCGCGCGACATGCGTTCGGGTGGGCACCCGCTGATCGAGGATCACGAGTTCCGCCGCCGCATCGCCCAATTGGAAACCGAGCTCAAATCGCTCGAGATCACCCAGCTGCGCGTCCTTTCCGCCTCGAAAGCCTCCGGCCAGCAAGACCCCTTATCGGCGGTCCTCAAGCTCAAGGGCACCGAACTCTTGCAGGCGACCAGCGAATTGGTGGTCGATACCGGCGGGCCGCTGGCGATGCCCGATTGGGCGCAGGAACTGGCCGCGCTCTCGAACGAGCCGGAACTCGGCCCGGTGTGGGCGACCGAAGCCACCCGCAGCTACCTCATGCTGCGCGCCGCCTCGATCTATGGCGGCACCAACGAGATCATGAAAAATATCGTTTCGAAGGCGGTATTGGGGCTGTAATCACCAGATCGTCACCCCGCGCAAGCGGGGGTCCAGGGGCAACCGCACCGTCGCTCGCCCTGGATTCCCGCTTTCGCGGGAACGACGACTCCAGAGGAATCGCGTCGGATGGATTTTGACTTAACCGAAGAACAGCGCCTTCTGCGCGAGAGTGTCGACCGGCTGCTCCTCGACCGTTACACCTTCGACAAGCGCAAGGGGTATCTCGCCGAGCCCGAGGGCTGGAGCCGGGCCCTGTGGTCGCAATATGCCGAGCTTGGGCTCTTGGGGCTCCCTTTCGCAGAACGCCACGGCGGATTCGGCGGCGGCGGCATCGAATTGATGCTGGTGATGGAAGCCTTCGGCCGCACCCTGGTGCTCGAACCCTATCTGGCGACGGTCATCTTGGCCGGGACCGCGCTGCGCCTCGCCGGCAGCGAGGCTCAGCAATCCTTCCTGGTGCCGCGCATCGCCGCGGGCGAGCTCGTCCTCGCCTTCGCGCACTCGGAGCGTCAGGCGCGCTACGATCTCTCCGACGTGCTCACCACCGCCAAGCCGAAGGCCGGCGGCTGGGTGCTCGATGGCGCCAAGAGCGTCGTCGCCCATGGCGACAGCGCCGATCGCCTGGTCGTCAGCGCACGCACCGCCGGGGATCGCAACGACGCCGCCGGCATCTCACTCTTTCTCGTCGACGCCGCGGCGCACGGGGTGGCGCGCCGCGCCTATACGATGCGCGACGGGACGCGCGCGGCCGAGATCTCGCTGAGCGGGGTCGAGCTGGCCTCGGACGCGGTCCTCGGCGAGGTCGGCGCCGGCTTTCCGGTGATCGAGCGGGTTGTCGAGGCGGGGATCGCCGCGACCGCCGCCGAGGCCGTGGGCGCCATGGAGACGATGCAGGCGATGACGCTCGAATACCTGAAGACGCGCACCCAGTTCGGCAAGCCGATCGGCCAGAACCAGGCATTGCAGCACCGCGCCACCGAGATGTTCGTGTCATTGGAGCAGGGCCGCAGCATGGCGATGCTGGCGGCGATGATGGTCGACGAGCCGGACGCCGCCGAGCGCGCCCACAACATCGCGATGGTCAAGGTCGGGGTCGGCCAGGCGGCGCGCTTTGTCTCGCAGAACGCGGTGCAGCTGCATGGCGGCATCGGGATGACCGAGGAATACGCGGTCGGCCATTATTTCCGCCGCTGCATGGTCATCGAACACAGCTTCGGCGACACCGCGCATCATCTCTCGCGCCTCGCCCAGGAGGTGGGTTGAGGCTCACCACGGAGGAGGGTAGCCATGAGCGTCGAGCTCAATCACACGATCATCCCGGCGAAGGACAAATGGCAATCGGCCAAGTTCCTCGCCGATATCCTGAATTTGGAAGCGGGGCCCGAGTGGGGCCACTTCGCGCCGGTGCGGACCGGCAATGGCGTCACCCTCGATTTTGCCGACCGCGAGGATTTCCGCCCGCAACACTATGCCTTCCTTCTTAACGAGGCGGAGTTCGACGCGGCTCTGTCGCGCATTCGCGCCGCCGGCATCCGCCACTACGCCAATTTCCGCCGCGAGCAGCCCGGCGAAATCAACCACTTCTACGGCGGCCGCGGGGTCTATTTCGACGACCCGAACGGCCACCTCATGGAGCTGATCACCCGGCCCTACGGCGCCACCCCCGAGCAGTTATGATTTCCGCGCGGCCGCAGCCCGGTTCCGCAAGAGCGTCCGCGCCACGAAGTGTTCGAATGCGGAGGCCGATCGATCCCGATGGGTGACGGCGCGGGGTTGTCGTGCCCGGTCCCCGTGCCTATTTATACCAGCAATATTTCTATATACGCATCGCCTCCCGATGAATGCTCACGCCGCAAAAATTCCCTGCTCGGTGCAAGAAATTCCCTGCGCCGTGCGAAAAAATTCCCTGCTCGGGGCGCGGCAAACGCCCAAGAATCCAGCGCTTGCAGGGCGTTGCCGCGGGTCAGGCCGGCGCAAACGTGAAATTTTCCCTGCTGGCAGGGAATATGTTCCCGCGGATCGATCGCGGCCGCGGCCGCCGTGATTCGCCCGACGCCGGCGCCGGTTAGGGCAAAACCCGCGCCGGCATGACGAAATGTTTCTCGCGATCCCCGCCAGATTTAACCGGGAGACCACGACGGATCGCGGGTGGACGGTAAGCGCCGAAGATCGCAGTATAAGAAGCCTTTTCATCCGGACGATTTTGGGCTGTTCTCTCCTCGGCCAACCGGGTGGCGGACCGAGCCATAATGATCGCCGAAGGGGTATCGCGGCATTGACGAAGCGCTACCGGATCGCCAGGGATCGTCGCGGCCGCGCCGGTCTTTCGGCCGGCATTGGCCTCGCCGCCGCGCTCCTGTGGCTCGGCAGCAGTGCAGCGGTTGCTCAACCAACCCCGGTCGGCACCCCCGAGGACGTGCAGGCCAACGAACTATTCACCCAGCTGCTCAAAGAGCCGACCAATGTCGATCTCAATTTTCGCTATGCGGAAGCTGCGATCAAACTCGGCAATTTCGAGGGGGCAATCTCCGCGCTTGAGCGCCTGCTGCTCTACAACCCGAATTTTCCGGGAGTGAAGCTCCAGCTTGCCGAGCTTTATCTTCGGCTCGGCTCCTTTAATGCCGCGCGCGCCTACCTCGAGCAGGTCGAAAGCGCGCCCGACGTAACCCCGGAAACGCACGCTCGCGTCCAGGCGCTGCGCGACGAGATGGATCGCGCGACCTCACCGTCGAAATTCGCCACCAACCTGGTCGTTGGCTTGCGTCATCAGAGCAATGCCAGCCCTGAGCCGGCCGGCTCGGATATCGTCGCCGGCGGTGTTCCGGCGACGCTGAGCGCGGTCTCTCTGGGAAGGCCCGGCTGGGACGCCTTTACGGGCGGAAACGTGGCGCACACCTATGATCTCGGCGGCGCCACGCTGGAGAGCAACGCGCTTATCTACTATTCCAAGCAGTTCGAGTTCAGCTCGATCGATTCGGCGGCTGTCGAAGTCAATTCGGGCCCGCGCTTCGATTTCGGCGGCAGTGGAGCCGACAAGATCGTTTCGCTGCGGCCCTACGCGCTCGCCAACGAAGTGCTCTTGGGCAACAGCCAATTCCTGTGGACCGTTGGCGCCGGGCTCGGGGCCGACCGCGCCATCACGGACCGCGTCAACGTCACAGGGTTTTACGAATTCCGCTCCGAACATTTCTCCAACGTGACCGCGGTGCCGACCGCCACGGACATGAACGCCGGCGTCCACTCCGCGGGCGGGAACCTTTCCTACCAGATATCCGACAACGGCAATTTTGGCCTTCAGGCCAGCTACGCAATCGACAATGCCCGACAGGCTTTTACCTCGAACGACTCGCTCGTGCTCAAGGCCAGCTACACACAAAGCTTCCAATTGCCCGAGAAATTCGGAGTAGGACCGCTGATCGTCACCCCGGTCCTCTACCGCATTTACAGTTGGAGCGCCGCGGCCAACCCGGCCGTCGACCCGACGCTGATCCCCATCACCCGGGAGTGGCGCTACGGAGTAACCGGTGAACTCGGCCTCACCGCCAATCTCGCGGCGACCGCGTTTGTGATCCGGGAAGCCATCGGTTCCAACCTGCCCTCCGACCGATCGAGCGATACGCAGGTCATCGTTGGGCTGCGCGTGTCTTATTGAGCCGACGCGCCTGCCCACGCCGGAGCGATGACATTACCGGGATGTGCAACGCACTTGTGTAGCGTCAGGGTGGACAATGATACCGGTTCCGGGGCGGCGCCGGGATCGGCAATCCGGGTCCCAGCGTCGTTGAGACGCGGGGCGGGCAGGGGTATGGCCGGGCTCTCATGCGGGCTCCTGCTGGTCGTCGCGGCCTGCACAGGCTCGGCGAATGTTACCGCGACCGCCAATCCGCAAGAGGTTGGCCCGCAAGAGGTTGGCCCGCAAGAGGTTGGCCCGCCAGGGGTTGGCCCGGTAGCCGATCTATCGAGCCGCGAACTCCTCGTCGCCCATGACGCGATGCGCAACGAGCGGATCGACACGGCCCACCGGGGCCAGGTTCAGCTCCTCTTCGCCGATCAGTCTTCGCTCTCGATCGCGCCTCATTCCGATGTTGTTATCAACGAATTCCTCTATGACCCGCAAACCCAAACCGGCAATTTGACGGCGACAGTGACGGCCGGCTTGTTGCGCTATGTCGGCGGCGAGATCAGCAGGAAGAAGGACATCGCGTTTTACACGCCCACGGCAACGGTCTCGCTTCGCGGTGGCATCATCTTGATCAAGACCGAGCGTCGCGCGCCGGTCGACCCCGGCGGTGGGGGGAGGACCGAGGCGCTTTTCCTATCCGGCGATCGCATGTGCGTAACCGCGAACGGGCAAAGTCAATGCACAACCAAATTCGCCACCGCGATAATCAGCGAAAATGGTGAACCGCCATCCGCGCCGGCACCCGTCACGCCAGAGACGATCCAGGCTCTGTTAAGCTACCTGCAAGCCGCCGATGCCGGCGCACCAATCGGGGCCCGCCCGCGGCCGGGCGGCCAAACCGCGCCCGCCGCGGACTCCGCCGCGACCGATCAGGGATTGACCAAACCGCGGTAGAGCCGGCCGCCGTTGACATGCGAGGGGGGCTATATCATTAAGTGGGGCGGACCCGGTGATCGCTCGAGGCTCGCCGGAGTCCGCACCGCGACGGTTTGATAGCGTGACGCGAAGCCGGCTCGGCCTGGAAACGTCGGTGTGCCGCTCGCGATAGCGTGTTTCAGGAGGCGGTTTGACCAAGTCAACGTACCGAATACTGCTTGCGACGGTCGGAGCGGCCAGCCTCGCCTTGCCGGATTTCGCGGCGGCACAAGCGGTCGGTACCGCCGCAGCGAGCGGGACCGACTCGACAAAAAGCGGGAGCGAAACCCAGACCGAGGCCATTTTCCTCTTTGGCGACCGCATGTGCGTCAGGGCGGTGGGCCAGGCGCGGTGCACGACCAATTTCAGTACCGCCATTATCGGCCAGCGAGGTCAGGCGCCGTCGGTGCCGATCCCGGTCACAACCGAGCAGCTCGTCGCTGTCATCGGCGGGTTTCAGGGTGGCAGTCCGCCGCCGCCGTCAACCGATACTGGCGGCTCGCCCCCACCCCCGCCGCCCCCGCCACCTCCGCCTCCGCCACCCC